>NZ_FMTR01000004.1:0-356628 GCF_900100135.1 Pseudomonas sp. NFACC05-1 | reverse complement strand
CCCTCTCAAGCTCACTCAATCAACCTGATCTACCGTGTCGCCGGGTTTTAGGGCCGCTTCGCGCCCCAGCGGGAGCAAGCTCCCTCGCCACGGGGGGGGGCCAGCCTTACAACTCGATCTTGACGGCCTGCGAAGCCCGGGTCGCCTTGGCGCGGGCGGCTTCGATGGATTCGTCGCGGGCCAGGGCCACGCCCAGGCGGCGCTGGCCGTTGACTTCCGGCTTGCCGAACAGGCGCAGGGCGGTGTCCGGCTCGCTCAGGGCGGCGCCGAGGTTGGCGAAAGCGGTCTGGGTCGACTGGCCTTCCACTAGGATCACCGCCGAAGCCGATGGGCCGAACTGGCGGATCAACGGAATCGGCAGGCCGAGAATGGCGCGGGCGTGCAGGGCGAATTGCGACAAGTCCTGGGAAATCAGCGTCACCAGGCCCGTGTCGTGCGGACGTGGCGAGACTTCGCTGAACCACACCTGATCACCCTTGATGAACAGCTCGACGCCAAACAGGCCGCGACCACCCAGGGCCTCGGTCACTGCCTTGGCGACGCGCTCGGATTCAGCCAGGGCCACCGGGCTCATGGCTTGCGGCTGCCAGGATTCCTGGTAGTCGCCTTTCTCCTGACGGTGACCGACCGGTGCACAGAACGTGGTACCGCCGACATGGCGCACGGTCAGCAAGGTGATTTCGTAGTCGAAGTCGATGAAGCCTTCGATGATTACCCGGCCTTTGCCGGCACGGCCGCCTTCCTGGGCATAGTCCCAGGCTTTCTGCACGTCGTCGGCACTGCGCAGCAGACTCTGCCCCTTGCCCGACGAACTCATCACCGGCTTGACCACACACGGGAAGCCCAGGGTTTCGACGGCCTTGCGATAGTCTTCCACGGTGTCGGCGAAGAAATACGGCGAGGTCGGCAGGCCCAGTTCTTCGGCGGCCAGGCGCCGGATGCCTTCACGGTTCATGGTCAACTGCGCGGCGCGGGCGGTGGGGATCACGGTGAAGCCTTCGGCTTCCAGTTCCACCAGGGTGGCGGTGGCGATGGCTTCGATTTCCGGCACGATGAAATGCGGCTTCTCGGCCTCGATCACCGCACGCAGGGCGGCGCCGTCGAGCATGTTGATCACATGGCTGCGGTGGGCCACTTGCATGGCCGGCGCGTTGGCGTAGCGATCCACGGCGATCACTTCAACGCCCAGGCGCTGCAGCTCGATTACCACTTCCTTGCCCAGCTCACCGCTGCCACACAACAAAACGCGGGTCGCGGTGGGCGACAAGGGAGTTCCGATACGGGTCATCTGAAGGTCCTCAAACAGGAGCGGTCGTCGAGGGTTGCACGCCGGGCGAGCTTCCCGTGGGGAGAAAACGCGGCATTTTACATGAACTGCGGGTTTTGGCTTCAGGTGGCGACGGTTTGCTTGCGCAAACGCCAGGCCATGATCAGCCAGACAGCCGTGACCCCGGCGAATTTCGAGAGCAGGGCGGTGATCACCACGGCAGGCGTCAGAGCGTCGATCAGGCCGAAGAAAATGAACGTGTCCAGCGGAATGCTCAGGGCCGAACTGATCCATAGCCGATCATGCAATGGGCGTTTGGTGATCGTGAACACCAGCCAGTCGATGCACTCGGACACGGCAAACGCCGTGGCACTGGCCAGGGCGATGGTCGGATCCGAGGTGACATAGGACAACACCAGAGCCACCAGCATCGCCGCGATAGCACCATGGCCGAAACGGGTCTGCACCATGTCCCGCAGGATAAACACCAGCCCGCCCCAGGCCGACCAGATGATGTCCAGGTGCGGCGCGGCGGAAAACGCGAAGTTGATCAGCACGACGCTGGCGATGTAGGCGATCAGGAAGAGCATGGGGGTACCTGGTGAAATGTCGTGCCAAATATTGAAGGATAGCGATATTCCCCGTGGCGAGGGAGCTTGCTCCCGCTGGGGCGCGAAGCGGCCCCAAACCAGGCAACCCGGTGGATCAGGTTAATTGAGTGGTCTTTGAGAGGGGGGCTGCTGCGCAGCCCAGCGGGAGCAAGCTCCCTCGCCACGGAGTTCTGTGTCGCTCAATGGGTAGTTTAGCCGCCGCCAATAGCTCATTCCTCCTCACTCCCCTCCGCCTTCCAATACCCCACAGCCTTCACGAAATCCTGATCCAACCCTTTCTCGTCCAGCAACACCTTGCGAATCTGCCGCGACACCTTGCTCTCGGTGGCGACCCAGGCGTAGAGCTTGCCACCGGGCATATCCAACTGCTGCACGGTGGTCAGCAGGTTATCCTGGCGACCTTCGCGCAGCACCCAGATCACATGCACCTGCGCCGGGCTCTGGAGGACCTGCTGCTCGGCGCCGTTTTCCACTTCCACCACCACCAAGGCACGCCGGTTCGGCGCCAGGCCTTCGAGGCGGCGGGCGATGGCGGGGAGGGCGGTTTCGTCGCCGATCAGCAGGTAGCTGTCGAAGATGTCCGGCACGATCATCGAACCCCGTGGCCCACCGATGTCGAGGTGCTGCCCCGGCGTTGCCTGGGACGCCCAGGTCGAGGCAGGGCCGTCGCCGTGGAGCACGAAATCGATATCCATCTCCAGGGTGTCCAGGTCATAGCGGCGCGGGGTGTAGTCGCGCATTTGCGGCAGCGCGCCCTGGGCCTTGCCGGCGCTGAGGTTGAGGCTTTCCAGCGCCGCCCGTTCCTCAGCGTTCTGCGGGAAAAACAGCTTGACGTGATCATCCGTGCCCAGGCTGACGAACCCGGCCAGTTCCGGTCCGCCGACGGTGATACGGCGCATGCGCGGGGTCAGGTCCTGCACCCGCAAGACTTCCAGGCGACGGCGTTTGACCTCGTGATTGACACGGTGAATGGTGTTTGGATCGACTGCAGTCATGGCGTTGACTCCGAAACGGGTGGACGGTCGAGGCCGTCGATGATGGCTTTGGCGGTGTCGTTGAGCAAGTCGCTTACCCGCTTGATCTCCTCCGGGGTCCAATGCCCGGGGTGCTTGTGCAGCGCATGCCGCAGGTTATACACCGCTTCATGGATTTGTGCGGGGCGGTCCTGTCCGCGCAGGGCGCGTTTGCTGGCTTCAATACGCATCCTTACCTCATCCAGCGCCACGGCTTGCTCCTCAAGGGATAGACGTCCGGCGTCGGTCACTCTGTAGCATTTTTTCCCGTCCTCGACGCCGCAGGTCACCATCGTGCTCATTTCCAGGAAGGTCAGGGTCGGGTAGATCACCCCGGGGCTGGGGCTGTAGGCGCCGTCGAACATATTTTCGATCCGACGGATCAGGTCATAGCCATGGCAAGGCTGTTCGGCAATCAGCGCCAGCAACAGCAGCTTCAGATCGCCGGAGGCGAAGACCCGTGGACCCCGGCTGCCACGCTCACGGACTGCCGTGGGTTGTTCAAGTCCATCGTTCTTGGGAAGGGAATAAGTGACTGTCATATGCGCGCTCTCCATTCTGCATAAGATAAAACTTAGATATATCTTTATTTGAAGATATATCTTTGATAAGTTTCTGGAACTAAGATGTATTTTTATTCGCAAGGTCTTACTTGGGTTCGGAAAAAACCTTACATGAAAGCTCTAGACCCGGGGTGACAAGCATACGGGCTGCATACATTTGTAATGATTGAGTAGCGTGTAGGCTGGCAATGTGGGTTGTTTCTGACAGCCAAACTTCAACTTTATAAGAAATGGCTTCTTTTTCTTCGTGCTATATGCACGAAGTACTACATGCTTATGGGAAAGTGCCTGCTTATTTTTGATTAAAGAGAGCCGATCATGCCCCGGCGTTGAAGGGGGCAGGCCAAGCGGTTATTGGCCTGCAACTTTCAACCCTTCTCTTTATGTCAAGAACAGGTGTTAACAACATGCTCAAACAATTCGTATCCGGTACTGCTCTGGTCGCTGCTGCCCTGGGTTCTTCGGCGGCGTTCGCCGCTGATGATGCGCGCTCCTCGATCCATATCACCGCGAACATCCCGACCCTGCAGTTCCATGTGCAGCCACGTGACCCGAACTTCGGTAAAGATGAAGTCATGAGCTACAACCTCGTCGCCGGCACATTGACTTCCCTGCGCCAGACCTTCGACGTGAAGAACACCAACGGTTCGGTCCATGCCTACATCGAGGGTGGCCCGGCGGCGCTGTACAACGGCCGTGACGCCATCGCCCTGACCACCAAGTTCAACGGCATCACCCTGTCCGCCACCCCTCAGGAAGTGGTGGATGATGCAACCTCCACTCCAGGCACCCAGGCTGACATGACCATCGTCGCGGACAAGCCCCTGGATACCCAGAACGGCCTGTACACCGCCGACATGACTGTGATCTTCGACGCCGTGCCACGCCCGTGATGCCGCTCGATGCCCGTTGAGGTTCACCTCATTGCACGGGCATTGCCGCAGGCCGTCCGGCGCTCCCCTGCCGGGCGGCCCGCACCCGAAACGCCCTGATCGTTCGTTGATTATGAGAATCCGTTGATGTTTCCGATGACACCCATCGCGGGTGCCCTCGCGCTGTTTCTGTGCGCGAGTGCATTGGCTGCGCCGACTGCCCCCGGTACCACACCCAAGAGCCTGCTAGCCCAGGCCAAGGGTTTGCCGGCTGAGTTTGAATCGCACTTTTTCGATGTGCCTTTGGCGGTTCGTGTTGAACTCAATCAACAGTACCTCGGTGAAGCCATGGTGGTCTTGACGCGGGATGATCGTATTACCCTGCTCGAATTCACCGACACGCAGGACAGCTCGATAAAAGCTGCCGAGCGCGATCAATGGGAGCAGCATCTCAAGCAGGGACAAAGGCTGGGCGCTTGTGAAAGCCGCTGCCCGTCCGGGCTGCTGGCTGTGCATTACAGTCTGGAAAATTCATTGGTGTCGATCCTGACCAGGGACGTGGAGCGAGCCAACGAAACCAAGCGTTACCACGATCAGCCGGAAGGCGGCAGCCTCGGCCTGATCTTCAACAACCAACTGAATATCAATGGTGGCCAGGAACAGGACACTGGCGGGCGTTATGGCCTCAACGCCAGTTCCAGCGTGGGCAACTGGAGCCAGTCACTGGACCTTCAGCTTTCGCGTCTTGGCGGCCCGGACGACAAGCTGTACCACGCCGTCCACGAGCTTTACACCCAACGGGAGATGGAAGGGAATTTTTTCCGCCTGGGTTATTTCACGCCCAGTTCCGATGGCTTGAACCGTCAGATCCGTTCGTTCGGGGCCAACCCCGACACGGCGCTCGGCGTCATGTACGGCAGCTCCGACAGCCTGGTGGTGGAAAACCCCAAGCCCAGCGTCTACCCCATCTATGTCACCGCCAGCCGCCAGGCTTCGGTGGAGATTTATCGCAACGGGCTGCTGATCAATTCTCAGGCGGTCAGTGCCGGCTTGCAGAGCCTGGACACCCGGCCCTTGCCCGGCGGCATCTATGAAGTGGAAGTGCGCCTGATCGAGGACGGGCAAACCACCGCCACCAGCCAGGAGCTGGTGTACAAACCCAATAACTGGAGCAATTCCGAGGATCGCTGGCGCTACAACCTGTTCGCCGGACGCGAAACCAGGCTCTGGAGCAACTGGGAAGACCAGCCCTCGGGTTTCACCACGGCGGGTGTGGGCCTCAACTACCTGCTGCATCCCCGGGTGATCCTGGGCGCCTCCACGCGTCAGGTGCAGGACAAACTGCAAGTGGGCACCTCGGTGGACTGGACGCTGGCCAGCAACACCAACCTGTACGCCAACGTCTATCAGACCCAGCAGTACGGCACCGGCATGGACGTGCAAGGCCTGTACAGTTATGGCCATGGCAGCGTCGTGGCGAGCCACAACCGCAGTTGGCTGGACACCCGCAACACCTATGAAACCCGGCCGGACGGCACCCGCATCCGCCAACGCAACGTGTTCGTCGGCCAAACCAGCAACTCCTCGCTGTCGGTCAACCATCGCTTGAGCAACAAGACCTCCATCAATGGACGGCTGGCCTACAGCGAAGGCAATGTCCAAGGCACCGGCCTGGACCTGGGCTGGACCCAGCGCGGCAAGCTGGGCGGCAGCGATGCCAACTGGCGGCTGTCGGTGTTCGACCGCCCTGGTACGTCGAGCACCGCCGACCGGCGCAACCGCGGCGTCGACCTGAGCATCAGTGTCGCGTTGGGTGGGCCGGGCGAGTACTGGTCGGGCAGCATCGGCACCCGCACATCGCGGGACGGCGACCGCGACCACAATGCCTCTGTGACCTATCGCCGGGACCTGCAGGACCACGTCTTGCAAAGTGTCTCCGCCACGGCAATGGCCGACACCTATGGCGTGGGGCTGTCCGGCATCGGCAGTTTCATGACCGATTCGCTGTATGGCGACGGTTTCGTCCAGCGTTCGTCCTATAACGACAACCTCACCGGCGGCTTGAACCTGAGCAGCACCGTCGCCGTGGGCAGCCAGAAAGCCGCCTTCACCGGCCTGCCCCAAGGGCGCGGCGCGGGCCTGATCGTCGACGTGGAAACCGACCTGGACGATGTCGCCCTGCGTGCCGACGATTTGACCGGTGGCAGCACGGCGTTACGCCCGGGGCGCAACTTCATCCCCATCACCGCCTACAAGAACAGCATGGTGACCTTCGACTTCGAGGGCGTGCATCCGCCGGCGGCCAATATCGAGCCTGCGCGGACCCGTTATCACCTGAACAAAGGCGGCGTGGACTACCGCAAGGTCCAGGTGATGAAAACCGTGACCGTACTCGGGCGCCTGGTGGACGAACAGGGCGAGCCGCTTCGGGGCCACCACGTGATCAACCACGCCAGCCGCGGCGTCAGCGAGGCGGACGGGTTTTTCTCCATGGAAATGAACGCCAGCTCACCCACCCTGGAAGTGCGCTACGGCAGTGAATTGTTCTGCCGGTTCCGCCTCGACCCGGACAACGCCAACCGCGAAGGCGATGTGTTGATGATCGGTGATTTGCGCTGCACGCCGGACACCCTGGCAGATAACTCGTTGGGCGAGACCGGCAAGGACCGGCAGCGCTCCTGATTCCTGATGTGTCGCGGGGAGCAAGGTGTGCGCCCCGCGTGAAGGTTCTTTCTCCAACTTGCAGGGATTCGCTTTGATGTATGAGGTTGTATAGATGAAACCTTTATCGGTGTCCGTGCGCAGCGTGGCTTCGGTGCTGTTGTTTGCCTCGCTTCTTGCTGGCTCACCAACGGCCAGTGCATTGACGCAGGATATCAGTGCGATTTTCAGGCCTGACCCTGCGAAGCCCCAAGAAAATGTATTTCTCAACACCACTCCGGTCAGTGGTTACTGTGCAAGTCATCCGTCGGAGTGCAAGGCTACAAAGACCTTCAGCATTCGATTACCCATGACTTTCAATTCGGCCGGTCCCATTCAGGCCAATCATGGAAGTGCTCGTCAGGGTGCAATGTTTAAAGTACCTGCCAACTGGCGTACGGCACGGGTGACCCATGCGAGTACCGGTGAAACCGAAACCGTTGAAGTACGCTTTTCCGGTCTCGGCTCGAAATACCGAATCCCTGCTGGCGTGGTCAATGTGGTAGGTGGGGGCGTAGACGTCCTCACCGCTCATCAAAGACTCTGGGGCGGTGTTTCGCATACTTGGGTATATGCTCCTGCGCCCTGTCGATACAGTGGTGTAGGTTTTTACACCGCTACGGATTACGAGTTTTTCTGGAAGACTCCAGTAGAAGATGTGTGCGCCAAAACATCCCGTTACCTGATCCCCAGCATGAGTTATACCCACCTGGATTTTGCCTACGAACTGCGCACACCCAACCCATTGAAGATGTCGTCCGGCCAATACACCGGGTCGCTGACCTATAGCGTTGGTCCGGGACAGGACATTGATATGGGCGATGTGGTGATCCCCAACGATTCGGCTCTCACGCTCAACTTCAAACTTGACGTCGAACACACCCTCAAGGTCGAAATACCCCCCGGCGGCAACCGCGTCGAATTGGTCCCCCAAGGCGGCTGGCAAGCCTGGTTGAACCAGGGGCAAAAACCGACCCGGCTGTTCCGTGACCAGCGCTTCCACATCTCAGCCTCCTCCCGTTTCAAGATGGGGCTCGAATGCCAATACGTCAGCGGCAATACCTGCGCGATCACCGAAACCGGCAGCGGTCATGCCGTGCCGGTGGACGTCAGCGTGACCCTGCCCGATGGCTTGACCGACGCCGCCGGACAACCGGTCAACCGTCGTCAGCTAAGGCTTGATGGCAGTGGTACCGAGCTGTTCCAGCCGGGCTTCTATGTCGATCGCCGCTCGGGAACCCTGCACTTCGAAGTTGGCCGTAGCCAGGTCGAAGCGATGCTGGACACCGGCGCCAAGGCGTATAGCGGCAACGTCACGGTGATTTGGGATTCGGAAGTCTGAACCCTGGGTTCGGTCAACGGCTGTTTTTCTCCGCCACGATTCGCTCTGCTACAGGAGGTTGCATAGATGAAGCTTTCGAGAAAACGGGCAAGCGGTATGGCTGCCGCGCTTGGGTTGGCCTGCGTGCCGGCTGTCCATGCCGCCACGGTGGACATCACCGCGCAATTCAGAGCGGACAGCGCAAAGCCTCACGAGAATAAGTTCGTCAATACCACTCGAAACAGCGGTTATTGCGAGCAATTCGTCGTGCTGTGCCAGTCGGCCGGGATATTCAGCCTGATATTGGGTACGGGCGCCTCAGGGGGGCCGATCCAGGCCAATCATGAAGATAGCCGGCAAGGTGCGATGCTCAAGGCACCGGCCAACTGGCGTACGGTACAGGTGACCCATTCAGGTACAGGCCATACCGAAACCCTCGAGTTTCGCGTTGTCGGCCTGGGCGGGGCGATCGGGCTGAGCCCCAGCCCCGCTGAGATTGTCGGTGGCGGCGTGAGTGACGAAACCGCCTACAACATGATCTTCGGCTCGACCTGGTGGCAAGCCCCGACGCCCTGTGTGAGGCAGGGGGCGACCCTTTCCCACGCCTGGTTCTTCTGGAAGACACCGGTAGAAGACGCCTGTGCCAAACCGGCCCGCTACCTGATCCCTCAGTTCGAATACCAGGGCCTGAGCTTTGCCTACGAGCTGCGCACGCCCAATCCTTTGCAAATGACAGGCGGCCAGTACCGGGGCTCGCTGACGCTCGGCATCGGACCGGGCCAGGATTTTGACTTCGGTGACGTCGTGCGCCCCAATGATTCGGCGCTCACGCTCAATTTCACCCTGGATGTCGAGCATGTCCTCAAGGTTGAAATTCCACCGGGGGGAAACCGGGTGGAATTGGAGCCTCGAGAGGGCTGGAAGGCGTGGTTGAGCAACGGCAGCAAACCGACGGTGCTGTTTCGCGACCATCAGTTCCACATCTCGACGTCTTCGCCGTTCACGATGAAGCTCGAATGCCGCTACATGGCCGGCACCGAGTGCGGTGTAACGGCGCCGGGTTCCGCTATCTATTACCCGGTGGATGTCTATGTGACGCTGCCCGACGGCTTGACCAATCCTGACGGGACACCGGTCAACCGTCGAACGGTGCCTGTTGGAAGCTTTGGCAATCCCGTTCGATTTCTCCCGGTCAGGTACATCGATCGCAAGCCCGCAACCCTGCATTTCCAGATCCGCAGCGTCAGTGTCGCGGCGATGCTCGATCGCGCGCCTGACACTTATACCGGCGCCGTCACGGTGATCTGGGATTCAGAGGTTTGAAACGACGGCGTGTCGTCCGGCGGTGTTCGGCGAGCCCTATTCAGTCAGCAATGTGCAGTGAGTTGCGTTTAATACATGAGGTTAAGAGAAGTGATGAAGCATCTAGTGGCATGGGTTGGTTTTCTTCTGTTTTGCAGCATGGCCCAGGCCGGGCCGCAGATTGGTGTCGGGGTGGTCTACGACTATCTCGACGGCGACAAAAGCACCTACATGAAGCGGGTGTTCAACGGCGGAACGTCCACGGCATTCGTCAAGGTCAACATTCTGGAGATCGTCTACAACGAGGACGGCAGCTACCAGGAATTGCCCCTGGAGAACCAGGCCGGCGCCACCTCCAAGGATGGCCTGATGGCCAGCCCGGCGCGGCTGATCGTGCCGGCCAACGGCATGCAGGGCACCCGGTTGCTGTTCATGGGCAACCGCGACAAGGAGCGCTATTTCCGGGTGCGTTTCGTGCCGGTGGTGCCGGAAGCCGAGGATGAATTTGCCGTCAGCGCCGAGGAACGCGAAGCGTACAAGAAGGAGCGGGTGGCGGCGGGGGTCAAGGTCCTGGCGGGCTACGGCACGGTGTTTTTCGTGCGGCCCAAGAACACCCGCTTCGAGACCGTGATCGATGACAGCGCCAATCGCTACCTGATGCGCAACAACGGCAACAGCGTCGTGGTGATCGATGAGTTCAAGGATTGCGACGCGAAGACGGATAGCGACTGCCGCCCGACGACCAAGCACCACGTCATGGCCGGGCGCACGTTTTCCTTCGACAAGGAGGCGGGGCGTGAGTACCGCTTCACGCTGATCGAGGGCAGCAAGAGCCAAGCCGTCGAGATCAAGGGTTGACGGTTGTCGTCGCCGAACCGTCGCAGACGCCACAGGTAATCAATATGTCCAAGACACTGCTACGCCCTCTTGCGTTGACCGCGCTGATGCTGCCCTGGGTTTCGGCCTGGGGAGCGGTCGAGCGGGAAACCTTCGAACTCCACGTGACCATCCCGACGGTCGATTTTTTTGTGCTGCCCCTCGACCCGCAACTGGTCCAGCGTGAGCAACGGCTGCCTTTCAGCTCCATCACCGGCGAGCTCGGTTCGCTGCGGGCGACGTATGAGGTGAAGAACACCACGGGCGGCATCGGTGCGCGCCTGGCCGAGGAGGCCTATTTATCCAATGGCCGCGAGCGGATCGACTTGCGGGTGAAGTTCAACGAGGTCGAACTGACCCTGGACTCGACCCAGGTCGTGACGGCGCTCGAAGCCAGGCCCGGACGCCAGGTGCCCCTGGAAATCGCCGCGATCAAGCCCGGTGATGGATACAGGTCGGGTGATTACTACGGCACGGTGCACATGGTGTTCGATGCGGTTGCGCCCTGACTGGCTTTTGTGGCGAGGGAGCTTGCTCCCGCTCGGCTGCGTAGCAGCCGCAAAGATGGCAAGTCAGAGGTATCCAGTTGGTTGGAAAAGCGTGGGGCGGCTTCGCCACCCAGCGGGAGCAAGCTCCCTCGCCACACGAGCCCGATAGCTTACAGAGTGGGTAATTCCCGGCCTTGATGCCGAGCTGGATGGGGGAGTTAGGGGGGTAATTCACAAGATCGGGCGGCTGACGGGTTAGTTGGCTGACTGGCTTTATGTGGCGAGGGAGCTTGCTCCCGCTCGGCTGCGCAGCAGCCGCAAAGATGGCAAGTCAGAGGTATCCAGTTGGTTGGAAAAGCGTGGGGCGGCTTCGCCACCCAGCGGGAGCAAGCTCCCTCGCCACAGGGAGTCCGCATGTCGTTTTATTACTCAGAAGAGGTATCAAACAATGTTAAAAAAAATAGTGCCCGTCACGGCCTCGGTTGTTGTAGCCCTGTGTTCTTCATGGGTGTCGGCGGCGGATGATGCCCGCGCATCTATCCACATCACAGCGAAAATCCCGAACAAGCAGTTCCATGTGCAGCCCCGCAACCCGGATTTCGGCAAGGATGAATACATGTACTACAACCCCATGACCTACAGATTTACGCCTTTGCGCCACATATATGATGTGAAGAACACCGACGGTTCCGTCCATGCCTATGTTGAGAATGGTAACAGCACAGGTGCCATCTATCTGAGCAACGGAGTGGATCATGTAAGCCTGAGGGCGGTATTCAACGGTGTACCTCTGGACAACCTGCCTCAGGAAGTCGTGGACGATGCCACGTCCACACCGGGTACCCAGGCGGAGATGCTAATCATGGTTGCGAACTCGCCTACAAGCCCACTCTCTCCCGGTATGTATAACGCTGACTTCACCGTGATCTTCGACGCGGTGCCTCGGGTCACCCGCTGATTTAGTGGCGAGGGGATTTATCCCCGTTGGGCTGCGAAGCAGCCCTAAAAGCCATCACCGTGTATCCAGGTTAGTTTGGGTGCTTTTTGCGGGGGCTGCTGCGCAGCCCAGCGGGGATAAATCCCCTCGCCACGGGTGTTGTATTTCATTTCATTACTTATAAGAAAATTCAGCATGTTTAAGAAAATAGTATCTTTTTCGGTCTTGGTCGTTGCAGCCTTGAATCCTTCATGGGTATTGGCGGCGGATGATGCTCGCGCAGCCATTCATATCACGGCGAATATTCCGAACAAGCAGTTTCATGTGATGCCACGGGATCCGGAGTTTGGTAAGAACGAGGTCATGCATTACAACCCTGTGACTAGCGCATTGTCCCCGGTGCGCCAGCTCTTTGATGTGAAGAACACCGACGGTTCGGTCCATGCCTACATTGATAGGCGCCCCGATCTGTTCAACGGCCGTAACTCGATCCCCATTGCTGTTGTGTTTAACAACGTTTATCTGAACCACTTGCCGAAGGAAGTGGTTGATGACGTAACATCCACCCCAGGTACGACGGTAGAGTTGCACATCTCCACGGCGTTTCCGATCAATCCCCAGGAACAGACTGGTTTGTACACCGGACAATTTACCGTGGTCTTCGACGCGGTCCCTCGGGTTAGCCTCTGATCTGTATTTTTGTTTCATTACTCATAAGAAAAATTCAGCATGTTTAAGAAGACAGTGTCCTTTACGGCCTTGGTCGTTGCAGCCTTGAACCCTTCATGGGTATTGGCGGCGGATGATGCTCGCGCAGCCATTCATATCACGGCGAACATTCCGAACAAGCAGTTTCATGTGATGCCACGGGATCCGGAGTTTGGTAAGGACGAGGTCATGCACCTCAATACTGTGACCAGAATGTTGTCTCCGGTGCGCCAGATCTTTGATGTAAAGAATACCGACGGTTCGGTCCATGCCTACCTTGAAGGGGATTCCTGGCTGCACGGTGACAAGTATCCGATTGTCACTGTTGTAATGTTCAACAATGTTCACGTGCAAGAAACACCGCAGGAAGTGGTGGATGACGCCACGTCCACGCCCGGTACGACGGCTGAGATGCGCATCTTTGCGCCGTTCCCGATTAGTCCCATGCAGTCAGGTTTGTACACCGGCCAATTCACCGTGGTCTTCGACGCGGTCCCTCGGGTCACCCAGTAACTCACCGTGCCACGGGGAGTCTCCACTTCGTTTCATTAATCAGAAGGAAAAAGTATGTTAAACAAAATCGTGTCCGTAACAGCCCTTGTTGTTGCAGCCCTGAGCCCTTCGTTGGTATTGGCCGCTGATGATGCCCGCGCACCGATTCATATCACCGCAAATATTCCGAACAAGCAATTTCATGTGCAGCCACGCAATCCGGATTTTGGTAAAGATGAGTACATGTATTACAACACTGTAAACTACGACTTGAGCACCATACGCCAGACCTTTGATGTGAAGAATACCGATGGCTCGATTCATGCCTACATTGAGGGGGGCTCTTTTTTGTCTAATGGTCGCTTGCGCATACCTCTGCGCGTCTTTTTCAACGACGTATTCTTGAACGAGGTGCCTCGAGAAGTAGTAGACGACGCCACATCCACGCCTGGGACCCAGGTGGAGATGTTCATCCATGCGAGTCATTCGCCTATCGATCGCATTCCTGGCCTGTATACCGCGAACTTCACTGTCATCTTCGATGCGGTACCCCGTGTAACTCTGTGATTTTTTGTGTGGCGAGGGAGCTTGCTCCCGCTGGGCTGCGAAGCGGCCCCCCTGAAGGGCCTCGTAATCACTCTGATCCACCGCGTCGTCAGGTTTCAGGGCCGCTGCGCGCCCCAGCGGGAGCAAGCTCCCTCGCCACAGGGGTTATGGTTGGCTTGCCACCAACGGCTTGCACTGGGTATGACTGCCCGGCTGCAAGTACGGCGAGAGAAACGGCGCCATACCCTTGAGCACCTGCACCGGCAAGGCCGAGGTGAATTTGAAGTTCTGTGCCGAGGCGCCCGGGACATAGGCGGTGAGTGTGCCGAAATGGCTGTCGCCGATGTAGAAGACGAAGGTGGCGGTGCGGTTGATCGATTTGGAACTGATCACCCGCCCACCCGAGCCGATGGCTTCGATGCGGTTGTCGCCGGTGCCGGTCTTGCCGCCCATGGCCAGCGGTGTGCCGTCGGCCAGTTTGAAACTGCCGGCCACGCGTTTCGCGGTGCCGGCATCCACCACCTGGGACAGCGCGCCGCGCAGGGCCCGGGCCACTTCCACCGGCATCACGCGCTTGCCGTTATCCGGGTTGCTCACCAGCCGTGTCTCGTAGGGCGTGTTGACGGCAAAGTCCAGGCTGTCGACGCGCAGCGCCGGTTGGCGGATGCCGTCGTTGAGAATGGTGCCTACCAGCTCGGCAAGGGCGGCAGGGCGGTCGCCGGAGCTGCCGATGGCGGTGGCCAGCGACGGCACCAGGTGATCGAACGGGTAGCCGACTTTCTGCCAGCGCTGGTGAATATCCAGGAAGGCTTCGATCTCCAGCATGGTGCGGATGCGGCTGTCGCGGGCGCTCTTGTGCCGGCTCTTGAACAGCCAACTGTAGACTTCCTGGCGCTCGAACTCACTGGCCTTGACGATCTGGCTGAACTTGGCGTCGGGGTTATTCAGCAGGTAGCCCATCAACCATAAATCCAGTGGATGGACCTTGGCGATGAAACCCTGGTCCGGCAGGTCATAGGCGCCGGGGCCGTAGCTCTGGTAGAGCCGTTCCAGGCGTTCGTCGGTGAGCTTCTCGGGGTTCTTGACCGACTTGAGGTGCGAGCGCACGAACAGGTTGAAGCTTTCCTGGCTGTCGCCGGGAAAGAAGTAGCGGTGCACCGCCGCCAGGCGGATCGCCGTGGGACGCATTCCGTCGAGGAAGGTTTCCAGGCGTTGGCTGGTGTCCTTTTTCTGATACTTCTTCCAGAACCTGAGCAGGAACGAAGTGCCTTCGCGGTCGGCGAACTGGGCCAGGTATTCCTGGCGGCGCGGGTCCTTGTCGTCCTTGAGCAGCTCGGAACTGTTATTGGGGCCGGCATAGGTGGCGTAGCGCACCAGGTCGCGCATCAGGCGAATGAACGGCAGGTTGATCGACTCGCGCAGGGCGTCGCGCAGGGTCGGGTTGCGGCCGTTGTCCTCGTTGCGGAAGTTGTGGAAGGTGTGCAGGCCGCCACCGGTGAAAAACGCCTCGCCGGGGCTGGCGGAATAGGTGCGGTCCAGGGCCGCCTCCAGCATCTTCGGCAGGCTGCGGTCGGTGTTCTGGATCAAATAGTCGACGGCCCAGCGCGAGAGGCGATCCTGTTCGGCGATATCGGCCTTCTTCAACGCCGCCGGGGTCTGCTCGGCATACCGCTCGTGCAGCTCGGCGATGATCTGCAGGTACGTGGTGAGGACTCGCAACTTGGCGGTGGAGCCCAGTTCCAGTTTGCTGCCTTCATTGATGTCGAAAGGTTGGTCGGTGCTGTCGGTTTGCACCCGTACCCGCGAGCCGTCGGGGGTCAGTTCCAGCAGGGTGAAGCTGTAGCGCACCTGGGTGGTGCTGGTGGGGGTTAGCAAGCGTTCGCCCATCAGGCCGATCTCGGCAGCGAACGCCGGGTCGGCCAAGCGCTTGAGGTACTCGGTGGCCTGGGCCTGCAAGTCGCTTTGCAAGGTGCTGGTGGCGGAGAGGTCCAGGCGATCGAGGTCGTACAGCGGACGATTGAGCAGCGTGGCGAGGCGACTGCGGGCGGCGCTGATGCCTTTGTTGGTTTCGTTGGGTTGCACGGTCGGGTCCTGGACCCAGTCGCGATAGCTGACCTGGCTCGCCAGTGCCGCCTCCGACAGTGCCGCATCGATCACGCCGTTCTGCGCCAACAGCCGGATATGGCTGTCGGTCAGGCGCGCCAGCTCTTCGTGCCCCTTGGACAGGTAATGGGACGGGCGGCGCTGGGCGATCATCAATGACAGCATTTCCCGCAGGGCCAGGCCTTTTTCCGCCAGACTCTTGGGGTCGTTGGCGGCACTGGACAGGCGCTCATTGGCCCGCTTGAAATCGGCGCCGTACCAAACCCGCAAGCCCTCCGCCATGCCGTGGACTTCACCGTGCCCCGGCACGGCCGAGAGCGGTACGCTGTTGAGGTAGTCGCGGATGATCCGCTGCCGCGCCTCAAGGGTTTGCGGGCCGGCCTGATAGGCCCGCACGCTGGCGGAAATCATCTGGCGGATTTTCTCCCCGCCCGACACGGTTAGGCCCTCGGGGGAGTGACGGTATTTTTCCAACTGCGTCGCCAACGTGCTGCCGCCGGCGGATTGTCCCGGCAAGCTCAACAGCTTGGCCATTTGCGACCAGGCCGCCATGGCGAAACGCGGCCAGTCTACCGCTGGGTTTGCCAAGGGCTGCTTGGGGTCGAGCAGGAAACGGTTCTCGATGAACAACAGACTTTGCACCACTACCGGTGGGATAGCATCGAAATTGGCGTACAACTGCTGCGGATACTTGAACTGATACACCGGCGCGGCGCGGCAGTCAGTGATGGTCAGCCCGGCCTGGATCTTTTCGGCGTAGGGCACGAACAGGCCTTTTTCGACGTAATCCATCAAGGCCGGTGAGAAACGGGCCTGGGCCTGGATAACGTAGTCGCGCTTGAGCAACCGCGGTAAAAACTCCCCCAGCGAGCTGTAGCCCAACCGCCGATCGAACGGGCCTGCACCCGGGTAGATGATGGCATCGCTGGGCCCTGGTTGCACCGAATAGCTCAGCGACGCGGCGTACTTGCTGATCTCCCGGGCCTGGAAGCGCGAGGTGCGCATTTCCTTGGCCACCGCCAGGCCGACCACCACGACGATAATCAGCAACAACAACCAGAACGCCCGCCAGCCATGCCGGGCGCGGCGTTTTTTTTGAGGTAAAGGCGCTTCTTCCATACGTTCAGTCGGGACCACAGGTTCATTCGAATCGGTTTGCCACAAAGCGCCCATAGTCGACTGATCCATTCACGCAGATTGATCGGACTTGCTTGAAGCTTAGACGGTGGTTGGCGTGGGGGGAGGGGAAATTGTGGGTGGCGGTCTGTCATGGCCAGTGGCATTCCTTTGTGGCAACGACTTTGTGACCAGGAGAGATTTATCTGTGGGTGAGGAGGTAATTATCTGTGGGTGAGGAGGTATTTATCTGTGGGTGAGGAGGTATTTATCTGTGGCGAGGGGATTTATCCCCGTTGGGCTGCGAAGCAGCCCCAATGCAGGCAACGCGATTATCCAGGCATATCGGGGTTGCAGTTGGGGGCTGCTGTGCAGCCCAGCGGGGATAAATCCCCTCGCCACAGATAAATGTCTTGTCACAGATACATTCCTGCCACAGACACATCCCCTGTCACAGATAAATGTCCTAGCCACAAGTACTACGACCACTTCGGAATATTCGCTCGACCTTCTCAGCGTCGATCAACCAACAGCATGGCTACGCTGCATCCAAACCCTCTTAAAGGAAGTAAGGAATGCATCCACGCCCCAATTCACATCGCCTGCGTCGAGGACGTTATTCGGAGCAGGGACGCGCCTATCTGGTGACAGCCGTTACTCATCAGCGCCGTCCTGTTTTTTCCAACTGGAAGGTTGGAAGATTGTTGGTTACAGAATTCAAATACGCCCATGATTCTGGCCTGGTGAACTCTTTAGCCTGGGTGGTGATGCCGGATCATTTTCACTGGTTGCTGCAACTCCACGACGGCCATCTGAGTCGTGTCATCGGTGCCACCAAAGCTCGATGCACCCATCGCGTCAATAACATGAGTAAAACCTCTGGCCCGCTTTGGCAAAGCGGCTTCCATGATCGCGCGATTCGTGACAATGAAGAGCTGCGGCCCTTCGCCGACTACATCATTGATAATCCGCTACGGGCTGGGCTGGTGGAATGTATTGGCGATTACCCTCTCTGGGATACTGCATGGCCTTGAAGCGCCTCATGCTCCCTGTCTGGACCGAGGAACACGGATTCCCTGTGGTGAGGAGAATTATCTGATAAAGATTTAATCTGCGATGGGGGAGATTATCTGTGATGGTGAGGTTATTGTGGCGAGGGGATTTATCCCCGCTGGGCTGCGAAGCAGCCCCAATGCAGACAACTGGATCTTTCAGACATACCTGGATGCCGTAGGGGGCTGCTGCGCAGCCCAGCGGGGATAAATCCCCTCGCCACAGGTGTATCCCTTGCCACAGGTGTATCCCTTGCCACAAGTGAACCCCTTGTCACAGGGGAATCCTCACTACAGGGCTGCGATGCCTGAAAGCCTTGTGCCAGAGCCATCGCCCCGCGCCCAGACATGACGCTGCACCCTCCCTGTGCAATACTCGGCGGCGCTTTCGGAAAGGTCTGTCGTCCAGATAATGCATCTCCGGAAACACGGTTTCTACTGAGGTTTCTCCCTGAATTTCCCCGGTTTTACAGTGAATCTCTCTATCCCTGGCTTTTTATACTGCACGGCCCGCTGATCCTGAGGGCGCTGTTCACAGGACGGTCTGTCCACGAAACAGACTGGTTTCGGCAAAGTGGCAGGCTTATCGACCTGCGGCTTTGGAGACTCGGTGGTCAATCCAATAACAAGACGAGGTTGTATCCCTATGGCTGTCGGCAATCATCTGCCCCATGGCGAGACCGCTCAGGGTGGTCCGCTCAAACGTGAGCTCGGTGAGCGGCACATCCGCCTGATGGCGCTTGGCGCCTGCATCGGTGTCGGGCTGTTCCTCGGCTCGGCCAAGGCCATTGAAATGGCCGGCCCGGCGATCATGCTGTCCTACATCATTGGCGGCCTGGCGATCCTGGTGATCATGCGCGCCCTCGGCGAGATGGCCGTGCACAACCCGGTGGCCGGCTCGTTCAGCCGCTATGCCCAGGACTACCTCGGCCCGCTGGCCGGCTTCCTGACCGGTTGGAACTACTGGTTCCTGTGGCTGGTAACCTGCGTGGCGGAGATCACCGCGGTGGCGGTGTACATGGGCATCTGGTTCCCCGATGTGCCCCGCTGGATCTGGGCCCTGGCCGCCTTGGTCAGCATGGGCTCGATCAACCTGATCGCGGTCAAGGCCTTCGGTGAGTTCGAATTCTGGTTCGCCCTGATCAAGATTGTCACCATCATTGCCATGGTCATCGGCGGCGTCGGCATCATCGCCTTCGGGTTCGGCAACGACGGTGTAGCCCTGGGCATTTCCAACCTATGGGCCCACGGCGGCTTCATGCCCAACGGCGTGCAGGGTGTGCTGATGTCCCTGCAGATGGTGATGTTCGCCTACTTGGGCGTGGAGATGATTGGCCTGACTGCCGGCGAAGCGAAGAACCCGCAGAAAACCATCCCCAACGCCATCGGCTCGGTGTTCTGGCGGATCCTGCTGTTCTACGTCGGCGCGTTGTTCGTGATCCTGTCGATCTACCCGTGGAACGAGATCGGCACCCAGGGCAGCCCGTTTGTGATGACCTTCGAGCGCCTGGGCATCAAGACCGCCGCCGGCATCATCAACTTCGTGGTGATCACCGCCGCGCTGTCGTCCTGTAACGGCGGCATCTTCAGCACCGGGCGGATGCTCTACAGCCTGGCGCAGAATGGCCAGGCCCCGGCCGGTTTTGCCACCACTTCGGCCAACGGCGTGCCGCGCCGCGCCTTGCTGTTGTCCATCGCCGCGTTGCTGCTGGGCGTGCTGCTCAACTACCTGGTGCCAGAGAAAGTCTTCGTCTGGGTGACCTCCATCGCCACCTTCGGCGCGATCTGGACCTGGGTGATGATCCTGCTGGCCCAGCTCAAATTCCGTAAAAGCCTGAGCGCTTCGGAACGTGCGGCGCTGAAATATCGCATGTGGCTGTACCCGGTCAGTTCCTACCTGGCGCTGGCGTTCCTGGTGCTGGTGGTGGGCCTGATGGCGTACTTCCCGGACACTCGCGTGGCGCTTTATGTCGGCCCGGCGTTCCTGGTGCTGCTGACAGTGTTGTTTTACACCTTCAAGTTGCAACCGACCGGTGATGGGCAGGGGGCGGTGCGTTCAGCTTCGTAAGTTGAGGGTGATGTAAAGAGAGCCTCGGTCAGATGACCGGGGCTTTTTTTTGGGGGTGACTGACCGTCCGTCGAAATCAGTGTTTGACCTGTAAGTTCTGACAGTAGATCGGTCCGGTACCATGGCATAGCTTTAAAGCCCGCCACTTGGGATATGGCAAGGCATCACGATGAAAGATTTTCCTGCTTTGCTGGTTATCGCGCTTGTTAATGGATTGATTCATTGGCAGGTGTTTTTTGTGTGCTACGGCGCTGCTGGACTACCCCAAGCGACCAGTAACCTCGCGGCGTTTTGTGTGGCTGCGGCGTTTTCGTTTTATTTGAATGCGCTTTACATCTTCGAGCCTGGGGAGTCATGGCGCGGGTATGTGTTGTTGAATGGCGTGATGGGCGCCTTGAGTTATGGTATCGGCTCGATCGGTGATGCCTGGAATTCTCCTGGGTGGACGACCCTGGTTTCATATTCATTGCTGAGTTTGTCGATGGGGTACGGCTTTTTCCGGTTTAAATGGCTTCATGGTCATCATCGGACATGAGCACGTCTCAGCAAGCCTTGCAGCCAACCGTTAAAAGTCCTGGGTCTGTGATTCCCTTCGTCGTCGATCTGGACGGAACGCTCCTCAAGTCCGATGTGCTTTTTGAATGCATGATGGCTTTCGTTCGTAGTCAACCGTGGCGATGCCTCAGCCTTTTGGGTTGGCTCGCTCAAGGCAAGGCGTACCTGAAGAAACAACTGGCTCAATCGACGTATATCGATGTCAGCCTGCTGCCTTACGACCCCGACGTGCTGGCCATGATTGAGGAGCAGCGCCGCCAGGGGCGCAAAATCGTGCTGGCCACTGCCAGCTATCACTCATTGGCGCGGCGGATCGGCGAGCATTTGCAGATGTTCGACGACATATTCGCGACCCGGCTGGAGTGCAATCTGTCAGGTCATCACAAGCGTGATTTATTGATCGAGCAGTTCGGTGAACGAGGATTCGATTACGTCGGCAATTCACTGGAAGATCTGAAAATCTGGCGTTCTGCCAGATATGCCTATGTTGTCAATGCCTCGGCGTCTGTCTTGCTCGGGGTCAAAAGTCTGGACAACATTGTGCAACCGATCCGTTCTGGTGTGACGGGGTTCGGCGCTTGGCGCAAGGCGTTGCGCATTCATCAGTGGGTAAAGAATGCGCTGATTTTCGTGCCTTTACTGGCCGCGCATCAGATCGCTAATCCGCTGTTGTTCTGGCATGGCCTGCTGGCATTTCTGCTCTTCGGGTTATGTGCATCCGGCGTCTATGTACTTAACGACTTGCTGGATCTGGAAGACGATCGCGGGCATCCAACCAAATGCACCAGGCCCTTTGCCAGCGGGCAGCTTTCGATTAAATCCGGCCTGATGGTTTGTCCTCTGCTGTTGATCGTATCCCTTGGGGGCGCCTGGTGGTGGCTGCCTCCGCAATTTGTCGTGGTGCTGGCGTTCTACTATGTTTTGACCTTGGCCTATTCGCTTAAGTTAAAGCGGGTCATGACACTGGACGTGGTCACGTTGGCGTTGCTCTACACGCTACGAATCATTGCGGGTGGCGCGGTATTCAATCTGGAACTGACGGCCTGGATGCTAGCGTTTTCCATGTTTATTTTCCTGAGCCTTGCGCTGGTCAAACGCTACACCGAACTGCTTGTTGTCTCGCGCAGTGGTCGTACCGATAAAACCAGTGGCCGGGATTACTACCCTGCCGATATGGCAATGCTGTCATCGTTAGGCGCGGCCTCAGGCTATCTCGCGGTGATGGTGCTGGCGCTCTACATCCGCGACAGCGCGACTGTCGCGCTATACAACCACCCTCAAATCATTTGGCTTGCCTGCCCCTTGTTGCTGTTCTGGATTACCCGAGTCTGGATCCTCACTCATCGCGGGTTGATGAAAGATGATCCGCTGGTATTTGCGCTCAAGGACCGATGGAGCTTGATCGTGGGCGCACTGTTTTGTCTTGTTTTCTGGAGTGCGACATGAACGACTGCCGTGATGCCGGAGGCCGGCTCATTGATATCTCGCAATCGTGCCAGCGATGAAACTCCTCTTGAATTCGTGGGGGCGATACCCCGCTGAACCGCAAGCCGCTCATCCTTGTGCCTGGCGAAATGATCTCGATGAACAGTGGCGGCGAGTGACCATTGCACATGGCTCGACATTACCGTTCGGCAATGGCCGCAGCTATGGCGACAGTTGCCTGGCCGGCAGCGATCATGTAGTCCACGTGCGTCCCTTGAACCGGTTCATCGAGGCCAATTGGCAAACGGGAGAAGTTTGCGCCGAGGCAGGTGTCACCCTGGGTGAAGTGCTGCAGCTGGCTGTTCCTCGCGGGTGGTTTTTGCAAGTTACGCCTGGAACCCGCCATGTGACGTTGGGCGGGGCGGTGGCTAACGATGTTCATGGCAAGAATCACCATTGCCGCGGGACGTTTGCCCATTCGGTTTTGCGCTTTGGCCTGCACAGGTCCGAGCAACCGGCGATGGTGTGTTCGCCAACGGAAAATCCCCAATGGTTTGCGGCCACAATCGGTGGATTGGGTCTGACGGGTATTATCAGTTGGGTCAGTATTCGCCTGCGCAGAATCCAGTCCAGTCGGATCGAAACGACTCGGGTGCGATTTGGTCGATTGAGCGAGTTCTTCGCCCTGTCGGCAGAACTCGATTCTTTGCATGAATACAGTGTGGCCTGGATTGATTGCCTGGCCACGGGACCTGCATCGGGACGTGGTGTCATTACCTTCGGTGCTCACTGCGAAAGTGGACCCCTCGAAGTCCCGACCGCTCGCGCCATGCATATGCCCGTCCGGCCGCCGGTATCCCTGGTCAACCCACTCATGGTGAGCGTGTTCAACCGTTGTTATTGGCACATGCAGCCGACGAGCAGGAAAACCCAGACGATTGCCTACAGCCCGTTTTTCTATCCGCTGGACGGTATCGAGCACTGGAACCGAATCTATGGACGCAAGGGATTTCAACAGTTTCAGTGTGTATTGCCGCAAGCGGTAGCCGAAGACGCCCTGGCAGAGTTGCTCAACGTCATTGCCCGGAGCGGCATGGGTTCTTTCCTGGCAGTACTCAAGCGTTGTGGCGATATCGCCTCTCCAGGATTGTTGTCCTTTCCGATGCCTGGAACGTCGCTGGCGTTGGATTTTCCTCAGAACCGCGCCTTGAGCACCACATTGCTGCCGCATCTGGACGCCATTGTTCATGAGGCCGATGGCCGCTTGTATCCGGCCAAGGATGCGCATATGAGCGCCAGCTTTTTTCAGCGAGCCTATCCCGCCTGGGAGCAATTGGAAGCCATGCGCGACCCGGCATTGATGTCCCGTTTCTGGCGGCGAGTCACTCAATGAAAAAAATACTGATTGTGGGAGCGACTTCAACCATCGCCAATGCCTGCGCCCGGCTCTGGGCAGGCGAGGGGAGCGAGTTTTTTCTGGTCGCCAGAGGTGAGCAAAAACTACAACAAACCTGTGCGGACCTGCGCGCACGAGGCGCGAGCGCGGCGGTGCCCTACATCATGGACGCCAATGACGACATTGCCCTGCATCGCGCCATGCTGGAGCGATGCCTGGAAACACTGCACACGGTGGATATCTGCCTGATCGCCTACGGCACGTTGCCCGATCAATCCGCGTGCGAACGGGACGTCGAGCTGGCAATGGCCGAGTTCGCCAATAACGGCAGCACGGTGATCGCATTATTGACGTTGGTGGCAAACCAGTTGGTCGCCCAGCGCAACGGCACGCTGGCGGTCATCTCTTCCGTCGCGGGGGACCGGGGGCGCCCCTCCAACTATGTGTATGGCTCGGCCAAAGCGGCTGTTTCCACGTTTTGCGAAGGGCTGCGGGCACGGCTGTTCAAGGCGGGCGCGCACGTTATCACCATCAAACCCGGTTTTATCGATACGCCGATGACCCAGGGTTTGGCATTGCCGGCATTTCTAGTTGCGCAGCCGGAGGTCGTCGCCCGGCGAATAGTCGCAGGCATCGAGCGCAAGGTGACGGTCCTTTATGTGCCCGCTTTCTGGGCGCTGATCATGTGTTTGATACGGGCATTGCCGCAGTCACTGTTCAAAAGGCTAAACCTGTGAGCCAGGTCCCGATGCTCTCCGGGTGGCGTTATCGGGTCTTGATCGGTTCGGTGGTCTGTTCGGCCCTGGCGTACCTGGGTATTTCCCTCTGGGGCGGCTGGTCGGCGGTGAGCAGGGCGATCAGTCAGGTCGGGTGGTGGCATGGGACATCTATTGTCGCCTTGGTTCTGCTTGGCTATGGGCTGCGTTTCTGGCGTTGGCAGGTTTACCTCAATGCCCTGGGACATTCACTGCCCTGCTGGCCTAGCCTGAAAATCTACCTGGCGGGATTTGCCCTGACCACGACGCCAGGAAAGGCTGGTGAAGCGTTGCGTGGCGTTCTGCTAAGACGCTGCAATGTGCCTTACGCACACAGTTTTGCCGCGTTGCTCAGTGAGCGGCTTTCGGATCTGCTGGCGATGGTGGTTTTGGCGCTATTGGGCTTGAGTGTTCATCCTCAATGGTTGCCGTTGATCATCACCAGTCTGGTGCTGCTGGCGTGCGGCGTACTGTTGGTGGCCCATCCAGCGCTGGTCGGCAGCATCGAGCGGCGCATCGACCGGGAACGCAGCTGGATCTCCCGATGGTTGCACTATGTCATCCAAGTGTTGCACCAGACCCGCAATTGCCACACCCCACGCTGCCAGGTAGGCGCGACGCTGTTGAGCCTCATGGCCTGGGGGCTCGAAGTGTTGGCGTTCTACTGGATCTTGAAGGCCATGGAAGCGGACGTATCCCTGACCTCTGCCATGTTCATTTATGCCGTTTCCATGCTGGCGGGTGCGCTGAGTTTCATGCCCGGCGGGTTGGGCGGTGCCGAAGCGGTAATGGTGGCTTTGCTGGCGTCTGGCGGCGTTGCCATGCCGAGTGCGATAGCGGCGACGGTTTTGTTGCGGTTGGTGACGTTGTGGCTGGCGGTGGGGTTGGGGGCTGCAATCTTGATCGGTCGAGAAAAATCATGAATTGGACACTGAAATCGAGGTCAGAAATGAGCGTTGGGCAGAGCACCAAAAAATGGCCGGCTTATCTTCCCCTGGCAGGGGCAGTGCTCTTCGGTTGCTATTTGCGGTTGCATAATATTGATGTTAATGGTCTTTGGGTAGATGAAGCATTCAGCGTAGCGACCAGTGATCCGAATAATAGCTTTATAGACGTTTATAAAAGAACATTGATAGATGTACATCCACCTTTCTATCAGGTGCTTTTATGGTTGTTTTATAAGGTTTTTGGCTACACTGAAATGAGTGGGAGATATCTGTCGGTTTTTATTGGTGTTCTATTGATTCCAAGTGTTTTTTGTCTCGGATGGCAGATGATCAATAGGCGCACAGGGCTGATTTGTTCATGGTTAGTGGCTGTAAATTTTTATTTTATCACTTACTCTCAAGAAACCAGGTCGTATGCGTTGCTGGTTCTTTTGGCTGTGCTTTCATTTGTATTTTTTATTTCGCTCTTGCGCAGTCCTACGAGCTTGAATGTTGTGTTATATGCGTTGGTCATGGCAATGCTGGTGAATACTCACTACTTTGGGCTTTTGCCGGTAGGCGCCCAGGTTGGGTTGTTTTTTCTGATTTATGGTCGAAAAGCTTTTCAAGTGAAAATGATGTTGAAATTTTTAACGGTGGGAGCGATTGTTTTCCTGACGCTACTTCCGAGTGCTGGATACATCGAGAATAATCTTGGGCGGCAGGGGTTTTGGATACCTGCACCGCAGGACTCATTTTTTATTCAGTTGTTCACGTTGTATTTTGGAAATGCATCACTTTCCATCATTGCCGCGATTTTAATGGCGTTGGGGCTTGTGAAGCTAGTGAGAGATACAGAGAGGAAAGAAGCTTTATGGGTATTAGTTTTATGGGTGGGTGTTTGCGTGATGGTTCCCTATGTGCGCTCGATTTACATTCAGCCTGTATTGACAATGCGCAATCTTATTGTTGTTTTGCCTGCGCTTTTGATCATGACAGGATATGGTCTCAGTCTTGTCCGCGATAAAGTGTTTTTTTATAGTGTGATCATTGCCTTTTTTTGTTTTTCAATGACACCATTGTATACCGCGGATAAACCTGTTCATAGCTTTGAAAATCAACTGCCCCCAAAAAGCCTGATGCGAGATGTTCTAAGGATGATGGTTGATCGATGCGCAGGTCGTTCAATTTACTCGGGAGTATCTGTGGAGGCTCAAGGGTATGCCAAGATTCTTGATTTGCCATTAAAAATAAATAGTGTCCGTGTGATGGAGAGGGATATTGAGTCTGCTGAAGAACCACTGGGAATTTGTTTTTTTAATACGAGCGGCATATTTGAGGCTGATGTGGAGTATATGAAAAAACATCATTTTAAATTGGTCAGGAAAGAGATAGTCGGTAACTCATCATTAACTGAGTATCAGTTTGATCCAAAATGAATGGCGGTTGCAGCAACACAGCAATTCAGTGTTGCGCAAGATTAGGCCGCAGCGATTTCTCTCGCCTCAAAACTATCCGCCCGCGCCATCTGCCACATCCGCGAATAAAACTCCCCATTCACCTCCCCAGTGAGCAATTCCCCCGGTTTCAAAAACACATGCAACTGCGAAAACAGCTTGATCTCAGTCGCTGACATCCGCCGTACCAGATGCTTGGGTTGCAGTTGCGAAGGATGCTCAAGCCCGGCAGCGGCGAGCATTTCGGCCAGGGCCTTGAGGGTGTTGCGGTGGAAGTTGTAGACCCGTTGGGCTTTATCCGGGACGACCAGGGCGCGCTGGCGCAGGGTGTCTTGGGTGGCGACGCCGGTGGGGCATTTGTTGGTGTGGCAGCTTTGGGACTGGATGCAGCCGATGGCGAACATGAAGCTGCGCGCGGCGTTGGCCCAGTCGGCGCCGATGGCCAGGACGCTGGCGATGTCGAAGGCGCTGACGATCTTGCCGCTGGCGCCGAGCTTGATCTTGTCCCGCAGGTTCAGGCCCACCAGGGTGTTGTGCACGAACAACAGGCCCTCGCGCAGCGGCACGCCGATGTGGTCGGTGAATTCCACTGGCGCCGCGCCCGTGCCGCCTTCCTTGCCGTCCACCACGATGAAGTCGGGGAGGATTCCGCTTTCCAGCATGGCCTTGGCGATGCCCATGAATTCCCAGGGGTGGCCCAGGCAGAATTTGAAGCCCACCGGTTTGCCGCCGGACAGTTCGCGCAGTTGCTGGACGAACTGCATCAGTTCGATCGGCGTGGAAAACGCGCTGTGACGTGACGGCGAAACACAATCCTCGCCCATGAGGATGCCCCGGGTCTCGGCGATTTCCCGGGTGACCTTGTGCTTGGGCAGGATCCCGCCATGGCCGGGTTTGGCGCCCTGGCTCATCTTGATTTCAATCATCCGCACCTGCGGGTTCTGTGCCTGGGCGGCGAAGCGCTCCGGGTCGAAGCGCCCGTCGCTGGTGCGGCAGCCGAAATAACCGCTGCCCAGTTCCCAGGTCAGGTCGCCGCCGTGTTCGCGATGGTAGGGGCTGATGCTGCCTTCACCGGTGTCGTGGGCGAAGTTGCCCAACTTGGCACCTTGGTTCAACGCCCGGATCGCATTGGCGCTCAGGGAGCCGAAACTCATCGCCGAGATGTTGAACACTGACGCTGAGTACGGCTGGGTGCACTGCGGGCCGCCGACCGTCACGCGAAAACCGCTGGGATCGCTCAACGGTGCCGGGCGCATGGAATGGCCGATGAATTCGAAGCCTGTCTGGTAGACGTCGATCAGGGTGCCGAAGGGTTTGTCGGCGCTTTCGTTCTTGGCCCGGGAGTACACCAGCGAACGTTGGGCCCGGGAGAAGGGCAGGGCCTCGCTGTCGGATTCGAGCAGGTACTGGCGGATTTCCGGTCGGATGCCTTCGACCAGGTAGCGGATGTTGCCCAGGATCGGATAGTTGCGCCGCACCGCATGGCGGCTTTGCAGCAGGTCGAACAGCCCCAGCAGGCTTAACAGCCCCGTCACCAGTGCCATCGGCCAGAGCCAGTCGTGTTGCAGGAACGGCAGGCTGGCGAGGGTGAAGATGACACAGCCGGCGAAGAAGGCGTAACGGCTCAGCAGCGACAGGCTCATGCGGTTTCCTTGGGGGGGAGCGGTTGGCGAGACATTAGCTTGGAATTCAGCCTGTGGCGAGGGAGCTTGCTCCCGCTGGGCTGCGAAGCGGCCCCAATTGGATCACTGCGATCATTCAGGTAGACCGCGTCAGGCGTTTTGCGACGGCTGCGCCGCCGAGCGGGAGCAAGCTCCCTCGCCACAAGAGCCTGCTCGCTGCTGTTAGGCGATACAGTTGCTCAGCCCGCCTGCTTCATCTGCCGCAACGGTAATTCCACGCGGAAGGTGGTGCCGACGCCGACTTCGCTGCGTACCGTGATTTCGCCGTGGTGTTTTTTCACGATGCCGTAGGACAACGACAGCCCGAGCCCTGTGCCCTGGCCGATGGGTTTGGTGGTGAAGAACGGGTCGAAGATTTTCTGCAGGGTATCGGGGGGGATGCCCGAGCCGTTGTCGGCGACTTCGATCCATACGGTTTCATCACCAACGCCGTTGCGCAGGGTGATGGTGCCGCGCTCGGGGCCGATGGCCTGGGCGGCGTTGACGATCAGGTTCATGATCACCTGGTTGATCTGCGACGGCAGGCATTCCACTTCCGGCAACGGCGTGTACTCCTTGACCACGTCGGCCTTGTATTTGATTTCATTGGCGACGATGTTCAACGTCGAATCCATGCCCTGCTGCAAATTGGCCATCTGCCATTCCTGGCTGGAATCGACGCGAGAGAAGTCCTTCAGGTCCTTGACGATCTGCCCGACCCGGCCAATGCCATCCTTGGACTCCTTGATCAGCAGGGGAATGTCCTCGACGAGAAAGTCCAGCTCCACCTGTTCGCGCAGCTTGCGCAATTGCACCACCAGCTCCGGCGAGGCGATGGCCCCCTCGGCGCTGCCGTAGGCGCTGAGCATTTCCTGGAGTTTGCCGAAGTAGCCGTCCAATGCACCGAGGTTGGAAGAAATGAAACCGATCGGGTTGTTGATTTCATGGGCCACCCCAGCCGCCAACTGTCCCAGCGAGGCGAGCTTTTCCGATTGCACCAGTTGGGTTTCCAGCATCTTGCGTTCGTCGATTTCCATTTGCAGCAGCTCGCTGGCCTGTTTGAACGCCTGGGTGCGTTGTTCCACCAGGTCTTCGAGCTTGTTCATTTTCAGTTCCGCGCGGGAGGTCATTTCCCATTTGGTAGTCAGGGTGTTGGCCATCTGCTGGACTTCGATGTTGTCGAACGGTTTTTTCAGGATCAGCAAACGGTCGTGGCCGTTCAGACGGTCGAGCAGTTCATCCCAGGAATAATCCGAATAGGCGGTGCAGACCACCACTTGCAACTGCGGGTCGCGCTTCCAGAGTTCTTCGATGGTCTTGGCGCCATCCCAGCCTTCGGGCATGCGCATGTCGACAAAGGCCAGGGCATAAGGACGCCCTTTTGCCGATGCCTCCAGCAACTTGTTCAGGCCTTCCATCCCGCCATAGGCCGAGTCGAGTTCGAACACGGTGGCAGCAGGTTTTGGTGCTTCGCCGAACAGCGCGCTTTCCATGTCCAGCAAGTCAGCGTTGCTGTCATCCTCCGGGGTGAGGATCTTGCGGAAATCTTCATGAATGGCGGGTGTATCGTCGATCAACAGGATGCGGCGGTTACTCATGCTATTCATGGCTCACCTTCTGCAAGTTTCAGGGGCAGTTGCAGTTGGAACGTCGCCCCCCTGCCTGGCCCCTCACTGTGGGCGGTGAGGCGGCCTTCCATTTCAATGGCCGCCAATGCGCAACTGTGCAGGCCAAAGCCGTGGCCTTCCTTACGCGTGGTAAAACCGTGGGCGAAGATGCGCGTCATGTTTTCCTCCGGGATACCTTCGCCTTCGTCCTTGACGCTGATTTGCAGGGTCTGGCCATCGACGACGGCAGCCTTCAGGGTCATGTTTCGCGCATGATTGGAAACCCCCGCCATGGCGTATTTGGCGTTGCTAATCAGGTTGATCAGGATCAACAGCAAGCGGTGTTTGTCACCCATGATCCGCGGCACATCGCCGTATTCCTTGATCACCGTAACATGGTGACGGGTCAGGGCGCCCGAATTCATGCGCAAGGCATCTTCGAGCAGTTCGCTGACCACCAAGGGTTCCAGCAGGCTGTTGGCCCCGGCATAGGATTGCTGGGTGGAAACGATGTCCTTGATGTGGTCCACGCTCTTGCTCAACTGGGCCAGTTCGTCGGTCATGCCCTGTTGCTCGAGCGCGATGGCCTCGACCAGTTGGTTGAGGTAACCGGGCAGCAGCTTGCCTTTGGCGTCTTCGGTGAAAAAGTGCCCGAGGTTATCGGCGTGTTCGTTGATCAGTTGCATCGCCTTGCCCAGCCCCTGGGCCTTGCTACTGCGCAGTTTGCGGCTGACCAGGTCGGCGGAGATGTTCACGCTGTTGAGGACGTTGCCGACGTTGTGCAGCACGTTGGTGGCGATTTCCGCCATGCCGGCCTGGCGGGCGGTGTCCATCAATTCGCTCTGGGTGTCCTTGAGCTGGCGGGTCCGTTCTTCAACCCGCTGTTCCAGTTCATCGTTGGCGCTTTGCAGAGCGTTGTTGACCCTTTTGATCTCGGCGAAACTGCGTACCAGCCGGATCGCCAGCCAGATCAGTATCAAGACCAGGAACGTGGCGAACACCAGCAGGTAGACGTGGTTACGTTCGTACTTGGCCGCGGCTTTGCTCTGGTCTTTCTCCAACAGGTCAGTAATGGTGTCCAGGTGTCCGGACACGGGGATCGCTTCGATGGCCGCTAACAGCTCATTGACCCGCGGTTGTTCGCGCAGGATCAGCGCGATGTGCCTGCTCAGGATGTCAACAGGGCCTTGAAGCCCCTGGGGCATGCGCTCCTTGTTGATGTCCAGCCGGTTCAGGCCCAGCAGCACTTCGGCGGCTACCTCGCTGGTGCTCAACTGGGCGAACTCCATGCTGCTGAGCAACAGGTCGTAGGTGTCGATGGCGACGTTTTGCAGTTGCAGGCGCTCCGTGTCGGCCAGCCGGGCGAACTGGGCCTGGATGTCGTCCTCGGCGGAGGGCAGGAAGGCCATGGAGTTGCGCAGCACCGCGTTGTGGGATTTGAACTGTTCCACCAACCGGGTCTTTTCCTTGACCGCCTTGAGGTACTCGTCGCGCTGGGCTTCCCAGAGTGACGGCTTGTGGCGTCCGGGCTCCGATTCGATGGCGTCGAGACGCTGCCACAGGCGCGCCATTTCATGCAGGGGCGTGACCAGGGGATCGTAGTTTTGGGTCAGGGCGATCCGCGACTTGAGCACTTCGTTGTCCCAGATGGCGTCCTGCTGCTTGAGCAGGCGAATCAGATCCCGGGACTCAATGTACGAGGCGGCCTGCTGGGCCCCTGAATTGATGTACATGAACAGCAGGACCGATGCCAGCAACAGGCCGATGAACGCAAGGCCGAGGCGACGGAGAGTGGTCATAGGGGCTTGCCCTCCGATTCACCGGTCAGCGTCTTGAGGAACTCGACGATCAGGGTCGTATCGTTCTTGAGGGGCTCACGCCCCAGTTGGTACTTGAACATGATCTCCACCGCGCGTTCCAGGGTCGGTGCCGACGCGTCATGGAAATACGGGGCGGTGACGGCCACATTGCGCAGGCTGGGCACCTTGAAGACCTGGCGGTCGGCTTCATCGCCAGTGATGTTGAAGCGTCCTTCGTCGGCTCGGGTAGGGTTGCCCCGATCCTTGATGTAGTCGCCCATCACCCCGAACTTCTGGAACATGTTGCCGCCGATGTTCACGCCTTGGTGGCAGGCGATGCAGCCGTACTCCTTGAAGCGCTGGTAACCGAACTTTTCCCGGGGCGTGAGGATGTCGGTATTGCCCAGCAGGTATTGGTCGAAGCGCGAATTGGGTGTCTGCAAGGTGCGCTCGTAATCCGCCAGTGCGCCCTGGATATTGGGCTTGGTCACGCCGTCGGGATACGCGTCCTTGAAGTCCTTGGCATAACCGGGGTCATTGGCGATGCGCTTGACGACCGATTCCCAGGTGCTGCCCATTTCCGCCGGGCTGGTCACGACTGCGTGGACCTGTTCTTCCAACGTGTCGACGCGACCATCCCAGAACTGGTGGAAGTTCAGGCCGGCATTGAACACGGTCGGCGTATTGACCTCCACCGGCTTGCCGTCGAAGCCCAGGGAGAACGGCTTGTCGTCGGCACCGCCCTTGTCCAGGCGATGGCAACTGGCACAGGACAGGGTGTTGTTGACCGACAGCCGCGGGTCATTGAACAGCCGCAACCCCAGTTGGACGCGCTTGGGGTCCAGGGCCGGAGCCGCTGGCAGGGGTTTGAGGGGTTCGTCCAGTGGCTCGGCGTGAGCGGTCACGCTTGATCCCACGAGTAGGCCGAGAGCCAGAATCAGTCCATGTAACGCCATGGGATGCTTTCCTTGAAACTTTGGTTGATAACACTCAGGTGTTCACGAAAACGGGTTCTGGCGTTTTTCCCACTCGGTCATCCAGTCGGCGAAGGCCTGCGGTTCGACGGCCTTGCTGAAGTAATAACCCTGGACCTCCTCGCAATGGTGCTTCTTGAGAAATTCCAACTGTTCGAGGGTTTCCACACCTTCGGCAATGATGTGCAGGTTCAGGCTCTTGCCCAGGCTGATGATGGTGCTCACCAGCTTGGCGTCGTTGCTGTCGATGCTCAGGTCACCGACGAACGACTGGTCGATCTTCAACACATCCACCGGAAATTTCTGCAGGTAGCTCAGGCTCGAATAGCCGGTGCCGAAGTCGTCGATGGCCAGGCGAATGCCTAGCTGCTTGATGGCCTTGAGGATGGCTACCGTGGTATCGACGTTCTGCATCAGTACACTTTCGGTGATCTCCAGTTCTAACTGTGTCGGAGCCAAGCCGGTTTCCTTGAGGGTGCGGGCGATGCCTTCGACGAAGCCGCGCTGGCGAAAATCGATGGCCGAGACGTTCACCGACAGGTACAGCGGGCGCATGCCCTGGGCTTGCCAGCGACACGCCTGCTGGCAGGCTTCCTGAAGCACCCATTGGCTCAGCGGAACGATCAGGCCGCTGTCCTCGGCCACCGGAATGAAATCCGACGGATAGACCAGGCCATGATCCGGCCTGTTCCAGCGCACCAGCGCCTCGACACCGACCACCTTGCCGCTCTTGAGGTCGAGCTTGGGTTGGTAATGCAGCACGAACTCCTTGCGTTGCAGGCCCAGGCGCAGGCCGGATTCGATGGTCTGTTGCTGTCGCGCCCGGCGGTTCATGTCTTCGGTGAAAAACCGGTAGTCGTTGGGGCCGGTTTCCTTGACGTTGCGCATCGCTGTCTCGGCTTTCTTGATCAGCGCCACGGCGTCGAAACCGTCGGAGGGGTACACGCTGATGCCCAGGCTCGCGGTGACGGTCAGGTCATGGCCGTCGATGGGTTGCGGGGAACTGATGGCCGCCAGTAGTTTGTCGGCCACGCCTTTGGTCTGCTGCGGGTCGACGATGTCTCCCAGCACCACCACGAATTCATCGGAACCGTAGCGAAACACCGAATCGGATTCACGCACCACGGTCGCCAGTGCCCGGGCCACTCGCTTGAGCATTTCATCGCCCACGGGATGGCCCAGCGCGTTATTGATGCGCTTGAAGCGGTCCAGGCCGATGAACATCACCGCCAGCTGCCGGTCGTGCCGGCGGCACTGGGCCATGGCCTGGGTCAGGCGATCGCCGAGCAACATGCTGTTGGGCAACTCGGTGAGCACGTCGTATTGCAGCAGGTGGGATACCTTGAGCAATTCCTGGACGCGTTCTTCGATCGTGCGCTCCAGGCTGCGCATTTTCCTCGCCGCATCCTGGGCCAGCTGCCACTTCCAAGTCATGGCGCTGGCCATCTGGCGGATTTCCAGGGTGTCGAAGGGTTTCTTGAGGATCAGCAACTGATCGTCGAACTCGATCCGTTCGGACATGGTTTCCCAGGAGTAATCCGAGAACGCCGTGCACAGGGCGATTTGCAGGCGCGGGTCGGCTTCCCACAGCCGCTCGATGGTTTGCAGGCCGTCCCAGCCCGGTGGCATGCGCATGTCAGCGAACACCATCGCATAGGGCTGGCCTTCGGCCTGGGCGCGCTTGACCAGTTCCAGCGCCTCTTCGCCCTGGTAGGCCGAGTCGATCTGAAATTGCAGCCGGCTGACCTGTGGGGTGCCGAACAGCAGGCTCTCGGTGTCGTCCAGTGAGTCATCGCTGCCGGCGCTGGGGCTGAGGATCTTGCGAAAGTCCTGGTGGATCGCCGGTGTGTCGTCCACCACCAGGATTCGCCGGTTGGCAGGTACCGACATCGGGTTCATGGATTGCTCTCCGATAGCTCGCTCGCTGGTCGGGTCCAGTGGTCTGTCGCCGGAACGATGGTGCCGGCCTTGAGCAGTTCGGCGGCCTGGCCGCTGTCGACCACGGTGCTGAAGTAATGCCCCTGGGCCTGCATCGCGCCGCCGCTGGACATCAGCGTGGTGCGTTGCTCCTGGGTTTCGACGCCCTCGGCAATGATCCCGATGCCCACGTCCCGGGCAAAGTTGATGATCGCCCGCAACGTCGTGGCGTTCTCGGGATCGGCGTTGGCGCTGTCGAGGAAACGCTGGGCGAGCTTGAGGTGATTGACCCGGTAAGTCTTGAGGTAATCGAACGAAGAGTACTCGGTGCCGAAGTCATCGATGGCGATCTGCACGCCCAACTCGCAGAGGCGCGGCAGCACGTCGTTGTGGGTCCACTTGGTCTGGGCCAGGGTGGCTTCGGTGACGTCGAAGCGCAGGTCCCAGGGCGCCAGTTCCCAGCGCGCGGTGGTGCGCAGCACGTCGTAGATCAGTTCCGGGCCGGTCTTGAGCTGGGTCAGGGACAGGTCGATGGCGATTACCGGGGGCGCCATGCCCTGGTCGCGCCACTGGCGCATTTGTTGGCAAGCCTGGTCCAGCACCCAATGCCCCAGGCCAATGATGATCCCGGTTTTCTCGGCGGCGGGCATGAAGACCGCCGGCTCCAGCCAGCCACGTTGGGGGTGGTTCCAGCGCACTTGCACGCCCATGCCGAGGATCTTGCCGGTGCCGAGGTCGACTTCCGGCAGGTAGTGCAGGTGCAGTTCCTGGTTTTCGATGGCTTGGCGCAGATCGTTGGCCAGGGCGACCCGGTCGGTGACTTCCTGGTTAATTTCCTCGTTATGGAAATGGTACTGGTTGCGGCCCTTTTCCTTGGAGCGGTACAGGGCCATGTCGGACTGCGCCATCAGGCTGTCGGCACTCAGGCTCTGCGGGGTGTACAGGGCGATGCCGATGCTCACCGAGATCCGCACGTCGTTGCCGTCCAGGGAGTACGGTGCCACGAGGGCATCGCGGATCTTGCCCGCCAGCGCGGCGCAATGGGTCGCTTCATGGACGTCCAGTTGCAGGAGGGCGAACTCGTCGCCGCCCAGGCGCGCCACCACGTCGTTTTCCCGGGTGCAGGCCTTGATCCGTGTGGCGACTTCCTGCAACAGCAGGTCGCCGATGGGGTGACCCAGGGTGTCGTTGATCCGTTTGAAGTGGTCCAGGTCCAGGTAGAACATCGCAAACGGCGCCGCACCCCGACGAGCGGCGGCGAAGGCCTGGTGCAGGCGCTCGATCATGGTGGCGCGGTTGGCCAGCCCGGTCAGGCCGTCGGTGCGGGCCAGCAGGGCGATTTTCTCTTCGGCCAGCTTGCGCTCGGTAATGTCGAGGATGATGCCTTCTATTTCCAGCAACAGGCCTTGCTCGTTGCGCACCGGGATGTAGCGGTTCTCTACCCAGCGGTACGTGTCGTCGCCGGTGTGCATGCGGAACTCGATGGACGCCCCCGCGGTGTCGCGGTCCAGAACGCGGACCATGGCCTCATGGACCTTCTCCTGGTCGTCGGGGTGGATCAGGGTTTGCGCCCAGTCCGGCGAGTTGGTCAGTTGCGCTGCGGAATGGCCGAACTTGGTGATGTTGTGGGAGATGTACATCAATGCGAACGGCGGCTCGCCCCGCAGGCGATAGAGAATGGTCGGGCTGTTCTGCACGATGATGTTGGCGTCGGCCAGTTCGCGGGTGCGTTCCTCGACTGCGCGCTCGAGCATGTCCATTTTCAGCGCCGCGTCTTCGGTCATTTGCCATTTGACGGTCAAGGTACTGGCCATCTGGCGGATCTCGATGGCGTCGAAGGGTTTTTTCAGGATGAGCAGGCGGTCGCCCAGTTCAAGGCGATCGGCAATGTCTTCCCAGGAATAGTCCGAGTAAGCGGTGCACAGGGCCACTTGCAGCTTGGGGTCGGCGCGCCACAGCCGCTCGATGGTTTCCAGGCCGTCCCAGCCCGGCGGCATGCGCATGTCGATGAACGCCATGGCGAAGGGTTGCCCCTGGGCCAGCGCCGTTTCGACCTTGTTCAAGGCTTCCATGCCCTGGAATGCCGAATCGAGCACGAAACTCGCACCAGAAACCGCCACGGGCGAGCCGAACAAGGCCTCTTCGGCGCTGCTCAGGCTGTCCTGGGTGTTCGCCTCGGGGCTGAGGATCTTGCGGAAATCCTCATGGATAGTCGGCGTGTCGTCGACAATCAGGATTCGCCGATTAGTTTTATCCAACGGCAGGCTCATGGCCGTGCACCGTTTTGATGCTGACTATAGAACCCTGGAAACATCTGATATCCCTTTCGCTGGCATGAGTATTCGGCCTGTACATGGCCCTTCATGGGATACAGCATAGTCGTCTCATCGGGATACGCTCGGTCAGTGATGGCAAATGTGTCTAAATGTTCGCAATCTACTAGCCTGTATTTCGGGGGTAAGGTAGAACGGTTGTCGTGAATAGGAGGGGGGTTTCAAATGGAAGATCAATCGCCGGATGTTCCGGTAAGGAAGCCATCGGTGCTGTTGGTCGATGACGAAGAGTCGATCCTCAATAGCCTGCGGCGGCTATTGCGCAGCCAGCCGTACGAGATCCTGCTGGCCGACAGTGGCGCCAGGGCCCTGGAAATTCTCAAGGAGCGGCCGGTCGACCTGGTGATGACCGATGCGCGCATGCCGAACATGGATGGCGCCACGCTGCTGGCCGAGATCCGCAAGCTGTACCCATCGACCTTGCGCATCCTGCTCACCGGTTATGCCGATGTGGACATGATGACCAAGGCCATCAACGAGGGGCAACTCTATCGCTACCTCAGCAAGCCCTGGAACGATGAGGAACTGGTGCAGGCCTTGCGCCAGGCCCTGTCCCACCAGCATTCCGAAAGCGAGCGCCAGCGCCTCGAAGCGCTGAACCGCGAGCAGAACCAGCAACTCAAGACCCTTAACGCCACCCTGGAAAAACGCGTGGCGTCGCGCACCTCCGAGCTGCAGCAGACCGCCGACATGCTCGATTTGGCCTATGACGAGCTCAAGCGCAGTTATGTGACCAGCACCGAAGTGTTTTCGCTGATCGCCAACCTGCGCCTGCCCAAGGCCAAGCAGACCAACCGGCAGATCATCGAGTTGATCAGGGTCTATAGCCGGCTGCATTTCCTCGATGAGTCCACCGACCGCGACCTGACCATGGCCGCGGCGCTCTACAACATCGGCAAGCTGAGCTGGACCGACAACATGATGGTCACGCCTGCCGACTTGCTGCACCACAACGAACTTGAGCTCTATCGGGCCTATCCGAAGCAGAGCGAATCGCTGCTGATGACCCTGGACCCGATGAAGGATGCGGCGCGGATCATTCGCCATCACCAGGAGCGTTGGGACGGCAGCGGCTTCCCCGAGCACCTCAGGGGCGAGGCCATTCCGTTCGGTTCGAGGCTGTTGAAACTGGCGGTGGACTTCATCGAGCTGCAGCGCGGGTTGATCCTGGAGCGGCAGATGAACAGCGACGAAGCGCTGGTCTACATCCGCAAATACGCCGGCAAGCTGTACGACCCGGACATGGTCGAGGATTTCATCAAGGCCTGTGGGGAATACCTGGAGGACGTGACCCTGTCCGACCCGACGGTAGAGGTCAAGACCACCCGCGAACTGATGCCCGGCATGATCCTGGCCCGCAACCTCAACGCTGACAACGGCATGCTGCTGCTCAACGCCGGCAAGGTCCTGAGCGGCCCGCTGGTGGAAAAGCTCATCGCCTTCGAAGCGATGGAAGGGGCCCGGTACAGCGTGTTCGTCAAGATCCCCGAAGAGCAGGCCGACCCTACGGCGCCGAAGCCGATTTTGGGGTGACGCGGATCGGACGACGCCATCGCTCCCACAAGGCAATGCTGTTCACTTAAGGATGGTTGAATCATTGTGGCGAGGGGATTTATCCCCGCTGGGCTGCGAAGCAGCCCCCAAACCTGAACACTCGGTGTGTCAGGCAAAAGTCATGTCTGAAGCTTTTTTGGGGCTGCTTCGCAGACCAGCGGGGATAAATCCCCTCGCCACAGATTCATCTACTGCCTTAAGTGAACAGCATTGCGCTCCCACAAGGGGAAGCGTGGGTCCTGAAACTGGGGCCAGGCTTTGCTCCCTGCCACCGTGGTCTGTAATCTCCCTGGCATTTTTCTGCCCAAGGCTTTGACTCATCATGACCACTTCCCTCATCCGCATCGCCGCCGCCCTGTTGCTCGGGCCGGACGGGCGAACCCTGCTGGTGCGCAAGCGCGGCACCCGGGCCTTCATGCAGCCGGGCGGCAAGATCGAGGCCCATGAACAGCCGGTGCAGGCGCTGGCCCGGGAGCTGGAAGAGGAACTTGGGTTGCAGATCGACCCGGCACAGGCCCGTTACCTGGGCGTGTTCAGCGCTCCGGCGGCCAACGAGCCGGGGTTTATCGTGCAGGCCGAGGTATTTTTGCTGAGCATCGATGCCCCGGTTTCGCCGGCAGCCGAAATTGAAGAGGTGTGCTGGATCGACCCGGCCGGCGCCAGCAATCTTTTGCTGGCACCGTTGACAGGCGAGGTGATCCTGCCGTTTTATCGAACGACACTTCTAGCTACCTGCTGATTCACGCCTCAAGGACTGATGCCCATGATTCCATTGCCGGACCTGTTGATTTTCGCCGCTGCCGCGTTGCTGATGGTACTGACGCCCGGCCCGAACATGATCTACTTGATCTCCCGTTCGATCTGCCAGGGCCGCAAGGCCGGCGTCACCTCCCTGCTGGGGGTGGTGGCGGGGTTCTTCGTGCACATGTTCGCCGCGGCCGCCGGATTGACTGCGGTGTTCCTGGCGGTGCCCATGGCCTATGAAGTATTGAAATGGGCCGGTGCGCTGTACCTGTTGTGGCTGGCCTGGCAGGCGGTCAAGCCGGGCGCGCGTTCGCCCTTCGAGGCCCAGCAGTTGCCAGCGGACTCGACACGCAAGTTGATCACCATGGGTTTTTTCACCAGCGCCCTGAACCCCAAGATCGCGGTGTTCTACCTGTCGGTGTTCCCGCAGTTCATCAGCCCGGAACACGGTTCGCTGTTCACCCAGAGCATTATCCTGGGCCTGACCCAGATCAGCGTCAGTTTCAGCGTCAACCTGCTGATTGCCCTGTTCGCTGCCGGCATTGCCTCATGGTTCGTCCACAACCCGACCTGGCTGGCGGCGCAGCGCTACTTCATGGGGTTTGTCCTCGGTGCGCTGGCGTTGCGCCTGATGTTTGAGCAACGGCGTTCGGCGTGAGCATCCGACGGTTGAGGGCCGGCGATGCCCAGGCGTATCGCCAGTTGATGCTGCAGGCATACGCGCTGCATCCCCAAGCCTTCACCTCCAGCGTCACCGAGCGGGCCAAGCTGCCTATCAACTGGTGGGAGTCACGCCTGGGCAGCCGGCTCGATGTGCTGCTGGGGGCGTTTGTCGAGCAAGAGCTGGTCGGCATTGTCGGCCTGGCCCTGGAGCCCCGGGAAAAAGCCCGGCACAAGGCGCTGCTGTTCGGCATGTACGTCGCCGATGAACATCGCCATCGTGGGCTCGGCTACCAACTGGTCCAAGCCGCCCTCGCCGAAGCCCGGCGTCATCCCTTCCTGCGCCTGGTGCAACTGACCGTCACCGCCGGCAACACCCCGGCGCTCAAGCTCTACCAGCGTTGTGGTTTCGTTCTGTACGGCCTCGAACCGATGGCGATCTGCGTGGACGATGAGTACCTCGACAAAATCCACATGTGGCTCGAGCTGTAAACCAACCGGCCATGACTGTTGAGCTTTTTTGTGGCGAGGGAGCTTGCTCCCGCTGGGCTGCGCAGCAGCCCCTTTTCAGGTGGGCGCTGCGCACCCAAGCGGGAGCAAGCTCCCTCGCCACAAAAGCTCCCTCGCCACAAAAGCTCAAAAGCCCAAAAGCCCAAAAGCCCAAAAGCTCAAAAGCTCAAAAGCTCAAAAGCTCAAAAGCTCAAAAGCTCAAAAGCTCAAAAGCTCAAAAGCTCAAAAGCATCCCGGTCGACCAACCGATTTGCTCTTGAGACTGACACTGATTCGAGGCATTCCTTTAACCCACGCCGTGCCCAATTCCTGTGGCGAGGGAGCTTGCTCCCGCTGGGGCGCGCAGCGGCCCTAGAACCCGGCGACACGGTGGATCAGGTTGATTGAGTGAGCTTCAGAGGGGGCTGCTGCGCAGCCCAGCGGGAGCAAGCTCCCTCGCCACAAAAAGCAGTCAGCGCACGGCACTGACCCCGTCCAACGTGGAAAACGACGTGTCCTTGGCCGTCAGCAAAAAGTCGCGCATGTACGGCGCGTCGAGCATGTCGGTGCGCACCGCCGCGTAGAGCGTGGCAAACAAGCCTTTCTCCCCCAGCCGCTTGGCCTTCACGTAACCCCGCGAGCTGTATTCATGCAGGGCCCAGTGCGGCATGCCGCAGACACCGCGACCGCTGGCCACCAGTTGCATCATCATCACCGTCAGTTCAGAGGTGCGCACCTGGGCCGGTTCGATGTCGGCCGGTTCCAGGAAACGGGTGAAGATGTCCAGCCGGTCGCGCTCCACCGGGTAGGTGATCAGGGTTTCGCTGATCAGGTCCTCGGGCACGATGTAGGGCTTGCCCGCCAGTCGATGCTGGTTGGCCACGGCGAGCATCGCTTCGTAGGTGAACAATGGCACGTAGGTGATGCCGGCCAGCTCCAGCGGGTCGGAGGTCACCACCAGGTCGAGGTCGCCCCGGGCCAGGGCTGGCAACGGCGCGAAAGCGAAGCCCGAGGCCAGGTCCAGCTCGACTTCCGGCCAGGCATCGCGGAATTGGTCGATGGTCGGCATCAACCACTGGAAGCAGCTATGGCACTCGATGGCCATGTGCAGCCGTCCGGCGGTGCCGCCAGCCAGGCGGGCGATGTCCCGTTCGGCGCCACGCAGCAAGGGCAGGGCGGCATCGGCCAGTTGCAACAGGCGCAGGCCGGCGCTGGTGAACCGTACCGGCTTGGTCTTGCGCACGAACAACGGCATGCCCAGGCGCTCTTCCAGTTCCTTGAACTGGTGGGAGAGGGCGGACTGGGTCAGGTGCAGGCGTTCGGCGGCTTCGACCAGGCTGTCGGCTTCGCGCAGGGCGTGCAAGGTCTTGAGGTGACGGAGTTCAAGCACCGGAGTTGCTCCATGAGTAAAACTTGTGATCAACACGAAAAGGTTGAGTTTGTCTCATGTAGGGTCGGCTGTCGACAATGGCGCCATCTTTTACAGGAGGACGCACACCATGGCCCTGGCCCACACTCTCGGTTTCCCTCGCATCGGCGCCGACCGCGAACTGAAAAAAGCCCTCGAAGCCTACTGGAAAGGTGACCTGGCCCCGGCCGCGTTGCAGGCGGTGGGTCGCGAACTGCGGGCCCGGCACTGGCAATTGCAGAAAGACGCCGGCATCGACCTGCTGCCCGTCGGCGACTTTGCCTGGTACGACCAAGTGCTCAGCCATTCCCTGACCCTGGGCGTCGTGCCACAGCGTTTCCACAGCACCTTGAATGCCCAGGGCCGACCGACCCTCGACACCCTGTTCGCCATGGCCCGTGGCGCCACGGCCAGTTGCTGCGGGGCCGACCACGGCCAGGCGCAATACGCCCAGGAGCTGACCAAGTGGTTCGACACCAACTACCACTACCTGGTCCCGGAGTTTTCCGCCGACCAGACCTTCGCCCTGACCTGGGAACAGTTGTTCGATGAAGTGGACGAGGCCCATGCCTTGGGCCATCAGGTCAAACCGGTGATCATCGGCCCGTTGACCTACTTGTGGCTGGGCAAGGCCAAGGGCGAGGCGTTCGACAAGCTCGGCCTGCTGGAGCGCCTGCTGCCGGTCTACGGGGAGATCCTCAACCGTCTCAAGGCCCAGGGCGTGGAGTGGGTGCAGATCGACGAACCGATCCTCACCCTCGACCTGCCTCAAGCCTGGAAGAGCGCTTTCGAACGGGCTTATCACATCCTCCAGTACTCGCCGCTGAAAAAACTCGTGGCCACCTATTTCAGTGGCCTGCAAGACAACCTCGGCCTGGCGGTCAGCCTGCCGGTGGATGGCTTGCACATCGACGCGGTGCGCGCCCCGGAACAACTGGGCCAGGTGCTGGACCGCCTGCCGACCTACAAGATTCTGTCGGTGGGCCTGGTCAATGGCCGCAACGTCTGGCGCTGTGAACTGGAACAGGCGCTGGCGCAGCTGCAACCGGCCCAGGAGCGCTTTGGCGACAACCTCTGGGTCAGCACCTCATGCTCGCTGTTGCACAGCCCTGTGGACCTGGAGCGTGAAGACCGCCTCGATCCGGAACTCAAGAGCTGGCTGGCCTTTGCCGTGCAGAAGTGTGGTGAAGTCGCGGTGCTGCGCGATGCCCTGAACGATCCACACGCACCCGCTGTGCAACAGGCCCTGGCCGACAGCCGCGAGGTGCAGGCCAGTCGCGCCCGTTCGGCGCGCATTCACAAACCCGCGGTCCAGGCGCGCCTGGCGGCAATCGGGCCACAGGACAGTCAGCGGCGCTCGCCGTTTGCCAAGCGCATCGAACGCCAGCGCGTCCGTCTGAAACTGCCGGCCTTTCCCACCACCACCATCGGCTCCTTCCCGCAGACCCCGGCGATTCGCCTGGCGCGCCAGGCCTACAAGCAAGGCAAGCTGTCGGCCAATGACTATCAGGACGCCATGCACACCGAGATCCGCCATGCCGTGCAGATCCAGGAACGCCTGGGCCTGGATGTGCTGGTGCACGGTGAAGCCGAGCGCAACGACATGGTGGAATACTTCGCCGAGCACCTGGACGGCTACGTCTTCACCCGTTTCGGTTGGGTGCAGAGCTACGGTTCGCGCTGCGTGAAACCGGCGATCATCTATGGCGACATCAGTCGGCCGAGCGCCATGACCGTCGACTGGATCCGCTACGCGCAAAGCCTGACCGACAAGATCATGAAAGGCATGCTCACCGGCCCCGTGACCATGCTGATGTGGTCGTTCCCCCGTGAAGACGTGTCGCGCCAGGTCCAGGCCCGACAACTGGCCCTGGCCCTGCGGGACGAAGTGCTGGACCTGGAAAAGGCCGGGATCAAGATTGTGCAGATCGACGAGGCGGCGTTCCGCGAAGGGTTGCCGCTGCGTCGCGGGCAATGGCAGGAGTACCTGGACTGGGCGGTTGACGCGTTCCGTTTGTGCGCGTCGGGGGTGGCTGATGAAACCCAGATCCATACCCACATGTGCTACAGCGAATTCAACGACGTGATCAAGGCCATCGCCGACATGGACGCCGATGTCATCACCATCGAGACCTCGCGTTCGGACATGGAATTGCTGGAGGCTTTCGAGGCGTTCGACTACCCGAACGACATCGGCCCGGGCGTCTACGACATCCACTCGCCACGGGTGCCGGACACGGCCGAGATGGTTGCGCTGATGAGCAAGGCAGTGAAGCGGATTCCCGCCGAGCGGTTGTGGATCAACCCCGACTGTGGGTTGAAAACCCGGGGCTGGCCGGAAACGGAAGCGGCGCTGGTGAACATGGTGGCGGCGGCGCGGCAGTTGCGCAGTCAGTTGGCCTGAGGTCCTACGAGATTTGCACCCCCTGTGACATGCACTGTTTGGTCCGGGGACATGGTTAACCTGTGGCGAGGGGATTTATCCCCGTTGGGCTGCGAAGCAGCCCTGAAGCCAGGCGCCCTGTTGTATCAGGTGGATTGCGTCCAGCTTTTTCTGGGGCTGCTTCGCAGCCCAGCGGGGATAAATCCCCTCGCCACAAGGGGTAGCATTCGGTTTTATTGCTCCCCTTGACCGGGCAACCATCACCACTCGGCAATCTTCATCAAACTGTCACGCAATTGTGGCAGCGCGCTTGAACAAACTTCATCAGACTCGCGCTCTACTGGGGTTCTGCGTTTCGGTGTTTCTTCATGCGTGTATTCATTTTCCTGGCCGCGTTGTTTTTCGGCCTGCCGTCGTTGGCGGCTTCTCGGTGTGACATCAATGTTGCGACCCAACGGGTCGATCTGGATCAGGTGAGCCTGGCCTACCAGAGTGTTGGCCGTGCCTCGGATCCGGTGCTGTTGCTGGTGATGGGCCTGGGTGGGCAGTTGATCCATTGGCCGGACGAAGTGGTGGTCGCCCTGTGCGAGCAAGGTTTCCGGGTGATTCGCTACGACAACCGCGACGTCGGCCTGTCCACCTGGCGCCAAGCGCCCGGCAGCGCCAACCTGACCTTTGAAGCCCTGCGCTACAAACTCGGCTTGCCCGTGGCCGCGCCCTATACCTTGACCGACATGGCTGACGACGGACTGGGGCTGATGGACGCCTTGCACGTGCAAAGCTTCCACGTACTGGGGGTAAGCATGGGCGGGATGATCGCCCAGCACATGGCGGCCATGGCCCCCGAGCGGGTTGAAAGCCTGACCCTGATCATGACCAGTTCCAGCGCCGCAGGCCTGCCGGCGCCCAGCGAAAGGCTGGTGCAACTGTTGTCCCGGCGCGGTGCGCCGAATCGCGAAATGGCCCTGGAACAGCAGGCCGATCTGCTGGCCGCCCTGGGCAGCCCGATGGTGGTCGACGACCGCGAGGCGCTGTTGCATCAGGCCGCGCTGGCCTATGACCGGGCCTTCAACCCCGAGGGCGTAAAGCGTCAGATCATGGCGATCATGGCCGAGCCAAGCCGGGTGACGCTGCTCGATCAACTGCGCGTGCCGACCCTGGTTGTCCACGGCACCGCCGACCCGTTGCTGCCGGTGATGCACGGCGTGCACTTGGCGGCGCACATCCAGGGCAGCCAGTTGAAGCTGATCCCGGGGCTGGCCCATCGTTTCCAGGAGGCATTCAAGGCGCCGTTGCTGGGTGCCGTGTTGCCGTATCTGCAGCAGCATCGCGAAGACACCTCGCATTGGGCGCAGATCGAGCCGGTGCAGGCGCCTAATCTGCTCTGACAAGCCCGTACTGATCTTTTGAGCCTGGTGTGATCATGTGGCGAGGGAGCTTGCTCCCGCTGGGCTGCGCAGCAGCCCCATCATCTACCTGCCGCCGCAGTGCCCCAGGCAGACCCCAGGGGTTGCTGCGCAACCCAGCGGGAGCAAGCTCCCTCGCCACGGTCCTGTTCATCCTTGAATGATCTGGGTGGCTGACGCCTACCGCGCCTGTGCCTGCTCCACCAACCACCCCATCAAGGCCTGCAACGGCCCTGACACCTCGGGTTTGCGCGGATGCACCAAGTGATAACCCAGCCCGGTCTTGACCTTCAGTTCGAACGGCATCACCAGGCGGCCGGCGCTCAAGTCATCGCCGATCAGCGACCAGTCGCCAATTGCCACGCCCGTGCCTTGGGAAGCCATGGACATCGCCAGGTCCAGGGTTTCGAAATGCTGGCCCTTGCTGACATTGCTCAAGTGCACATCGGCTGCCTTCAGCCAGGCGTTCCAGTCGCGCTCGTCACGGGTGGGGTGCAGCAGCACGTGTTGTTGCAGGTCGGCGGGTTCATGCAGCGGCACCGGCCCTTCCAGGATCGGGCGGGAGCAGACGGGCGTCAGTTGTTCATCGAACAGATGTACGCACGCCAGCGAGGCGTCGGGTGCTGGGCCATAGACCACCGCGGCGTCGAAGGCTTCGCGCTGGAAATCCACGCCGTGCCTGACCGTGGTGGTCAACTCCACCGGCACGTCCGGCCGTTCCTTCTGCCATTGCAACAGGCGCGGCAGCAGCCAGCGCATCACGCAGGTCGGGGCCTTGAGTTGCAGGGTCTGGCGTCTTTCGCCGACCTGCTCAACCGCTTCGCCGATCAGGCTGAACACCTGCTGCACCCGGGGTAGCCACGCCAGGCCTTCGGCAGTTAGGGTCAGGCCGCGTGCCTGGCGCTGGAACAGTGCATAACCCAGATGATCTTCCAGCCCGGCGATCTGCCGGCTCACCGCGCCTTGGGTGATGTGCAGTTGTTCGGCGGCCCGGGTGAAATTGCAGCATTGGGCCGTGATCAGAAATGTGTGCAGCGCCGGCAGCGGGGGAAGTCGTTTCATTTCGGATCCAAGCCATGACGTGAGGACATGGCTAGTATGACTTTTTATCCATTGTTGCCGCTATGGTCGGACCGTTCCAATAACGCCATTCCCAAGACAGAAAAAGGGTCCCGCCGCATGCCGTGCGAGGCCCTTTACACGACAAGAAAAGGCAATGGCAATGGCGACGTGCGGCGAAGTATTGGTCAAGTTACTCCACGCGTATGGCGTGGAGCAGGTGTTCGGCATTCCTGGCGTGCACACCGTCGAGTTGTACCGCGGGCTGGCCCGTTCCAACATCCGCCATGTGACCCCGCGTCATGAACAGGGCGCAGGCTTCATGGCCGACGGTTACGCTCGGGTCAGCGGCAAGCCCGGCGTGTGTTTCATCATCACCGGCCCCGGCATGACCAACATCACCACCGCCATGGGCCAGGCCTACGCCGATTCGATCCCGATGCTGGTGATCTCCAGCGTGCAGTCGCGCAACCAGTTGGGCGGCGGGCGCGGCAAGTTGCATGAACTGCCGAACCAGGCTGCATTGGTGGGCGGTGTCGCGGCGTTTTCCCACACGCTGATGTCCGCCGCTGAATTGCCCGGTGTGCTGGCCCGGGCGTTCGCCGTGTTCCAGGCTGGGCGCCCGCGGCCGGTGCACATTGAAATTCCGTTGGACGTGCTGGTCGAAGACGCCGATGCCTTGCTCGCCAGTGTGCCGGTGAACATCAACCGTGCCGGTGCTGCGCCGAGTGCCGTGGCGCAAATGGCTGCAAAGTTGGCATCGGCTCAACGGCCGTTGATCCTGGCCGGCGGCGGTGCCATCGACGCGGCGGCCGAATTGACTGAACTGGCCGAACGTCTCGGCGCACCCGTGGCGTTGACCATCAATGCCAAGGGCCTGTTACCGTCCCGGCATCCGTTGCTGATCGGCTCCACGCAGAGCCTGGTCGCCACCCGCGCGTTGGTGGCCGAAGCGGATGTGGTGCTGGCCATCGGCACCGAGCTGGCCGAGACCGACTACGACATCACCTTCGCCGGCGGCTTCGAGATTCCCGGTGCGTTGCTGCGCATCGACATCGACCCGGACCAGACCGTGCGCAACTACCCGCCGCACCTGGCGCTGGTGGCCGACGCTCGCGTCGCCACCCGGGCCGTGCTCGATGCGCTGAGCCAGCACCCCTTGGCCGAGCGCCGTGACGATTGGGGCACGACGCGTGCCGCCCGGTTGCGCGCAGAGCTTCAAGGCAGTTGGGACGCCACGACCCGCGCCCAGACCTTGTTTCTCGACACCGTCTTGCAAGCGCTGCCGGAGGCGGTGTTCGTCGGCGATTCGACCCAACCGGTGTACACCGGCAACCTGACCTTCAACCCGGAGCAGCCACGCCGCTGGTTCAATTCATCCACCGGCTACGGCACCCTCGGCTACGCCTTGCCGGCGGCCATTGGCGCCTGGCTTGGTGGCAAGGACCGGGGCCATGGTCGCCCGGCAGTGGTGTGTTTGATCGGCGATGGCGGGTTGCAGTTCACCCTGCCGGAATTGGCCAGCGCGGTGGAGGCGCGCACGCCGGTGATCGTGCTGCTGTGGAATAACCAGGGCTACGAAGAGATCAAGAAATACATGGTCAACCGCGCCATCGAACCGGTGGGCGTGGACATCTACACCCCGGATTTCATCGGTGTCGCTAGGGCTTTGGGCTGCGCTGCGCAAGCCATCGACGGCGTGGCGCAACTGCACGCCGCGTTGCTCGCCGCTTGCGACCGGCAGGGCCCGACGCTGATCGAAATCGACCAGGCAACCTGGATGGCGCAGGTGTCGAAATGAATGTCCCTACGACGCAAGACGGGCTGTACATCAACGGTGAGTGGTTGGCCGGCGATCAACCGCTGCGGGTGATCAACCCGGCGACCGAAGCGCTGCTGACCACCGTTCATGGCGGTGGTGAACGCGCCGTCGATCAGGCGTTGAACGCCGCGACCCAGGCTTTCACGCACTGGTCGATCACCACCGGCGCCGAGCGTGGCGCGATCCTGCGCCGGATTGCCGCTGGCGTGCAGGCAGGCCGCGAGCGGTTGATGCAATTGCAATCGAGCAACAACGGCAAACCGTTGTTCGAAGCGGCCATCGATGTCGACGATGTGGTCGCCACCTTCGAGTATTACGCCGAGTTGGCCGAAGGCCTGGACGCTCGGCAAGACAGTCCGTTGGCATTGCCCAGTGCTGATTTCAGCGCACGCCTGCGCCGCGAACCGTGCGGCGTGGTCGGCTTGATCGTGCCATGGAATTTCCCGATGGTTACCACGGCCTGGAAACTCGCCCCGGCGTTGGCTGCCGGCTGCTGCGTGGTGCTCAAGCCCTCGGAAGTCACACCGTTGCCGGAGCTTGCGCTGGCGTCGATCATCGCCGAATCCGGCTTGCCCCACGGGGTGTTCAACCTGGTCTGCGGCACCGGCCTGGCAGTTGGCGCGCCGCTGGCGGCGGACCCGCGCGTGGCGAAGATCTCCTTCACCGGCAGCAACGCGGTGGGCGTGCAAGTGATGCAACGGGCGGCAGAAACGGTGAAGGGCGTGAGCCTGGAACTGGGCGGTAAATCGTCCCTGCTGGTACTGGCGGACGCCGACCTGGACCTGGCGGTGGAGCTGGCCTGTGGCGGCGCTTTCTTCAATGCCGGACAGATGTGTTCGGCCACCAGCCGCGTGCTGGTGGCCGATGAGCTGGCCGATGAATTCCTGCGCCGGCTCAAGGCCCGTGCCGAAGCGATCCGCGTAGCCGATCCGTTCGATCCGGACGTGGAGATGGGGACACTGGTCAACCAGGCGCAATACCAGCGGGTGCTGGGGCACATCGACCGAGGCCTGAGCGCCGGAGCGACCCTGGTGTGCGGCGGCCAGCGACCGGCGCACCTGCCGCGCGGCTTTTTTCTACAGCCGACAATCTTCACTGACGTGCCCCTCGACAGTGCGCTGTGGTGCGAAGAGATCTTCGGGCCAGTGGTGTGCGTACGCCGTTTCAGCAGCCAGGCGCAGGCCATTGCCCTGGCCAACGACAGCCGTTTCGGTCTGGTGGCCAGCGTGGTCAGCCGCGATGCCGAAGCCGCCGGGCAGGTGGCCGACGCGTTGCAGGCTGGGCTGGTGTGGATCAACGCGCCCCAGGTGATTTTTCCCCAGGCGGCGTGGGGAGGGTACAAGCAAAGCAGCCTGGGCCGCGAGTTGGGACCTTGGGGGTTGGCCGCGTTCCAGGAAATCAAGCATGTGGTCCGGGCGATCTGACGGCACGTTTTCAGGTCATGCATGCCTCGAAAAAAGGCATGCGCCAAGGACATGGCTCCAATGAGTTTTTTTCGATAGTCAGGGATTTTGCACAACCTCAGGATGGCCGCAGGCGGCGGCAAAGCCCAGGCAATACGGGGCTTTCGTCGACGCCGAACGGTGCGGGCACAACGGTTTTCACCCACCTCATACTTAAAAGAATAAAGGGAGTCCTCATGGGCGAGCATGATCTGAACAGACGTCAATTCATCAAGACTGCAAGTGTGGTTTCGGTTGCAGCGGCGGCCATGAGCATGCCGTTCATCAGTGCGCGGGCCAGTGACACGCGGTTCGTCGGCAAGACCCTGCGCCTGCTGACCTGGTCCGATGACACCGGGCTGGCGGCGCTGCGCAACATCGCCGCCACCTTCGAGGCCAAGACCGGGGCCAAGGTCATCGCCGACCGCACCGGCAGTACCTCGGAGATGGTGGCCAAGCTCAAGGCCGGTGGCGACCGGCCGCAGTACGACATTATCACCCTGGCAGGCGTCGGCGCCGAGGGCCTGGCCGTCGCCGGGCTGCTGGAAAAGCCTGACCTCAACCGCATTCCCAACCTGGCTGACGTGCCGGCGCAATACCGCACCGGCGCTGGCGGCCATGGCATCGGTTACCTGCTGTGGTGCAACAGCCTGGTCTACAGCACCCGTACCTTGCAGCAGGCACCGGACAGTTACGCTGCGCTGTGGGACGCGGAGCTGGCGCCGAACATTTTCCTGCCGCCGCCGAACTGGACCGAGGCCATGGACCTGATCATCATCGCCGCCAAGCTGGCCGGTGGTGATGAACACAACATCGAACCCGGCTTCAAGAAACTCGCCGAACTCAAGGATCGGGTGGTGACCCTGGGGGAAAACCCGAACCAGATCGCCGAGCTGTTCCGCACCGGTTCCCTGGACATGGGCGGCTTGTATGCGCCGGCGTTTTTCCCCAAGCAGATCCGCGACCCGGCCTACGGCCTGGGGGCGACGTTCGGCATGAAGGAAGGTTTCTACACCGACCTGATGCTCTCGGTCATGCCAAAAAACCGCCCGGGCGACACCGACCTGGCCTACGCCTTCATCGACCACTCCCTCGACCCGCTGGTGCAGGGCAAGATGGCCGAAGACATCTTCAACGGCCCGGTCAACGCCAAGGCCATCATCTCCAGCGAAGCGCGCAAGAGCCCCTACATCCTCACCCCGGAGCAAATCGCCGACAAAGCGATCATGCATGACAACGCCTTCCTGGCGACGGTGCATGACCAGTGGATTCGTCGGTACACGGAAATCTTCTCTTCCTGAAACAAGCGCTGCACACCGCCTGCCCAGCATAGGGAATTGAGGAGTATGCGGCCTCTGTGACCACCCGAGATCCAGTGTGGGAGCGAGCTTGCTCGCGATAGCGGTAGGTCAGTTGAAGGAGATGTTGACGGTGCCGCCGCCTTCGCGAACAAGCTCGCTCCACAGGGAAGTGGGTTGTTTTGAAATTGTGTTTGTCCTGTCGTGTTCCTCTGACGAGATCTTGCCATGGAACCCCAACCGTTAACCCATCCCCAGCGCGTCGCATCCATGCGTCCACCCCGGGAGATTTCACCCACCGGCCGAGCCTGGCTGTTCCTGTCGCCATCCATGCTGTTTCTCGGCGTGCTGATCGCCGCCAGCCTGCTGGTGCTGCGCATGAGCGTCGGCACCAAGGGCGCGGAGTGGAGTGGGTTCAGCCTCGCCAGCTACGAGCAGTTGCTGGAGCCTTATTACCTCAAGTCCCTGCTGCTGACCTTGCGCCTTGCATTGATCAGCGCGGTGATTGCTGTGCTGCTGGCGATCCCCGTGGCCTACACCATGTCGCGCCTGGCCTCGCCGTTGTTGCGGCGGGTGTTCCTGGCGGCGGTGCTGTTGCCACTGTTGGTCAACCTGCTGCTGCAAAGCTATGGCTGGCTGGTGATCCTCGGCCCTGCCGGCATGCTCAATCAGGCGCTCATGGGCCTGGGTTTGATCAAGCGACCGGTCATGCTGCTGTACAACCAGAATGGTGTGTTGATGGGCCTGGTCCAGACGGCCTTCCCCCTGGCCGTGTTGCCCATCGCCAGCGCCATGCGTGGGGTCGCCCGCAGCTATGAAGAGGCCGCCGCGACCCTCGGCGCCAGCCGCTTCCAGGTGTTTCGCCAAGTGGTGCTGCCCATGAGCCTGCCGGGCATCATCACCGGCGCGACGCTGGTGTTTGCCTACAACGCCAGCAGCTTTGTCGTGCCGCTGCTGTTGGGCGGCCGGCGGGTGCCGATGCTGGCGGTGATGGTCCACGATCAGATTGCCCCGTTGATGAACTGGCCCGCCGCGTCCGCCGCTGGGGTGGTGCTGATTGTCACCACGTTGATGATCATGACCCTGTCCGAATATTTCACCGGCCGTCGTCGGCGGATGCTGGAGGCTTCTCAATGACCGCGTTGAGCAAAAAACGCCAGTCGCTGTTGCCCGGTGAAACCGGGCGCGCAGTGGGGCTGCTGTCGGGTTTCATCCTGCTGCTGGCGGTGCTGCCGATCCTGACCATGATCGTCATGTCCTTCAGCGGCGCCGCGAACCTGGACTTTCCGCCGAGCAGCTACAGCCTGCAATGGTACCGGGCGGCCTGGCACACCTTCGTATCGCCGGATGCCAGCGATGTGCTGAGCCTGGGCCAGGCCATGGGCACCAGTTTGTTGGTGGCCTGCCTGACCATGATTTTCGCCACGCTGATCGCCGTGCCGGCGGCCTACGCGCTGACCCGTTGCGAGTTCCGTGGCAAGGCTGTGGCGCTGCAACTGATGTCGCTGCCACTGGTGTTTCCCATGGTGGTGCTGGGGTTGGCGCTGCTGTTGGTGTTCGACAGCCTGCCGTTCCAGATGACCACCTCGCGGCTGGTCATTGCCCACGTGATCCTCGCCTTGCCGTTCGTGGTGAAGAACTGCACCGCCGCCATGCTTGGCATCGGCAGCGAAGTCGAAGAAGCCGCGCGAATGCTCGGGGCCACACCACAGCGGGCCATCGTCGATGTGGTGGTGCCATTGATGAAATCGGGAATTCTCGCCGGGATGCTGCTGGCGTTCATTGTCTCGTTCAACGAATTCACCGTGACCTATTTCCTCTACACCATCGATGTCATGACCGTGCCGATCTGGATGTACAGCCGCACCGTATCGTCGCTGGACCCCACCGTTTTCTCGTTTGCCGTGCTCATCGTGCTGATCGACTTCGTGCTGATCTGGGCGTTGGAGAAGCTGGTGGGCGAGGGCGGCGTTTCCTTTTGATTTCAAGGTGAAGACATGACTGGACTGATACTGGAAAACGTCGAGAAACATTACGGCTCGGCCTGTGCGGTGAAGGACGTGAACCTGCATTTGCCCGAAGGAAAACTGGTGTGCTTTCTCGGGCCTTCAGGCTGTGGCAAGACCACTTTGCTGCGCATGATCGCCGGCCTGGAGAGCCTCAGCGGCGGGGAAATCCGCCTGGATGGCGAAGACATCGGCCATACCCCGGCGCACCTGCGTAACTTCGGCATGGTGTTTCAATCGCTGGCGCTGTTTCCCCATATGACCGTCGGCGAGAACATCGCCTATCCGCTGAAGCTGCGGGGCGTGGGCAAGGCCGAGCAACAAGCGCGGGTGGTGGAGTTGCTGGAACTGATCCAGCTCCAGGCGATGATCGACCGGCCCGTGGCCAAACTGTCCGGCGGTCAACGCCAGCGCGTGGCGATTGCCCGGGCCATTGCTGCCCGGCCGAAGATCCTCTTGCTGGACGAACCGCTGTCGGCCCTGGACGCCAAGCTGCGCGAGTCGATGCAAGTGGAAATCCGCCAACTGCAGCAGCGGTTGAACATCACCACGATCCTGGTGACCCATGATCAGCGCGAAGCCATGACCATGGCCGACATCGTCGTGGTGCTGGGGGAACATCGGGTGCAACAGGTCGGTACGCCGATCGAGATCTACCGGCACCCGGCCAATGAGTTCGTCGCCGACTTCATCGGCTCTGGCAACATTTTTCCGGCGACCACCCTGGGCAACGGGCGAGTGGGGCTGCCGGGTGGCGATGCGCTGGAGGTGCCGGCCAGCGATAGCCTCAAGGTTGGCGAAAAGATCAAGCTGCTGGTGCGCCCCGAAGACCTGCAACTGTCCGCGCCCCAGGCCACGGTGGGCAACCGGTTGCTGGGCAAGGTCACGTTCGTGCGCGACATCGGTGCGACGATCGAGACCACGGTGGAGTGTTCTGGAATCTCGTTCACGGCACTGAGCACGCCGTGCCAGGGCATGGACCTGGGCATCGGGCATGCGGTGTCGGTGACCATACCGGCGCAGGCATGTCGGGTGCTCGCTGCCTGATTTCAAAAGGCAATGCAAACCCAGATCAAACCGTCATCCGCAACCGCGCCAAGTCCCGCAACGGCGGCGCGCCGAACAATCGGCTGTACTCGCGGCTGAACTGCGAAGGGCTTTCATAACCCACCCGATAGCCCGCCGCCGAAGCTTCCAGCCCTTCGGCGAGCATCAGGCGCCGGGCTTCCTGCAAGCGCAGTTGCTTCTGGTATTGCAGCGGGCTCATGGCGGTCATGGCCTTGAAGCGGTGATGCAGGGTCGAGACGCTGAGGTTCACTTCCCGGGCCAGGTCATCGATGCGCAGCGGCTGTTCGAAATGGCCGTTGAGCCATTTGATCGCCTGGCTGATGCGATGGCTCTGACTGTTGGCGATAGCGATTTCGTACAGCCGATAACCCTGGGGACTGCGCAGCAGACGATAGAGGATTTCCCGGCGCACCAGGGGCGCGAGCATGGCAATGTCTTTCGGCGTATCGAGCAACCGTGCCAGGCGCAGTACGGCGTCGAGCATTGGCGTGTCCAGGCGTTCGACATACAGCCCGCGCCCGGCGGGGCGGGTCGGTACGCCCAGGGGGCCGGCGTCGGCGATCAACGCGGTGATTTCCGCCGGGTCGATGTCCAGGCGCAGGGCCAGGATGGGTTGCTCGGGCGAAACGTCGGCAACGCAACCACTCAACGGCATCGAGACCGAGACCACCAGGTAATGGAGTGGGTCGTAGTTGAACAACTCATCCGCCAGGCGCACCTGTTTGCTGCCCTGGGCCATGATGCACAGCGCCGGTTGCGCCAACACCGGGGCGAACTTATGCGGCTGGCTGTGCCGTGACAGATTCAGTGAGCCGATGGCCGTGGCGTAGCTTCCGTCTTCGCTGGTGTTGCGGTCGATGATCGATGCCAGTTCGGCGCGCTGTTGTTCCAGATACGTGTCCAGTGGGACGTGGGCGTGGTCGAGTGGCGACATGCCGGGATCCTCAAGCGATAGGGAGCGATGAACAAAAGCTTATGTTTGTGCAAGGCACAGCGATAGCAACATCCTGTTGAAAGCTTGCCTGATCCTGCACGGCGCAAAGGGCCATGACGCTGCAATGCTGTGGAAACTTGCTTGAAACCTTTTGTTTCAACTTCCCGGGTTTCGACCGGATCGATAGCAAATTTTATGATACCGACGCGCAGGATCGTGCAATGGGTCGGCAGGAATCGACTAACGAAACTGGCAGGGCGGCGCTTAACCTTTGATCCTGTCGCGGCCTGTCCCCGGCTGCACAACGGATGACCTGGGAGGGTTGAACATGTCTACACAGATCCCCGTCAGTCACATGGCTTTTGTCCGGGCCCGCGTCGGTTGCTCCAAGCAACTGGGCGCACGCCTGAGTACGCTGATCGCGCCTTCGCGCCAGGCCCCCGGTTGCCTGTACTTTGCCTTGCAGCATTCGCAGTGCGATGCCGATTTGTGGCTGGTGTCCGGGCTTTGGGTCAATCAGGCGGCCATGGATGCCTACTTCAATTCCCCGGCCATGGCGATATTTGCCGAGCTGGTGCAAGACCTGGTGGTGAGCAGCCTGGATTTCCATACGTTCCGCGACGTGTCCGCCGCCCAGGCGACCGAAGGGTGCCGGGCGCAGGTACACAAACTGGCTGGTTGAAGGTTTAATGAGCGTCATTTTCCAACGCCAGGATGCACAAGACATGGCACGTAAAGCCTTTGAAACCTTTGAAGCTGTTTCCGCTGTAATCCCCAAAGAAGGCGGCGGCTACCATGCCGCCATCGCCACCAAGGCCATCGGTGGTTCCGGTGCGCCGCGTTTCAACAAGATCCTTGAAGAGCAAACCTTCGAGACCGCGGTCAAAGCCGATGAAGCGGCAGCCCTGCAGCTGACCCACCTCAAAGGTGTCGACGACGAGGGCGGGTTGGTCTGGTAGCGGCACGATCACCCGGTAGGGCTTTTGTGGCGAGGGAGCTTGCTCCCGCTGGGCTGCGAAGCGGCCCCCCGGTTTGTCTGACACACCGCAAGGGGACGCTGCGCGTCCAGCGGGAGCAAGCTCCCTCGCCACAGGTTGCTGTTTCTTCTTGAGAGCCGTGTCGCTTACTTCGGGCGATGCATCTTGAACAACGCCTCAGGCCCCAGCTGGAAATAATCCGCCGGCCCGCCACCGCGCAAGATCGGCTCGGCGGCGGCGGTGTCGTACACCCCGTCTTTCAACAACCACTTGGCGATATGCACGGCGACCACTTCGCCGAGGATCAGCCAGCTTGGCACGAGCCCTTTGTCCGCTCGCTGCAGTTGAATAATCTGCGTGACCTTGCATTCGAAGGACACCGGGCTTTCGGCGACGCGTGGAACCTGGATTACCCGTGATGGGGCGGCCGTCAAACCCGCCAGTTCGAACTCATTGACCTCTGGGGCGACCATCGCGCAGCTCTGGTTCATCTGCTCGGCCAGCGGGCGCGTGGCCAGGTTCCAGGCGAACTCGCCGGTCTGTTCGATGTTGTTCAGGCTGTCTTTGCGCCCAACGCTGGAGAACCCGATGATCGGTGGAATGTAGTTGAAGGCGTTGAAAAAACTGTAGGGCGCAAGGTTCAGGCGGCCTTCGGCATCCTGGGACGAAATCCAGCCAATGGGGCGCGGGCCAACGATGGCGTTGAATGGGTCGTGGGGTAGGCCGTGGCCGTTGGCGGGTTCGTAGAAGTGGATGTCATCGGGCATGGTTGAAGAAGGTCCTGCGGTGGGCTTTCAAAGGGATTGGAAGATAGTGCAGGGCCGCGCTGTTTTTGTCAGCACCCTGGGACACTGTGGGAGCAGGCTGCTCGCGAATGCGCAGGTTCAGACACATAGATGTCGACTGACATACTGTCTTCGCGAGCAAGCCCGCTCCCACAATTTGATGAGTGGCGATAACAAAACCACTGGCGGTCTTCCTTTTTCCATAGCCCATGAATAACTAAGCCCGGCCGAAGCCGGGCTGTGAGGGTGTCGTTCTCGGGTTAGCTGATGGCAGCAGTGTTAGTGCGGTCGAAGCCATCTTCGGCAACGGTGGCGCCGTTAGTGCGGTCGAAGCCGTTTTCGGCAACGGTGGCGCCGTTAGTGCGGTCGAAGCCGTTTTCGGCAACGGTGGCGCCGTTAGTGCGGTCGAAGCCGTTTTCGGCAACGGTGGCGCCGTTAGTGCGGTCGAAGCCGTCTTCGGCAACGGTGGCGCCGTTAGTGCGGTCGAAGCCGTCTTCAGCAACGGTGGCGCCGTTAGTACGGTCGTAACCATCAGATGCGACGGTGGCGGCGCTCGTACGGTCATAACCATCGGCGGCGATGGCCGAGCTGGTGCGGTCGAAACCGTCGGCAGCAAAGGTGTTGGCAGCCAGTACGGAAAGGGTCAGGGCGATGATCAGTTTGGTTTTCATGGTCGTGCTCCAGAATGTTTGGCGTTAGCGCCTTGGGTGTGGAGTTGATATTACGCTTGTTAATTTGATTAAAAAGCGCAAAAAAATGCTCAAATAAATCGATAAAATCGATGTGTTAGCCGTTGCAGCAGAGCGGTCAATGAGGCCATTGCCGGCGTATTCGAGTGGCGTTCTGTTGAGGATGAGGGTGAAGGTCAGGCATTAACCAGGGATTAATGTCAGAAAGATCTTTAGCCAGGAACGAAAAAAGGGGCGAACCCTGTCAGGTTCGCCCCTTTTTGTTTGTACGACTTGGAGGTCAGTCGGTCACGATCCGCGAATGCTTGCGGGTGTCTTTCATGGTGATGTACACCAGCAGCGACACAGCGATGCAGGCCGTCACGTACCAGTAGTAACCGGTTTCCATGCCGATGCTCTTGAACCATAGGGCGATGTATTCAGCGGTGCCGCCGAAGATCGACACGGTCAGTGCGTACGGCAGGCCGACGCCCAGGGCGCGGATTTCGGTGGGGAACAGCTCGGCTTTCACCACGGCGTTGATCGAGGTGTAGCCGCTGACGATGATCAGCGCGGCCATGATCAGGAAGAACGCACCCCACCAGGTCTGGATGGTGTGAAGGGTGGTGAGGATCGGCACGGTGAACAGCGTGCCGAGGATGCCGAAGGCGATCAGGATCGGCCGGCGACCGATCTTGTCCGACAGCCCGCCGATCACCGGTTGCAGGCACATGAATAGGAACAGGGTAGCGGCGGAAATGGTGGTGGAGTCGGAGATGCTCATGCCGACGGTGTTCACCAGGTATTTCTGCATGTAGGTGGTGTAGGTGTAGAACGCCAGCGTGCCGCCCATGGTCAAGCCGACCACGGTCATCAGTTCCTTGGGATGGCGCAGCAAGGTGCGCATGGCGCTTTCCTTGGCTTTTTCCTTCTTGGTGAACGACTCGGTTTCTTCCATGCCGCGCCGCAGGTACAGCGCCACGATCGCACACAGCGCGCCGATGGCGAACGGGATGCGCCAGCCCCAGGCATACAGCTGTTCGGTGGTGAGGAACTGTTGCAGCACGATCAGCACGCCGAGGGCGATGAGCTGGCCGGAGATCAGGGTCACGTACTGGAAGCTGGAGAAGAAGCCGCGACGTTCCTTGGTCGCCATCTCGCTCAGGTAGGTCGCCGAGGTGCCGTACTCGCCACCCACCGACAGGCCTTGGAGCAGGCGGGCAAACACCAGCAGGATCGGCGCACCGACGCCGATGGTTTCGTAGCTCGGGCTCAAGGCGATGATCAGCGAGCCGAAGCACATCAGGTACACCGAAGCCATCAACGCACGTTTGCGACCGGCGCGGTCGGCGTACAGGCCCATCAACCACCCGCCGATCGGGCGCATCAGGAAGCCCACGGCGAAGATCGCGGCGGTATTGAGCAATTGGGCGGTGGTGTCGCCCTTGGGGAAGAAGACTTTGGCGAAGTACAACGAGAAAGCGGCGTAGACGTACCAGTCATACCACTCGACCATGTTGCCGACCGAGCCGCTGAAGATCGATTTGATCCGGCTGGCGGTGGTTCTTTCACGGGCGGGCACGGCAGCCGACCCAAGGGGCAGGGCGTTGGAGTTATCCATTGAAGGATCCTTCGTTTAATTGTTTTTGTGGAGCGCGTGGGAACGCAGCCTGCCAGGGCTATAGCAGGAGCTGTGCCAGGTGGCAGAAGGCCGGTTTAGAGGGGGTAGTGACGTTGAATGAGCGGAAATCCGCTTGCTTTGGATTCGGCATGAGCGGGAATCCGCTTATGTTGATCGTTCCCACGCTGCGTGGGAATGCATCCCGTGACGCTCTGCGTCACCTCCGGAGCGTCCCTGGCGGCAGCGGGAGCGTGGGAGCGATCAACACCCTACAAAAACATCTCCCGACTCAACCCATGGCGTTGCATCTTTTCATTGAAGGTGCGGCGCGGCAGTTGCAGTTCTTCGAGCACGGCTTTCACATCGCCTTTGTGCCGCGTCAGGGCGGCGCGCAGGCATTGGGCTTCGAAGGCTTCCTGCTGGGCCGCGAGAGACTGGCCCGGCTCCGTCTCCAGGGCCTGTGGTTGATCGAGCCCCAACACCTGGCGTTCGGCGACATTGGCCAGCTCTCGCACGTTGCCCGGCCAGTCGTGGCTGAGCAGGTGGCTCAATTGCGGGCCGCTCAGGGGCGCGGCGGCGCGACCCAGGCGTTCGGCGGCGCTGTGGGTGAAATGCTCGAACAGTAGGGGAATGTCCTCGCGCCGTTCTCGCAGCGGCGGCAGGCGCAGCTCGGCGATGTTCAAGCGATAGGCCAGGTCTTCGCGAAAACGCCCGGCCCGGGCTTCGTCCAGCAGGTCGGGCTTGGTGGCGGCGATGATGCGCAGGTCCACCTGGATGCTCTGGTTGGAACCCAGGCGTTCGAGCTTCTGCTCCTGCAACACCCGCAGTAACTTGACCTGTTGGGCCAGGGGCATGCTCTCGATTTCATCGAGGAACAGCGTGCCGCCGTTGGCGTATTCGAGCTTGCCGATGCGCTTGCCCTGGGCGCCGGTGAAGGCGCCGCTTTCGTGACCGAACAGCTCCGCTTCGAACAGCGCTTCGGGAATGGCTGCGCAGTTCAACGCGACGAAGGGCATGCTCGCCCTCGTGCCGAAGTCGTGCAGGCAACGGGCGACCAGTTCCTTGCCGCTACCGGTTTCGCCGCGGATCAACACGTTGACCGGCAGTGCGGCCAGGTCCAGCACCTGGCGCCGCAGGTTTTGCAACGCACGGGAAACGCCCAGCAGCGTGCCATCGAGGCGGGCCCGGGCGTCGGCTTGTTCATGCAGGCGACGGTTTTCCAGGACCAGGGTGCGCTTGTCCAGGGCCCGGCGCAGGCTGCCGAGCAGGGCTTCGGGGCTGAAGGGTTTTTCCAGGAAGTCGTAGGCGCCGTCGCGCATGGCCTCCACAGCCATGGGCACGTCGCCGTGGCCGGTCAACAGAATCACCGGCAGGTCCGGATCGCGGCGACGCACTTCGGCCAACAGTTCCAGGCCGCTGAGGCCGGGCATGCGCACGTCGCTGAGGATCACCCCGGGGAAATGCTCCGGCAACCGGGCCAGGCATTCGTCGGCGCGGCTGAACAACTGCACCTGGAACCCCGACAGGCTCAACCATTGCTCGACGGCACTGCGGATGCTGCCTTCGTCATCCACGACCATGACTGAATCAAGCATGCAGTTGGGCCTCCTGATCGATGGGCAAGGTCACGCAGAATACCGCGCCGTTCTCATGGTTGTCCGCCGTCAGTCGTCCACCGGATTCATGGATGATCGCAAACGAAACCGCCAGCCCCAGGCCCAAGCCGTCGCCTACCGCCTTGGTGGTGAAAAACGGATCGAACACCTGGGCCAGGTGTTCCTCGGCGATCCCGCTGCCGCTGTCGCTGACGGTCAGGCGCCACAATTGCTCATCGGCCTCCAGGCGCACTTCCAGGCGCTTGATGGGTTGCTCGGCCATGGCGTCGAGGGCATTGCGCAGCAGGTTGATCAACACTTGTTCGAGGCGGATCGCATCGCCGCGCACCCAGGCCGGTCGAGTCAGGTGCAACACGGTGCTGATCTGTTCGTCGCGCAGGCGCGTGTCCAGCAATTGCAGCGCCTGGTCGACCACCGCCGCCAGGTCCAGGCGTTCGCGCAGGCCGCTGGGGCTTTTGCGGGCAAATGTTTTCAAGTGGCCGGTGAGGGCGGCCATGCGCGTCAGCATGTCGTCCACCGGCTTGAGGGCCTTGTAGGCGTCATCGACCCGACCGTGATCGAGCAATAAGCGCAGGGTCGCCAATTGCATGCGCTGGGCGGTCAAGGGCTGGTTGATTTCATGGGCCAGGGCCGCCGACATCTGCCCCAGTGCCGCCAGCTTGGCCGATTGCACCAACCCGTCCTGGGCCGTGCGCAGATCCCGGGTACGTTCTTCGACCAACCGTTCGAGCTCTTCGCGGCTGCGCTGGCGCAACCTTGCCAGGCGCCAGCGCTGGTTGAGAAACAGCAGCAGGAACACCAGCGCCAGCCACGAACCGGCGGCCGCGAGCCCGGCATTACGGCGGTCTTCGAAGGCGATCTGCGGACGGCGCAGCAAGTGCAGCGTCCAGCCTTCGGCGGTCAGCGGCAAGGATTCCCACAGGTAGTCCGCCGAGCCATCGGGCGTCTCGACCCGGGCCAGATGGCTATTGTCGTCAAAGCGCCGCAACGTTTCGTAAGCCAGTGGTTGCAACGGTTGTTTGTCGTATTGACGGGTGGCCTTGAGCTCGGCGCGGTCGCTGTCGCTCAGCGGCTGCAAGTGGCGATAACGCCAGCCTGGGCGGTTGGCGATGAAGATGATGCTCCGGGCATCGCTGACCAGCAGAGTGTCGCTGCCCTGGCGCCATTCGCGTTCCAGCTCCGGAAACTCCAGCTTTACCACCATCGCGCCGAGGAACTCGCCGTTGTCGTCGGTCACGGCGCTGGAGAGGAAGTATCCCGGGATGCCGCTGGTCACGCCCACCGCATAAAAACGTCCGGTGCCCTGGGTGCGGGTCTGGAGGAAATACGGACGAAAGCCATAGTTGTGCCCGACATAGCTGCTGGGCAGGCGCCAGTTGCTGGCCGCGACGGCCAAGCCTGTGTGGTCGAGCAATTCCAGGGTGGATGACTGGGCGGCGCCATTGATCCGTTCCAGCTTGCGGTTCAACACATCCTGCTGCGCCGCGCCGACCGGTCCCTTGAGGGCCGAACGTAACTCCGGGTCCAGCGCCAGCACGGCAGGCAGGGCGCGATAGCGCTCGATCAGGGTGTGCAACGAATTGGCGTACAGCGCCAACTGCTGGTTGGCACGGCTGGCGTCTTCTTCCAGGGCCACGCGTTCGGCGTGGCGCACGGCGAGGGTGGCGGCAACGGCTGCGCCGGTGAGGATCAGCAAGGTGTACAACGACAGACGCAAGGTACGGGTAGTTGGCAGCATGCTGGTGTGAACAGTTGCAAGTCGGGCGGGCACGATAGCATGGCGGTTGCGAAGACGGCTGCACATCCATATTCAAGGTGTCATTCATTGTGGCGAGGGCGCTTGCTCCCGCTGGGCTGCGTAGCAGACCCTTTTGTGAGCGCTACGCGCTCAAGCGGGAGCAAGCTCCCTCGCCACGGTTTGCACAAAAAAAAAGGCCGGTGGGCTTGTCGCCCACCGGCCTTTTTTACAGCAGCAAAGTGCCTGTTACTGCACTTCCACCGCCAGGCTGTCACTGATCTTCTTTTGCCAGATGGCAGGACCGGTGATGTGCACCGACTCGCCTTTGCTGTCGACCGCAACGGTCACCGGCATGTCCTTGACCTCGAACTCGTAGATCGCTTCCATCCCCAGCTCGGCGAACGCCAGGACCTTGGATTTCTTGATCGCCTGGGCCACCAGGTAAGCGGCACCGCCGACGGCCATCAGGTAGACGGCCTTGTTGTCCTTGATCGCTTCGATGGCGGTCGGGCCGCGCTCGGATTTGCCGATCATGCCCAACAAGCCTGTCTGCTCGAGGATCTGGCGGGTGAACTTGTCCATCCGCGTGGCCGTGGTCGGGCCGGCCGGGCCGACGACTTCGTCGCCTACCGGGTCGACCGGGCCGACGTAGTAGATGAAGCGGCCCTTGAGGTCCACCGGCAAGGTTTCACCCTTGTTCAGCATTTCCACCATGCGCTTGTGCGCCGCGTCGCGGCCGGTGAGCATCTTGCCGTTGAGCAGCACGGTTTCGCCCGGTTTCCAGCTCTGGACTTCTTCCGGGGTCAGGGTGTCGAGGTTCACGCGGCGAGCCGACGGGCCGGCTTCCCAGACGATTTCCGGGTAGGCGTCCAGCGGTGGCGCTTCCAGCGACGCCGGGCCGCTGCCGTCGAGCACGAAGTGGGCGTGACGGGTGGCGGCGCAGTTGGGGATCATGCACACCGGCAGCGAAGCGGCGTGGGTCGGGTAGTCCATGATCTTCACGTCGAGCACGGTGGTCAGGCCACCCAGGCCCTGGGCGCCGATGCCCAGTTGGTTGACCTTCTCGAACAGCTCCAGGCGCATCTCTTCGATACGGTTCTGCGGGCCGCGCGCCTTGAGCTCGTGGATGTCGATGGATTCCATCAACACTTCCTTGGCCATCACCGCAGCTTTCTCGGCGGTGCCGCCGATGCCGATACCGAGCATGCCCGGTGGGCACCAGCCGGCACCCATGGTCGGCACGGTTTTCAGTACCCAGTCGACGATGGAGTCGGACGGGTTGAGCATGGCCATCTTCGACTTGTTCTCGGAGCCGCCGCCCTTGGCCGCCACGTCCACTTCCACGGTATTGCCGGGGACGATGGAGTAGTGGATGACTGCCGGGGTGTTGTCCTTGGTGTTTTTGCGGGCGCCTGCCGGGTCGGCGAGGATGGACGCACGCAGGACGTTTTCCGGCAGGTTGTAGGCGCGACGCACGCCCTCGTTGATCATGTCGTCCAGGCTCATGGTCGCGCCGTCCCAACGCACGTCCATGCCCACGCGCACGAACACGGTCACGATGCCGGTGTCCTGGCAGATCGGCCGGTGGCCGGTGGCGCACATGCGCGAGTTGATCAGGATCTGCGCCATGGAGTCACGGGCCGCCGGCGATTCTTCGCGCAGGTAGGCCTCGTGCATCGCCTGGATGAAATCCACGGGGTGGTAGTAGGAAATGAACTGCAAAGCGTCGGCAACGCTCTGTATCAGGTCATCTTGCTTGATCACGGTCATGAGTCGCGCTCCTCTCTAAAGACGGGAACATTCAATAAGGTGCCGGCCGCTTGGGTGCATCGGTCGACGGGCGGCACCTCTATAAGGCACGCCGGGCATGCTGGCGCGACGCTAAAAAGGCGCGGCAGTATATCGCAGGCCGGCACCCTGTGGGAGCGAGCTGCCTTTGTGGCGAGGGGATTTAATCTGTGGCGAGGGGATTTATCCCCGTTGGGCTGCGCAGCAGCCCCAAAAAGCTGAACGAGATCAGCCTGACACACCGAGTTGTCTGGTTAAGGGGCTGCTGCGCAGCCCAGCGGGGATAAATCCCCTCGCCACAGATGGTCTCCTTGTCACAGGGGAACCTTGTCTCTGGTCCAAACTGGGTTCCGCCCGCAGCAAACAAATGCGTCAATCTGGGCCATTGCTTTGACGCCATTTTTCTGCTCCAGAATTGAATGGTCATTTGTCCTACACGCCACTAAAGTGGCGTCTGGCCTGTAGCGTAGGACGCCTCCTGTCAGTTTCCTTTCCCATGGTGAGTCAACGATTGACCCATAACGCCATTCAACGTCTTTTGCTGAAACGCTTCGCTTTGGCGGCAGCGACGTACGCGCTGGCACTGGTTTTATTGTGGCTGGCATTTTTCAGTGGTCATTACCTCGATTCGTTGCGCGGTGTCATCATCGGCAGCGTGTTGGTCGTGCTGTGCCAGGCTGGGCTGTTCGCGCTGTTTATCACGGATCGTAACCTGCGCTTCGCCGACCCCAGCCTTACCGAAGCGCAGGTGTTGATCGGCCTGGGCTGGCAGACCTGGATGATGGCGCACCTGGACCAGGCCCGGGGCGTGTTCCTGGTGTTTTATGTATTGATCCTGCTGTTCGGGCTGTTTCATCTGTCGCGCCGGGCCTTCGTGCGCTGCGCGACGCTGGTGTTCATCAGCTTCGCCGCTATTACCCTTTGGGACGGTTACTTCTTCAGGCTTCCCGATCCCACCTTGGCCGGGTTGCAGGTGGCCGTGCTGTTTCTGGTGCTGGTGTGGCTGGTGTTTTACGCCCGCTACGTCCAGATATCACGTCAGCGCATGCGCCAGCGGCGGTTTGCCCTGCAGGCGCACCAGGACACCTTGCGCGGGATGATGCGCCAGCTCGAAGACCTGGTGGCCACCGACGAGCTGACCGGGCTGTTCAATCGCCGCCACTTCCTGCGCCTCGCTTCGCGCGAACTCAACACCCTCAGGCCCGGCATCGCCCATGGCCTGGCCCTGATCGACCTCGACCATTTCAAGCGCATCAACGACCTGCACGGCCACGCCGCCGGCGATCAGGTGCTGCAGGCATTTGCCGCGGTCGCCACAGCGTGCCTGCGCGAGGGCGATGTATTGGCCCGTTATGGTGGCGAGGAGTTCGTCATGCTGCTGCCCGCCTGCGACCCCCAGCGCCTGACGGCCTGCTGTGAAAGGCTGCGGCTGGCATTCACAGAAGTCGAGCTGATCGGTCTGCAGGTCGGCGCCCTCAGCTTGTCGGCGGGCATGACGATGCTGGGAATGGGCGATGACCTGGACAACGCGTTGCAGCGTGCCGACCAGGCCCTGTACCGTGCCAAGCGAGACGGTCGCAATCGGTGCGCTGCTGCCTGGGAGAACGTCGATGCCTGAACTGACAGTCGCCGGTCGGCAATGGACGGTGGCGGCGGGCAGTAACCTGCTGGACGCCTTGAACGGTGCAGGCGTCGCGGTGCCCTACAGTTGCCGCGCCGGCAGTTGCCACGCCTGCCTGGTGCAGTGTGTGGGCGGTGATGTGCGCGACAGCCGCCCCGACGCCCTGAGCCCGACGCAGCGCGACCAGGGCTGGCGGCTGGCCTGCCAATGCCAGGTGGTCGAGGATGTGCAGATCCATACCTTCGACCCGCAACGTGACGGCCAGGCCGCTCAGGTGGCGGCGGTGGATTGGCTTGGTGGCGATGTGCTGCGCCTGCGCATCACCCCCAAGCGGTCGCTGCGTTATCAGGCCGGGCAGCATCTGGTGCTGTGGGCCGGCGACGTGGCCCGGCCGTATTCCCTGGCGAGCCTGCCCGAGGAAGACCGTTTCCTGGAATTCCACCTCGATTGCCGCGAGCCCGGTCAATTCATTGATGCGGCCCGGCGGATGAAGGCCGGTGATCCGATCCGCCTGGGCGAGTTGCGCGGCGGTGCCCTGCATTACGACCCCGACTGGCACGCCAGGCCGCTGTGGCTGCTCGCCGCCGGCACTGGCCTGGCGCCGCTGTTCGGCTTGCTGCGCGAAGCCTTGCGTCAGGATCACCAAGGCGCGATTCGCCTTATTCACGTGGCCCATGATGCGGCCGGGCATTACCTGGCCAAACCCCTGGCGGCGCTGGCGGCCAAGCACCAAAACCTCACCGTGGAACTGTTGACCGCGGCCGAGGCGCCGTCCGCCTTGGCGCAACTGCGGCTTGTTTCACGGCAAACCCAGGCCTTACTCTGCGGCCATCCCGACCGGGTCGAGGCCTTTGCCAAACGCTTGTACCTGGCCGGCTTGCCGCGCAACCAACTGCTGGCCGACGTCTTCCTGCCCCGTGGTTGAGCGCTGATTTCCAGACGCGAGACCGACCATGACCCCAACCCTGTTGCTCGACCGAGAGTGTGGCCTGCTGACGGTGCGCTTGAACCGTGCGGAAAAGAAAAACGCCCTGACCCGGGCCATGTACAGTCAGTTGGCCCAAGCCCTGGCGATGGCGGACAGCGACCCGCAGATTCGCGCAGTGCTGCTCACCGGCTCCAGCGACTGCTTCACCGCCGGCAACGACATCGTCGACTTCCTCGAACAACCACCGAACGACCTCGATAACCCGGTGTTCCAGTTCATGCTCAGCCTGCTCGATTGCCGCAAACCGGTGATCGCCGCCGTGGCCGGGCCGGCGGTGGGCATCGGCACCACGTTGCTGTTGCATTGCGACCTGGTCTACGTCAGCCGGGACGCGCGGCTGCGCATGCCGTTCGTCAACTTGGGGCTGTGCCCGGAATTCGGCTCCAGCCTGATCCTGCCACGGTTGCTGGGCCAGGCCAGGGCCGCGCAATTGTTGCTGTTGGGCGAGGGCTTCAGTGGCGAACAAGCGGTCGCCTGGGGCATTGCCACCGAGGCAATGGACAGTGGCGAGGCGGCATTGGCCAAGGCGCGGGAGGTGGCGTTGCGCTTCGAATCGCTGCCGGCTGAAGCGGTGAGTATCAGCAAGCAACTGATGAAAGCGCCGGACCGGGAACAGTTGCGCAAGGTGATTGAAGCAGAGGGCAAGCTGTTCACCCAATGCCTGCGCTCGCCCGAGGCGGTAGCAGCGTTGTCGGGGTTTATCAACAGGCAATAAGTTCTGCAGGGGCCAGTTCAGGCACTACATTCCCCAAGGGCAAAAACCAAAAAGCCCCGCCATTCACATGGCAGGGCTTTTGTTTTCCAGCGCTCGGTCACTCAGACCATCGGGTCGCCAACATGCAGGATTTTCATCCCGTTGGTGCCGCCGATGGTGTGGTAGCTGTCGCCTTTGGTCAGGATGACCCAGTCACCGGTCTGCACTACGCCACGCTTGACCAGTTCATCCACCGCCGCCTGGCTGACTTCGCCCGGTTGCAGGGCGGCCGGGTCGAACGGCACGGTGTAGACGCCACGGAACATGGCGGCGCGAGCCTGGGTTTCGCGATGCGGGGAGAACGCGTAGATCGGCACCGAGGAACGGATGCGCGACATGATCAACGGCGTGTAGCCACTTTCGGTCAGGGCGATGATCGCCTTCACGCCCGGGAAATGGTTGGCGGTGTACATCGTCGCCAGGGCGATGCTCTCGTCGCAGCGCTCGAAGGTCTTGCCGATGCGGTGGCTGGAAGTCTTGCTGGTCGGGTGCTTTTCAGCGCCGATGCAGATGCGTGCCATGGCCTGCACCGCTTCGAGCGGGTAGAGGCCCGCGGCGCTTTCGGCCGAGAGCATCACGGCGTCGGTGTAGTCCAGTACGGCGTTGGCTACGTCGGACACTTCGGCGCGGGTCGGCATCGGGTTCTGGATCATCGACTCCATCATCTGGGTCGCGACGATCACCGCTTTGTTGTGGCGGCGTGCGTGCAGGATGATCTTCTTCTGGATACCCACCAGCTCAGCGTCGCCGATTTCCACGCCCAGGTCGCCACGGGCCACCATCACGGCGTCGGAGGCCTTGATCAGGCCGTCGAGGGTTTCGTCGTCGGCGACGGCTTCGGCGCGCTCGATCTTGGCCACCAGCCAGGCAGTACCGCCGGCTTCGTCGCGCAGTTGACGGGCGTATTCCATGTCGGCGGCGTCACGTGGGAAGGACACGGCCAGGTAATCGACTTCCATCTCTGCGGCCAGCTTGATGTCGGCCTTGTCTTTTTCGGTCAGGGCCGGTGCGGTCAGGCCACCACCGCGACGGTTGATGCCTTTGTGGTCCGACAGCGGGCCGCCGATGGTCACGACGCAGTTCAGTTCGGTGGCAGTGGCGGTCTCGACGCGCATCACCACGCGACCGTCGTCGAGCAGCAACTCGTCGCCCACGCCGCAGTCCTTGACCAGGTCCGGGTAGTCGATACCCACCACCTGTTGGTTGCCTTCGGTCAGCGGATGGCTGGTGGAGAAGGTGAAGGTGTCACCAATCTTCAGCTCGATGCGCTTGTTGGCGAATTTGGCGATACGGATCTTCGGGCCTTGCAGGTCGCCCAGCAGGGCAACGAAACGGCCGTGCTTGGCGGCGAGGTCGCGCACCAGCTTGGCACGTGCCTTGTGTTCTTCGGGGGTACCGTGGGAAAAGTTCAGGCGGGCGACGTCCAGGCCAGCCAGAATCAGCTGTTCGAGAACTTCCGGCGAATTACTGGCCGGGCCAAGGGTAGCGACGATTTTGGTGCGACGGACGGACATGCAAGACTCCTCAAGTTCAAGCGCCAGCGAAGGCTACTATGCTCTTTGGGTGTAGTCATTGTTCATATGCACTACTTTTTCGTTTGTTTTTCGAAATGAACATTCCTGAAAATTTTCACACCTCTTTGGGCTACACACCTCCCTGTGGCGAGGGGATTTATCCCCGCTGGGCTGCGAAGCAGCCCCAAAAAGCTCGAACGAGATCAGCCTGACACACCGAGTGGTTTGGTTATGGGGCTGCTGCGCAGCCCAACGGGGATAAATCCCCTCGCCACAGATAAATTCTTTGCCACAGATCAAATTCCTCGCCACAAGAGCAAGCCCGGCACCATTTTCAGGCTGAAGATTTTCCCAGCCAGGTCGATACAGAGCTCAAGACAGGAGAACCTCCCATGCGATTCGTGCTTTTTGTTGCCCTGGCCCTGAGCGTCACGGGCTGCACCCGTTGGTCGATGAACCATCACATGAACCTGGCCTACAAGGCCTATGACCGCGGCAATTGCGAGCAGGTCATGCTCGAACTGTCCCAGGTCGACCGCGCCAGCCGTGCCCGCCGCTACATGCAGCCGGAAGTCTCGATGCTGCGCGGCCAGTGCCTGGAGCGGCAGAAGCTGTTTGTCGATGCGGCGCAGACCTACCAGTTCATCATCACGCAATACCCTAACAGTGAATACGCCTTCCGCGCCCGCGCCCGGCTCGAGACCTTGCAGAGCCTGGGCCATTACCCGACCCGCAGCGCGTCGGCGATCCGCCCGACGGCGTCCTGACAGGCTCATCAAGCCATGGGCCGGGGGCGATCCCTGGCCACAAGCCCCCCGGGTATTTTTGTTTATGAAAGGTGTGCGCACGGACTGGCTGCCACACGACCATGAGCTATATTTGTACAAAACGTCATTAGAGCTAAATCTCTAACTTCAAGCGGCACCTGTGACCGGCAGCACTAGGCTTGAACGCTTGCGAGCGTCTGGCACCGGGATCGGGGAGAGCGAGCTGGCGTGTGCTCGTTCCGAAGTATTAGGTTGCCCCGATTCGGGGTCGTTCAAAAAGCGATACAGGACATGTACAAAAAACGGCGCATCGAACGGCAGCAGTTGCCGTATTTCCTGAGAGTGTTTAATGGCGTCAACGGCAAGCCCATCGGTTTTTTGGGCAACGTTTCTGCAGATGGCCTGATGCTCATCAGCCATTTACCGTTGATGGTCGGCGCGGACTTTGACTTGCACCTGAAAATCCCTTCCGACGAGGGACCGCAGCAGAACATTGTGCTCAGGGCCAATTGCCTGTGGTGCCGCGAAGACGTGACGCCGCAGCATTTCGACGCCGGTTTCAGCCTGCAATGGGCGCCGCCGGAGTACGGGCAACTGATCAGCGCATTGCAGCAATATTTCAGTTTTTATCCGTTGCCGGAATCGGCCTGAGCCCCGGTCACTTTTGTTGGCGCAACACTTTGTGGGAGCGAGCAAGCTCGCTCCCACAGGTTTCTCATACACCTCTTCTAGCGCTGAACCTTCGCTTCGTTATCCAGCATCTTCTCCAGCAACAACACCCCCATCTCGCCCATCTGGTGAATCGCCAGGGCCAGGTTGCGCGGGGCGCCTTCCAGGTCTTCCGATAAATCCAGGATCAGCGTGCTCACCGAGCAGAAGGTTTCGTAGGTGTGCGCGAGCATGCCTTCGGGGTCGGCGTCGGGGGCGACGATGAAGTAGTCCGGTTGTTTGCCAGGCTTCTTGTCGGGTTGGCCGTGGTTGGGCTTGAGGTAATAGTCGAGGGCTCTTTGGGCGGCTTCGTCGAGCTTTTCGGGGTCGAGGGTTTCGTGGGGGGGGGGAGCGGGTCGGTATGGGGTGGATTGGGGGTTGGTTTGATCATATTCACTTCTCTTTGGTGGCGCTGCCATCCGGCTCGCGACTAAACGAGGGGTGGCGGCTGGACGCAGGTTAGTCGACCGGTGAGAAGTGAAACCGGCGCGCCCGAGGGCGCCCTGCGCACAGCCACCATCAAGTGCGGGGATAGGGGAACCCGACTGGATGACGCTTGTGCACCTCACTTCAACACCGGGCGACTAAACCCGATCGCTGGATATCAGCGACGCGAATCAAGTTACGGGGCAAGGCCAAGGCACACAAGCCGGCGGATTCTGGCGGATCTGTAGTCCGTTGCGCAAGGCGCTGTAGTCAGCTGGAGCTTTGCTGGCTCGCTGTAGGACCTATGCGGTCCCCGCCTTTTTCCATGCAAGATATTGCGTCACCAATTGCGCCCCCAACTCACTGGGGCGCGCATCCAGGGTCGGGATGCCATGGGCGCTCAGTTGCTGATGCAGTTCGGCCCGGGCATTCAAGTAGTCCACCGTCCCGCAGTAGGCCAAGGCTTCAGGCAAGGTTTGCACCGGCGCCTGGCGCAAGCGGTCGAGGGCTTCTTCCCGCAGGCTGGCCACCAGCACCCGATGCTGTTGGCCCAACCGTTTCACGGCGGCGAGCAGATCCGCGTCGTCTTCATCCCGCAAGTTGGTCACCACCACCACCAGGGCCCGGCGTTTTTGCCGGGCCAGCAACTGGGTGACGGCTGCCTGGTAGTCGGCGGGGCGTTGGCTGCTATCGAGGTCGTACACGGTGTTGAGCAAGACGTTGAGCTGGCCCGGGCCTTTGACCGGGGCGAGGTAGCGGGGCTGATCACTGGCGAACGTGTTCAGGCCCACGGCATCGCCCTGGCGCAGCGCGGTGTAGCTGAGCAGCAGGCAGGCGTTGAGGGCGTGGTCGAAGTGCGACAGCTCGCCGTCCTGGCTGCGCATGCGCCGGCCGCAGTCGAGCATGAAGATGATCTGTTGGTCGCGCTCGTCTTCGTATTCCCGGGCAATCGGCGTGCGATGGCGGGCCGTAGCCTTCCAGTCGATCTGGCGCAGGCTGTCGCCCTCGCGAAATTCGCGCAGTTGATGGAATTCCTGGCCCTGGCCGCGCCGTTGCCGCTGACGGATGCCGAGTTGGCTGAGCCAGTTGTCCACCGCCAGCAGTTGACCGTCGTAGAGCCTGGCGAAATCCGGGTAGACCCGAGTCTCATCGAGCGCATCCAGCAGACGCTTGTCGGTCCACAGGCCCAACGGGCTCGGCAGGTTGATTTCGCAATGTTCGAAGGCGAAGTGCCCGCGCTCGAGCGGGCGCAGGCGGTAGCCAACCTGGCTGTGTTGGCCGGGTTGCAGCTCGACGGACAGGGGCAGGTTTTCGAAGTCCAGGCCGTCGGGGACGTGATCGAAGACCTGCGCCTCCAGCGGTTGGGCAAAGTCATGGCTGATGTCCAAGTGGATTTCACCCCAGCGACCCAGGGCCAGGCTGCCGGGCATCTGCCGTTGTACCCGCGGCGAGGGCAGGCGCCGGACGCGCACCGCGTCGAGCAGCGCCAGGGCCAGCAAGGCCAGCAGCAAACCCCAGTTGATCGACAGCAGTGTCGCTGGCAGCGCCACGCCCAGTGCCCGCAGCGCGCCCAGCGCGATGTCGAGGGCCAGCAGAAGCGTGAGCCAGATCAAGAGCAGGCGCGAGGGTTTCATGGGTGCATTCCCGTTGGAGACATGCAGAGCGCGCTTTTGTGGCGAGGGGATTTATCCCCGCTGGGCTGCGAAGCGGCCCCCTGGTTTTGTCTGACACACTGCAAGGGGCCGCTGCGCGCCCCAGCGGGGATAAATCCCCTCGCCACAATGAGTTTCTCCATCATGAAATGCGTATTCACAAGCGCGGCGCCGGCACTTGATCGAGCAGTTGCCCCAGCACCTGATCCACCGACAGCCCTTCGATGTCCAGCTCCGGCGCCAGCCGCACGCGGTGGCGCAGCACCGCCAGGGCGCAGCCCTTGATGTCGTCCGGCACGACGAACTCGCCGCCACGCAACAACGCCCGGGCCCGGGCACACCGCACCAGGGCAATCGACGCGCGCGGTCCGGCGCCGAGGGTCAGGCCCGGCCAACTGCGGGTGGTACGGGCCAGGCGTACGGCGTAGTCGAGCACCTGGTCGTCCATCGGCAGGTCGCTGGCAATGCGTTGCAGCGCTTGCACGTCCTTGGCCTGCAACACCACGCGCAGCGGTTGCACGTCGAGCATGTCGGCGCGGGTCGAGCGGCTGACCTGGCGCACCATGTCCAGCTCCTGGTCGGCGTCCGGATAGTCCATGCGCACCTTGAGCATGAAGCGGTCGAGCTCGGCTTCGGGCAACGGGTAGGTGCCTTCCTGTTCGATGGGGTTCTGGGTGGCGAGGACCATGAACGGCTGGCTGATGGGCAGGGCGCGGCCTTCGAGGGTGACCTGGCGTTCCTGCATGGCTTCGAGCAGCGCGGCCTGGGTCTTGGCCGGTGCGCGGTTGATCTCGTCGGCCAGCAGCAGGTTGGTGAACACCGGGCCCTTGCGCAGCTTGAACTGCTCGGTCTGCAAGTCGTACACCGCGTGCCCGGTGACGTCGCTGGGCATCAGGTCGGGGGTGAACTGGATGCGCGCGAACTCGCCGTTGAAACAGCGGGCCAAGGCCCGCACCAGCAAGGTCTTGCCCAGCCCGGGAACGCCTTCGAGCAGCACGTGCCCGCCGGCGATCAGCGCGGTGAGCACATCGTCGATCACCGCGCTCTGGCCGACCACCGCTTTGCGCAGCTCGGTGCGGATGGCCTGGGCCAACTGACTGGCGCGCTGGCGCTGTTGGGCGGCGTGGGCCTGGCCGTCGACAGGTTCGTTCTGTTCAGTCGTCAATTCTGGAGTTCTCCTAACGGTTAAATCCTATTTCTATTAGATAAATCATCTAGTTACATGATCTAACCATTTCATGCTTTGCCATGACTGGGCGGTGACATCTGAGCCGCCGACATAACCTAGCCCATTTGGAAGTGCAGGTTTGGAAAGATCAACCCAGCGAAGCGTGCGGGCAAACCCGCCTCCACCGTGCGGGATCTGGGGGTCCTGCTGACCACAATCCCCGCGTCGATCAAGCGGCTCAGTTCCTCCGTGGCAAGCCGATCCTTCAAACCTGTGAACACCTTGAACTCTGCACGCGGCATCGCCCCTTGGGTGAGCAGCGCCAGCACGGCAGCTGCACTGGTATGCCTGATGCCGGCACGGCGAAGCTCAGGATCCGTTGAGAACACATGAACAACCTGCTCGCGCAGCTTGGCTGGGTTTAGCGAGGTCGTCATGTACTCAATCTGGTCGTGGCAGACATCGAGCATGAACTCGATGAAGTTGAAATAGTGACGCTGTGAGAGTTGGCCGCGCCCGTCATAGTCTCCTTCACGAGGACGATCAGCCAAAGCCAGGAAGCGATAGTACTCATCTTGCCTGCGAGCCAGGCCGCGGGACAGTGACCAGAGGAAAGGTTTTAGCCCGAGGTGAACCAGTTGCAGGTGGGTGAGCATCCGAATCACTCGACCATTGCCATCGAGGAAGGGGTGCACAAGCGCCACTCGGTGATGGCCTGCCAGGGCCGCGATCAGTTGGCGTCGCGGATCCTTTATTCGTCCGTAGTGCAACTGCAGATGCTCAAGCATGGGCAATACAACTGCAGCCGCTGGAGCGATATGCGCGCCGACCTGGACCTGTTCATCCTCTTCGACCCGCAGCCTGCCCGGTTCCATCATGCGCCCATCGCTCAGGGTCAGTTCCTGCGTGGAAGCATCTTTGAACAGTCGACGATGGATGGCCGCGATCAACCTGGGATCGAACATGGCAGAGAAATTATCCGCTGGCCGCATGCGAAGCAGCCGCTCCATCACCTCCTGCTGCGTCATGTGTTGTACGGCCAGCTCTTTGAGCTCTTTTCTTTCCCGTTTTGGTGTCGTGCGAGCAATCTGGAGGTCGGCGATCTCGGTTCGATGCCCTTCGATCAGGTTCGAGTAATAGGTATTGGTGATGCGCAACAGGCCCGCCAGTTGCTTCGATGTCTCATCGGCAAGTCGTCCGGCCAGAAATTCTGCCTTGCGGGGCAACTGATCCGCGGACTGAATGATCGAGTCGGGCAGATTTTCTGGCAGTACTGGGTCAAGGTACGTTTTCGAGGTGATCATCGTTTGATTCCGGCGCCCTTAAACGGCTACTTACTCGGTGATTCCTGCGGAAATTTATGCGGAAAACAAAATCGGCTACAGCGCCGGTTATTGCTAGGCTTGGTAACGCCGTACGATAGATGAATTCGAGTGTTCTTGCGGATTTATCTGCGGAAAACTCATAAGGCATTCCTAAGGGTTTGCAAATGGGCGACCTGGCGGCAGAACTCTGCGCGGGACATGCGCTGTTTCGGCCGGGGGCTCAAGGCCTGGCTGATGGCTCGCGTGGGCTGGCGGGTCAGGCGGGCGAGTACCTGCCATTGTTCGGCGACGGCCAGTTGTTCGAAGCCTGGGTGAAGATGACGTGCCCGGCGCAGTACGTCTTGTTGCAAGGCATGCAACAGGTACGCCTGGCCGTTGTGGCGCAGGTGGAAACCGGCGCCGGCCTGCACATGCTCTTCCAACTGACGCCGCGCCTTGGGCGCCGGTTGTTGCAGTGGGCCATGGCGTACCGCCGAGCGCCAGAGCCATAGCGCAACCAGAGCCAGCAGGGCCACCAGTGCCTGGGGGAAATAGCGCAGCAGCAAGGTCAGCAGGTCGTCGTGGTCGGTGTTGAGCAGCAGGGTGACGTCCGTGTCGGCGCTCAAATACCAGAGCAGCCAGGCGTTGTCGTATTGGTCGATGGCGTCGTTCTTCCACAGCTCGGCGTCGGTGATCACGGTGATCGAGCCCAGGCCGAGGTTCAACTGCATCATGTGGGTCGACAGTGCGCTGTTGGCCCAGGCCTGGGCCAGGTTATGCGGGTCTTCGAGGTGGAAATCGGTGTCGAAGCCGATATACGCCGGCGCCTCTTCATCTTCCAGGTAGAGCTTGGTCAGTTCCGGGTAACGGTCCTTGATCAGTTCGGGCGCGGGCTCCTTGAGGTCTTCGCTCAGGAGTTGACGCAGGCGCACGCGATCAAGCAGCAGGTCGCCGCTGCTGCCGGTGTTGTTGTCCCACAAGGCTTCGGCCACAAAGACCAGGCGTCCGCCGGCCCGGGTCCAGTTCATCAACTGTTCGACTTCCCGTGGCGTCATGTGGGTTCGCTCGCCCAGCAACAGCAGGCTGTGCTGGCGAGGTTCCAGGCTGGGCAGCACCTCCAGGCTGTTGGCGTGCTCGACGTTGATCCCCCGTTGGCGCAGGAACAGTTCGGCGGCCAGGTAAGGATTGGCCTGGGCTTCAGGGGAGGGGCCGTGCTCGACGACCTCTTCATAGGGTTCGGCCTTGGTGTAGAGGTAGAGGCCGAATGCGCACACCAGCGCGGCCAGCACGGTGCCGATCAGCCACCCTGCGTGCCGGCTCATCGAGAGGCTCCCGGACCGAACAGCTCGCGCCAGCCGTCACACAATTCCTGTTGCAGGTGTGTCGGCGGTGGACGATGCCCATAGGCAATGTTCTGCCAATGCAGGGTCAGGTTTTTGCTGAAGCCCAGCAGGTTGTCCTGCTTGAGTTGTTCGACGCGTTCCAGCACCTGGCCTTCGGTGTCGGCCGGTTTCAAGGGGATCTTGAAGTCATGATGCAACCGACTGAGCAGCGCCCGGTACAGCAGGCCCAGGGCTTCACGGGGTTGCGTGGCCCACAGTTGTTCGACGCTGGTGGCCACATCGGCGGGCAGGCTCTCTTCGCGAATATCCAGGCCGAACATGCGCGCCGGTGCGGCTCGTTCCACCGGCAGGCGCTGCGTCGGTCGGCGATTGGCCAGGGCCTTGAGTCTTTCACGGTAGCGCCAGGCCAGCCAGGCGATCGCTGCCCCCAGGCAGGCCCACAGCACCACCTGGATCAGTGCGGCGGCGATGTCGAAACGTTGGCTGCCGAGCCATTTGAACAGATCCTTGAGCCAGCTCGGTTTGGCCTCGGTCTCGGCCTCGGGGGATTCGGCAGTTTCTTCGCCGAAACGATAACGGATGACGGTCTCGGGGTTCTTGAACGGCGGGGCGTCGAGGATTGCCTTGATACCGTCCCGGGAGGCTTCGCTGGTGAGGGGCTGGTTGAGCAGCCGCGGGCTATCGGGGGCGTCGCTGTCTTCGGCGGCAAACGCCGGGGGCGTCGGCGGCAGCAGCATGAGCGCCAGCAGCATCAACACCGGGGCCACGCCGCTCAGGCGCTGACGCAGGCGTCGGAACACCAGTTCGATGTCCCACGCTTCGAGGATGGTGCGCCGGTTCAGGTAGAGGCTGAAGCCGCAGGCCACATACACCGGCTCCCACAAGATCAGCAGCAGCGGGTAGAGGAAGTTGACCAGGTGTTCGAACCACAACCAGTCGTGCTCGGCCGCTGACACCAGCGTCTCCCAATCCCATTGCAGTTCGACTTGTTGTGGCACGAACAGGTAGAACAGGGCCATCAGGCCGAACCACAAGGCGGTTTCCAGGTGCACGCCGATGATGGTCAACCATTGCGCCGCGCCGCGGTTGCGTTGCATCAAAACCCGCAAGCGCTGCGTCCGCGCCTCACCGCTAAGCCCCTCCAGTTGCACCACCGGCATCAGGAAGCTGCGGCTCAGGCTCAGCCGGCGCCAGGTCAGGCTGGCCAGCAACTGCGGCTTGAGCAGCGCCGGCCACTGGCGCAACGCCTGGCGCAAGGTGGGGGTTTCACCAAACAGAGCCTTGGACAGAATGTACAGCGGCAGCCGGTCGAAGGCCGGCTTCAACCACCAGAACAGCATCACCACCAGCGACGGTGAGTCCCATAGCAGCAGGGTCAGCAACAGATACACTGGCAACGTGATGAGCGCCCAACTGGTCATCAGCAGGCGTCGATGCTGCTGGCTCATCAACACCCCAAGGTCCATGGCTTCCCAGGTGGTGCGTGGGCGGATGACGACGGTGGCGTCACTCAGGCGCATGGCGGACCCGTCCGGCAAGCGACAGATAGCTGATGACCAACAGCCACAACAAGGCGCCCACCGTGTATTTGGTGGCGGGCGTCACGGCGCTGGAAGACCAGTAGGCCTCGATGAACGCGGCAATGAGCAGGAACAGCATCACACCGCCGATCATCAGTACGCTTTTGCCCGCCGCGAGCCGCAAGGCCTCGCCTCGGCTCAGGCGTCCCGGCGCAATCAGAGCCCAGCCCAGTTGCAGGCCTGCGGCCCCGGCCAGGGCGATGGCAGTGAGTTCGAAGGCGCCGTGGCCAATCACGAACGACCAGAATGTTCCCCCGGAGCCGATCTGGGTCAGGTGCCCAGCCACCGCGCCAATGGTCAGGCCATTGAAAAACAGGAAGAACGCGCTCCCCAGGCCAAACATCAAGCCACTGGCAAAGGTCTGAAAGGCAATGCCGATGTTGTGCATGATGTAGTAACCGAACATGACCCAGTCCTCGCTGGCGGCGCGCTCGACCGAACGCCCCAAGTGCCCGGACGCGGGGTCATACATGCTGCGGATCTGGCTGATTTCGTCGGCGCCGAGCACGCTGTAGACCAGTTCCGGGAACAGATAGACCAGCAGCCCGATACCCACCAGGCTGCCCAGGAACATCAGGCTGGCGGCCAGCACGAATCGCCATTGTTCACGCACCAGTCGGGGAAAACCGGCCAGGATAAACGCCGAGAGACCGGTCGATGGCCGGCTGCGATCCCGGTACAGTTGCTGGTGACCGCGCAGCGCGAGTTGTTGCAGTGTGTCGACCAGTAAGCTGCTGTAGCCCCGGGCCTGGGCCAATGCCAGGTGGTGGCAAAGCCGTCGGTAGGTGGCGGGAAAGTCGCTGCTCTGGGGCACGCTGCGGCTGCGCTCCAGTTGGTCGAGTTGTCGGGCCAGGTGCTCCCATTCCCCTTGGTGACGGCTTTCGAACAGGCTTTGCTTCATGTTGGCCCCAGCAGGCCGCGGGCGACGCCATTGAGTTCGGCCGCGGCGTTTGGCACCTGGACGTTCAGTGGCGCGGCCAGGATGGCAGCCAGTTCGTTGACCCGCGCCTGGGACAGTTCGGCCTGGCGTTCGGCGAAGCCCAGCACGGCGCGTTGTTCATGCAGGCTGAGGGTGAAAGGTGTTCGTATCGGCGCTGCCATTGGCAATGCAGGGCGTTTGACCGGCTGTTCGCGATACACCACCAGCGTGCCGGCCGCGAGATCGCCCAAGCGCTTGAACGCCGGATGCTGCAGGCAACTGATGGCCCCGAAGGTGTAGCCGAAGGGCAGCATGTCGACGAAACGCAGCAGGTTGCGGATCAACGACGCCGACCAGCCGATGGGCCGGCCATCGTCCTGCACCACGCGCAGCCCCATGATCTGCTTGCCGGGAGAGCGCCCCTGGTTGAGCACCTCGAACAGCACCATGTACCACCAACTGACGACAAACAGCAGGATGGACCCAAGGCCGATCCCCAGCTCGCCGAAAAACGCCAGGACCAGAAAGAAAAGCCCCAGGACCAGCCCGCGTATGCCCAGGTCGATGGCGAAGGCGATTGCACGCGGCATCAGCCCCGCCGGGCGCAGCGGCAGGTCGATGCCTTCGGGCGTTTCAACCTGATAGCGCGTGTCCAGGGGCGCGGGCAGCGTCGCGTTCCTTTGCAGTGCTGGTGTCTCGAGCATGGGCAACCTGTGATGGGCCAGACCGAATGTTCAATCTCGGCCCAGATGCTAGCAGTCTTCGTGCGGGCAAACGATACAACTGTGCAGGTCATTTCATGGTTTGCAACAGGATTGAGAAGGCGAACACTGCCCGTATGAGCACCAGGGTTCAAACTGTGGGTGTGGAACCCGTGTTGGAATTCAAAAGTTACAGGACTGCTGGTCTCGGGCGGGCCCGAGCGCCTAGACTTCGCCAGTCTTCAGTTCAGGAACAGCCCGTGACTTCCATCTTCTGGTACGACTACGAAACCACCGGCATCAACCCGCGTTGCGACCGGCCCTTGCAGGTGGCGGGTATCCGTACCGATTTCGAACTCAATGAAATCGACGAACCGGTGAACCTGTATTGCCGGCCCAGCGATGACATCCTGCCGCATCCGGCGGCCTGTGCGATTACCGGTATCACCCCGACATGCCTGGCCGAAAAAGGCTTGAGCGAAGCCGATTTCATGACCCGTGTCCACGGGCACCTGGCCGCGCCCGGAACCTGTGGCGCCGGCTACAACACCCTGCGCTTCGACGATGAAATGACCCGCTACAGCCTCTATCGAAATTTCTTCGACCCGTACGCACGGGAATGGCAGGGCGGCAACAGTCGCTGGGATTTGATCGACCTGGTGCGCGCGGCCTATGCGCTGCGCCCGCAAGGCATTGTCTGGCCGCAAGAGGACGGGCGCGTAACCCTCAAGCTCGAGCGCTTGACCGCCGCCAATGGCATCGACCATGGCCAGGCCCACGATGCGTTGTCGGACGTGCGCGCGACCATTGCCCTGGCCCGGCTGATCCGTCAGCAGCAGCCCCGGCTCTACGACTGGCTATTCCAGTTGCGCAGCAAACAGAAGGTGATGGACCAGATCCGTCTGTTGCAGCCCATGGTGCATATTTCCGGTCGCTTCTCGGCGGCGCGCAACTACATCGGTGTGGTCTTGCCGCTGGCCTGGCACCCGAAAAACCGTAACGCCCTGATCGTCTGCGACCTGCACCTGGACCCTCAGGGCCTGCTGGACCACGATGCCGAAAGCCTGCGCCAGCGTTTGTATACCCGCCGTGAAGAATTGCTCGAAGGTGAGTTGCCGGTGCCGCTCAAGCTTATCCATATCAACAAATGCCCGGTGATCGCGCCATTGTCGGTGCTGCGTGCCGAGGACCAGCAGCGACTGGAGTTGGACATGGAGGGCTATCAGCAACGGGCATCGCGGCTAACTGACGCACAGAAAGTTTGGCAAGATAAACTTCAGGCTATTTATGGTCGCGAGGATTTCACCGCCAGCGAGGATCCCGAGCAACAGTTATACGCGGGCTTCCTGGGGGATCGCGATCGACGTTTATGTGAACAAGTCCGCATGGCGGACCCGGCGCAATTGGCTCGAGAACGCTGGCCTTTCGATGATGAGCGTTTACCAGAACTATTGTTCCGATATCGTGCACGCAACTTTCCAGACACGTTGAATCCTGAAGAGCAGGAGCGTTGGAGACTTTTCTGTCAACAACGGCTGTCATCCCCGGAGTGGGGCGCGCCTAATACCTTGGAAAGTTTTGATGCGGCGATGGGGGAGTGGATGGACCTGTCTACACCAGTGCAGCAAGAAGTACTCAGGGAGTGGCAGGGTTACAGCCAGCAATTGCGCAAACGTTTAAGCCTTGGGCCGCGATGAAGTGAAAAGATGACAGGCAAAAAAAACGCCAGCAATCGCTGGCGTTTTTTTGTTCGCTAAGAACGCTGCGAACCGGTGGGGCTTAGCCCAGCAGGGTTGCCCAGCCTTCAACCACGTCACCGCCCCACTTGGCTTTCCACTCTTTCAGAGTCTTGTGGTTGCCACCTTTGGTTTCGATGACTTCGCCGTTGTGCGGGTTCTTGTATTGCTTAACTTTGCGAGCGCGTTTGGTGCCGGTAGTTTTCACGGCGCCACGTGGTGCTTTGCTCGACTTGGCTTCTGGATCCAGCAGGGCAATGATGTCGCGCAGCGACTTGGAGTATTCGCCCATCAGAGTGCGCAGTTTGCCTTCGAATTCAAGCTCGGTTTGCAGTTTGTCGTCTTGGGACAGGTTTTTCAGGCGAGCTTGCAGTTCTTTGATAGCTTCTTCTGTGGCGCGGTATTCATTGATCAAGGACATGTGGACTACCTTATGTAGGACGCGGGTGACAAGGACACAGTGCGACAATAGTAATCAGACAGTTTCATCAAGTAAACATTTAACCGGTGTTTTATTTAATTAATTAGTGCTACGCCACAAAAACGCCTGTTGCAGTTAAATACCGCGACAGAGTCTTCACATCTGTTCACACATATAGCTTGCTTTCCCGGGCCTCGCCGGTCGTGGCCCGGGGGCCGTCGTCGAGATTTGGCGTCTCATCGATACTGCAGTTTTGCCGCGCAATGGCTAGAATGGCCGCCTTTGCGAAGTTCTGGAGTTTCCCTAATGCGCACTTTTCGTCTGGTGATTGCTTGCCCGGACCGCGTCGGCATCGTTGCTAAAGTCAGTAACTTTCTGGCGTCCCATAACGGCTGGATCACCGAAGCAAGCCATCACTCGGACAATCAAAGCGGTTGGTTTTTCATGCGTCACGAGATTCGTGCCGACTCGCTGCCCTTCGGTATCGAAGCCTTCCGTGAAGCATTCGCCCCCATTGCCGAAGAGTTCTCGATGGACTGGCGTATCACCGACACCGCGCAGAAAAAGCGCGTGGTGCTGATGGCCAGTCGTGAGTCCCACTGCCTGGCCGACCTGTTGCACCGCTGGCACAGCGATGAGCTCGATTGCGACATCGCCTGTGTGATTTCCAACCATGACGACTTGCGCAGCATGGTGGAATGGCACGGCATCCCTTACTACCACGTGCCGGTCAACCCGCAGGACAAGCAGCCGGCGTTCGCCGAAGTCTCGCGGTTGGTCAAGCAGCACGATGCCGAGGTGGTGGTGCTGGCCCGCTACATGCAGATCCTGCCGCCGGCCTTGTGCCGCGAATACGCCCATAAGGTCATCAACATCCACCACAGTTTCCTGCCGTCGTTCGTCGGGGCCAAGCCGTACCACCAGGCCTCGATGCGTGGTGTGAAGCTGATTGGCGCCACCTGCCACTACGTGACCGAAGAGCTGGATGCCGGCCCGATCATCGAGCAGGACGTGGTGCGCGTCAGCCACAGTGACAGCATCGAAGACATGGTGCGTTTCGGCCGTGACGTAGAGAAGATGGTGTTGGCCCGGGGCCTGCGTTATCACCTGGAAGACCGGGTGCTGGTGCACGGCAACAAGACCGTGGTGTTCTGACCACACTGCAAAGGGCCTGGACGAGCGATCGCCAGGCCTTTTTACTGAAGCACAATGATTCATGAAACCTTCAGGGACAACCTTGCACCATGACCGATCCATTGGAAAAAGCCACCTCCCGTGCGCCGGACACCCTGGGCGAAGGCTGCCTGAGCCGCTACGACCCTGATGCACTGGGGCCCGAGGATGGCACTGAGTTCCCCGATGCCGCGCAACTGTGGGAGCAGTTACATCCCCAGGATGAGCCCGGGCAGAAGCGCTGATCGCTCAGGCCTGCTTGAGCTTTATCAGCTTCTTGATCAGGGGGCGCCCGACCATCAGGAAGAACACCGGTCCGCCGGCCACCAGGTAAAAGTAATAGGTCACCGCTCGCCAGATCAGGATCGCTGCCGCCGCCGTGGATTTGCCCACCATGGGAGCCAGCAACGCCGCCGAGGTCACCTCGGCCGCCCCGGCACCGCCGGGCAAGAGGCTGAATTGCCCCGCGCTCAAGGACAGCATCTGGATCAGGAAACTCCAGGCCCACTGCAAGTCCGCGCCCAACCCTTTCAACGCCAGGTACAACACGCTGTAGCGCAGGGCCCAGTGCAGGCACGTCAGGCCAAAGACCTGGAACAGCGTCTGCCGTGGCAATTTCAAGGTATCGGTAAAGGCCGCGAGAAAGTGCAGGATCTTGCGCGCCCAGCGTCGGCGGGTGCTGCCCTTGACCCGCAAATGGCACAGCAGCCGCGCGCCCAGCAGGATCAGTCGGCGATGGAAGCGGGCCACCAGTGCGCAGGCGAACAGTCCGCCAAACATTGAAACCGCACTCAACCCCAGCATCCACTCCATGCGCTGGCTGAGGTTCTGGAACAGCGCATAAAACAGAATGCCCACCAAGGCGCAGAGGAAGAACAGCAAGTCGCTCAACTGATCCATGGCAAACACCGCGCTGCCATGGGCCGGGCGCACGCCGTTGCGTGCCAGCAGGGCCATCAGCGTCAGTGGGCCGCCACTGCCACCGGGCGTCGCGCACATGGCGAACTCGGTGGACATCACCACGCCGATGCTTTTCAGCCTGCCGATGCGCCCACGGTGTTCCCCCAGCAGCAGGCGCAAGCGCACGGAGTTCAAGCCCCAGCACAGCACGATCATGCCGAGCATGGCCAGCAGTAGCGACAAGGGAAAGCGCTGCACCCGCGACCACATTTCCCCACCACCGACCAGCAGCGGCACCAACAGCGCCGTGAGCAGGGCGGCGCCCAGCCAGATCAGCCGTTTCATGCGGCGCTGCGGGCACGCAGCCCCTGGGTTGCCAGCCAGCCGACCTTGGTCATCGGCACGCGACCGTCGTTGAGCAGGCGTTCGAGGGTGCGCAGCCAATAGTCCCGGGAAAAGCTATGGCGCATGTCCACCGGATGCAGGCCCAGGCGAATCACCGGGGCCTGGCGCCAGCGCTGTTCACGTTGGTCGCTGATGACTTTCGACAGGCCACGGCGCCAGGCACTGCGGGCACTCCAGACCAGCCCCGGCGCGTCGATGGCGCTGAAGTCGGGCAGGCGATAGAGGTGTTGGGTGTCACTGGTGTAGCTCAGCGGTAACTGGCGCAAGGCTAGGCGCGTGCCTTCGCTCATCAGCCAGGCCGGGGCGACGAAGCCTTCCAGCGGCCAATGGTAGCGCTCGAAGGTGTCGATACCGGCGCGCAGGCGGGCGAGGGCGGCGGCCTCGGACAGGTTGTAGAACTCACCCTCATGGGTATAGACCCTGCGCATGAACCAGTCCTTGGGGTGGCGGGCGACAGGGCCGTCGTCGCAATGGTAGTAGCCATGCAACACCAGCTCGTCGCCGCGCTCGACCCGGCTATCGAGCAGGCGCCGAAAGCCGGGGTGAGCCTCCAAGGCATTGTTGCGGTGAAAGTCAGGTACCACCAACCAGGTCATCGGCACGTGGCCGAGGGCGTCAACGGCTTCGACGAAGGGCTGATAGTCGGGCCAGGTTTGCGGTGCCACGTCGTGCAGCACCAATAGCACGCTGGGCGAAGAACTCATCGACACGGTCCTCGCCTCAACCATTGGCCAGCAACGGCATTTGTTCGCCGAGCACGGCGTAGTAGTGCCCCAGCAAGCTGTTGACCACGGTATCCCAGGCGTAATGACGCTCCACGTGCCGGCGTGCCAATACCCCCCGGCGCTGACAACCTTCGGAAAACAGTTGGCGCACGGCATTGGCCATGGCCTGTGGATTGTTGGGCATGCACAGCAGGCCGCAGTCTTCGTTGACGATTTCGGTAAAGGCCCCGGCCGCCACCGCTACCACGGGAATGCCACTGGCCATCGCTTCGAGGATCACCAGGCCGAAGGTTTCCTGGTCTCCGGCGTGCAGCAAGGCATCGGCGCTGGCCATGAGCCGGGCGACTTGCGGCGCCGGGCAGAATTCATCGATCACCGTGACGTTGTCCGGCACCAAGGCGGGCATCGATGAGCCCACCAGGAGCAGGTGGTAGCGCTCTCCCAGGCGTTTCATGCACTTGAGCAGCACCGGCAGGTTTTTTTCCTTGGAGCCGCGACCGGCGAAAATCAGCAGGCGCGCGTCTTCGGCGATGCCCAGCTCGGCGCGCAACTCCGGGTCGCGGGCGGCCGGGTTGAAGGTTTGCAGGTCGACGCCCAACGGTTGCACGTAGACGTTCTTGACCCCCAACCCGGTCAGTTTGTCGGCCATGACCTGGCTCGGCGCCAGGACCCGGTCGAAATTGCCGTACAACTTGCTGACATAGGCTTCGATGTTGGGGGTGAACCAGTTGCCCATGCGGTTGCTGACCAGCAGTGGCAGGTCGGAGTGATAGAAACCGATGACGGGCACGTCGAGCTGGCGACGGGCATCCAGCGCGGCCCACGCCGTGAGGTAGGGATCGCCGACTTCAATCAGGTCGGGCTGTAGATCGCGCAGGACATTGCGCCAGGGGGCCAGGCGAAGGGGGAAACGATAGCCCTTGCCGAACGGCAGTGCAGGGGCAGGAACCTTGTAGATCCCATCGTGCTCGCTCAAATGCGCGCCGGGGATCAACAGACTGTGGCGAATACCGGGCCGATCGCCCAGGCGCCGGTGCTTGGCATCCAGATAAGTGCGCACGCCTCCGCTGGCGGGGGCGTAGAACATGGTTATGTCCGCTATATGCACGATGAACGTCCCTCCGGTCAGTGTTCTCCTGTGTTGACCTTTAGTAAGAATAGATGTTCGGTTGGGGTTATGGTGACGTAGCGGCTATGTAAATGAATACGTGGCGAGGGCGCTTGCTCCCGCTGGACCGGGCTGGCGCTCCAGGGCGAAGCACTCCCAAGATTTTGGGGCCGCTTCGCAGCCCAGCGGGAGCAAGCGCCCTCGCCACATGAGTGCGACCACATGCGATTTTTATTTCCAGCGCCGGGGGCTTAATGCGCCAGGCATGCTTTTATATAAGCGTGCAAAATGGCGTCATATCGCAAACACCACGGGTGACTACATGCCTGACTCATCGCAACTCGTTATCGGGGCCGACCTTAGCGGCCAGCCCATCGCCCAGGCCATGCGCCTGGCGAACCGTCATGGTCTGGTGGCGGGCGCCACCGGTACCGGCAAGACCGTCACCTTGCAGCGCCTGGCCGAAATGTTCAGCGATGCCGGCGTGGCGGTGTTCGCGGCGGACATCAAGGGTGACCTGTGCGGCCTGGGCGCTGCCGGCAATCCCCAGGGCAAGATCGCCGAGCGTATCGCCGGCATGCCCTGGCTCAACCACAAGCCCCAGGCTTACCCGGTGACCTTGTGGGATATCCACGGCCAGTCCGGGCATCCATTGCGCACCACCCTGAGCGAGATGGGCCCGTTGTTGATCGGCAGTCTGCTGGAACTGACGGACAGCCAGCAGTCGGCGCTCTACGCCGCGTTCAAGGTGGCCGACCGCGAAGGCCTGTTGTTGCTGGACCTCAAGGACCTGAAGGCGCTGCTCAACCATCTCAAGGACAACCCAGAATTGCTGGGGGACGACGCGGCCTTGATGACCACCGGTTCCAGCCAGGCGTTGTTGCGACGCTTGTCCACCCTGGAACAGCAGGGGGCGGACGCGTTGTTCGGCGAGCCAGCCTTGCAGCTCGAAGACATCCTGCAACCGGCCAGCGATGGCCGTGGCCGCATCCACTTGCTCGACGCCAGCCGCCTGGTCCATGAAGCACCGAAGGTCTACGCGACGTTCCTGTTGTGGCTGCTGGCCGAGCTGTTCGAGCAGTTGCCCGAGCGCGGCGATGCAGACAAACCGCTGCTGGCGCTGTTCTTCGACGAGGCGCACCTGCTCTTTGCCGGGACGCCCAAGGCCTTGCAGGAGCGCCTGGAACAAGTGGTTCGGCTAATCCGTTCCAAGGGCGTGGGGGTGTATTTCGTGACCCAGTCGCCGGGCGATTTGCCGGACGACGTGCTGGCGCAGTTGGGCTTGCGCATCCAGCACGGCTTGCGGGCCTTCACTGCCAAGGAGCAGAAATCCCTGCGGGCGGTGGCCGACGGTTTCCGGCCCAACCCGCAGTTCGATGCCCTGGCGGTGCTGACCGAACTGGGCATCGGTGAAGCCCTGGTGGGCACCTTGCAGGAAAAAGGCACGCCGGAAATGGTCCAGCGCGTGTTGGTGGCGCCGCCGCAATCACGCATCGGGCCGCTGAGCGAGGCTGAGCGCGCCGGGTTGATCGCCAGCTCGTCGCTGCAAGGGCGCTATGACAAGCCCATTGATCGCGAGTCGGCCTATGAAGTGCTGATGGGCCGCAAAGGGCTGGAACCGCAGGCCGAAGAGGCACCGGGTAAGCCGACGGCGGAAGAACCGAGCTTCACCGAAAAGGCCGGGGAATTTCTCGGCACCGCGGCCGGTCAGGCGCTTAAATCGGCGATGCGCCAGGCGGCCAATCAGTTGGGGCGGCAATTGGTGCGTGGGTTGATGGGGTCGTTGCTCGGTGGCAGCAAGCGCCGGTAGGCAAGGCCGAGTTGCTTTCACCAGGGAGGCGGGAGTTTGTGTGTATATCCGTTTTTTTGGTAACGGCTGCTGGCGGTTCCGCTCTTACAGCGGCTCACTTTTGAAAAGCGCAAAAGTAAGCAAAACGCTCATGCCCCACCACTTGGTGCCTCGCCTGGGCTCGGCATGCCCTCACTCCGGCATTGCTCCGTGGGCCCGCCGCGAAGGACCATCCATGGTCCAGCGCGGCTACCTCGGCATCCATGCCGAGGTGCCCACTGCGCAATGCCTGCGTTCGGCCAGCGTGGTTTAACGGGGCCGCCCAGATCAAGATCAAGATCAAAAGCAGAGCAAGAGCAGAGCAGAGCACTTCCAGCATTTATGTGGCTGAACCACCGCTATCGCGAGCAAGCTCGCACACATGGAGTTGCGGGTGTTCACAGCATCTGCATGCGACACAAAAACCTGTGGGAGCGAGCTTGCTCGCGATGAGGCCAGCCCATTCAACATCTTTCATCGACAGTGACACCGCCTTCGCGAGCAGGCTCGCTCCCACAGGAGGAACGCGTTCACTCCCAACCAGGTCGGCTCTCAGGCCGCCTCGCGGTGGACGTTGATCTCGGCGCCCCATTAACCACGATGGCCGAACGCAGGTATTGTGGAGTGGGCATCCCGGCATGGATGCCGGGATAGCTGCGCTGGGCCATGGATGGCCCTTCGCAGCGGGCCCACGGAGCAATGCCGGAGTGAGGGCACACCGAGCCTAGGCGAGGTGCCAAGTGGTGGGGCAGGAGCGCTTTGGTTACTTTCGCGCTTTTGAAAGTGACCCGCCGTCAGGGTGGAACCCTAAGCAGCCGTTACCGCAGAAACGGATATACACACAAACTACAACCCCCCCGCCCATAGCGGTCCCACACCCAACCGAGACCGCCAGATCAATCCTTGGGCCGAGCATGCGCCGCCAACCGCTCCAACGCCGCCCGCAGATTGGGATCGCTAATGCCATCCGCCGTGGCCTGGATAGTCGCCGCGGCGTCGGTGGACAAATCCAGCGTGTGCCCTTTGGCGCCGACCTGGACGGTGGGCGGTTGCACCTTGAACAGGATCCGCGTCAGATTGGTGAATTCTTCGAACGCCTGGAGTTGGCGCAGCAGGCGTTTTTGCTGATAGCGCAGGCGTGTGGCCCAGTGGCCGTCGGTGACGATCAGCAGCAAGCTGCCTTCGCGCCAGGACGCCACGTGGCAATGCTCGCGCGCGGCAGGCTGCAACTGGCTGTCGAGCAGGCGCTGCAAGTGGCCCAGGCGTCTGGCGTGGCCGAAGATGGCTTTCAGCGGCTTGGCTTCGCGCAGCAGAACGGCGGGTGCCTTGGCTGGAAGAGGGCGGAAGGCCATGAATGAATACCGCAAGTGACAGAGGCGCCATGGTAGCAGAAAGCGCCGGGCACGCCTCGGCCTGATACCCAGCGGCTTTTACCCGCGCAACCAAAGCGTAACTTCTGCCTTTTGTGGGTTGAAGTTCGCGCAAAAGCCCTTATTTTATGCAGGCCCCGTCACAGCGCTGTGCCAGCATCGTGGAATAACGCCACTTTCCTCTCCATCGTTTCCGGGTAGAATGCTCGTTCGCATGCGGCCATGAGGGCTGCACGGGCGACTCACGGGGCCGCCCTCCATCCCTTTAGTGTGGAAGATCCTGCCGATATGTTTGCGCCTTTGTTAAAGAAACTTTTTGGAAGCAAGAACGAGCGTGAAGTCAAGCGCATGCTCAAGACGGTACAGACTGTCAATGCCTTCGAAGAGCAAATGGTGGCCCTTTCGGACGATCAGTTACGCGCCAAGACTGCCGAATTCAAGGACCGCATCGCCAAGGGGGAAACCCTTGACCAGCTCCTGCCTGAAGCCTTTGCGGTCGCCCGTGAAGCCGGCAAGCGGATCATGGGCATGCGCCACTTCGACGTTCAGTTGATCGGCGGCATGACCTTGCACGAAGGCAAGATCGCCGAAATGCGTACCGGTGAGGGCAAGACCCTCGTGGCGACCTTGGGCGTGTACCTCAACGCACTGTCCGGCAAGGGCGTGCACGTCGTGACGGTCAACGACTACCTGGCCCGCCGCGACGCCAACTGGATGCGCCCGCTCTATGAATTCCTCGGCCTGACTGTCGGTGTCGTCACGCCGTTCCAGCCGCCGGAAGAGAAGCGCGCCGCCTACGCCGCCGACATCACCTACGGCACCAACAACGAATTCGGGTTCGATTACCTGCGCGACAACATGGCGTTCAGCATGGAAGAAAAATTCCAGCGTGAACTCAACTTTGCCGTGATCGACGAAGTGGACTCCATCCTCATCGACGAAGCCCGTACCCCGCTGATCATTTCCGGTCAGGCCGAGGACAGCTCCAAGCTGTACATCGAGATCAACAAGCTGATCCCGCAGCTCAAGTTGCACGTCGAGGAAGTCGAAGGCGAAGTGACCCAACCCGGGCACTACACCGTTGACGAGAAGACCCGTCAGGTCGAGCTCAACGAAGCGGGTCACCAGTTCGTCGAGGAAATGCTCACCCGTATTGGTTTGCTGGCTGAAGGCGAGAGCCTGTACTCGGCCCACAACCTGGGCCTGCTGACCCACGTTTATGCTGGCCTGCGTGCGCACAAGCTGTTCCATCGCAACGTCGAATACATCGTGCAGGACGGCCAGGTCGTACTGGTGGACGAACACACCGGCCGTACCATGCCGGGTCGTCGCCTGTCCGAAGGCCTGCACCAGGCCATCGAAGCGAAGGAAGGCCTGAACATCCAGGCCGAGAGCCAGACCCTGGCCTCGACCACCTTCCAGAACTACTTCCGCCTGTACAACAAGCTGTCCGGCATGACCGGTACGGCCGACACCGAAGCGTTCGAATTCCACCAGATCTACGGCCTGCAAGTGGTGGTGATTCCGCCGAACAAGCCATTGGCCCGTAAAGACTACAACGACCTGGTGTTCCTGACCGCCGAAGAGAAGTACGCGGCGATCATCAACGACATCAAGGAAGGCATGGCCCAGGGCCGTCCGATCCTGGTGGGTACCGCCACCATCGAGACTTCCGAGCACATGTCCGCCCTGCTCAACAAGGAAGGCATCGAGCACAAGGTCCTCAATGCCAAGTTCCACGAGAAGGAAGCCGAGATCATCGCCCAGGCCGGTCGCCCGGGTGCGCTGACCATCGCCACCAACATGGCCGGCCGTGGTACCGACATCCTCTTGGGCGGCAACTGGGAAGTGGAAGTCGCCAGCCTGGAAAACCCGACCCCCGAGCAGATCGCGCAGATCAAGGCCGACTGGCAGAAACGTCACCAACAGGTGCTCGAATCCGGCGGTTTGCAGGTGATCGCTTCCGAGCGTCACGAGTCGCGTCGTATCGATAACCAGCTGCGTGGCCGTGCCGGTCGCCAGGGCGACGCCGGTTCCAGCCGTTTCTACCTGTCCCTGGAAGACAGCCTGATGCGCATCTTCGCCTCTGACCGGGTGAAGAACTTCATGAAGGCCTTGGGCATGCAGCCGGGCGAGGCGATCGAGCACCGCATGGTGACCAACGCCATCGAGAAGGCCCAGCGCAAGGTCGAAGGCCGCAACTTCGATATTCGTAAGCAACTGCTGGAGTTCGACGACGTCAACAACGAACAGCGTAAAGTGATCTATCACATGCGTAACAGTTTGTTGGCCGCCGACAACATTGGCGAAACCATCGCCGATTTCCGCCAGGACGTGCTCAACGCCACCGTCAGTGCCCACATTCCGCCGCAGTCGTTGCCGGAGCAGTGGGACGTCGCTGGCCTGGAAGCCGCCTTGCAGAGCGACTTCGGCGTGGCGTTGCCAATCCAGCAATGGCTCGACGAAGACGATCACCTGTACGAAGAAACCCTGCGCGAGAAGCTGCTGGCCGAACTGATCGCCGCGTACAACGAGAAAGAAGACCAGGCCGGCGCCGAAGCGCTGCGCTCCTTCGAGAAGCAAATCGTGCTGCGGGTGCTGGACGACCTGTGGAAAGACCACCTCTCGACCATGGACCACCTGCGTCACGGGATCCATTTGCGTGGTTACGCCCAGAAGAACCCGAAGCAGGAGTACAAGCGCGAGTCCTACACGCTGTTCTCCGAGTTGCTCGACTCGATCAAGCGCGACTCGATCCGTGTGCTGTCTCACGTTCAGGTTCGCCGCGAAGACCCGGCCGAAGAAGAAGCCCGCCTGCGCCAGGAAGCCGAAGCCCTGGCTGCGCGCATGCAGTTCGAACACGCTGAAGCCCCGGGCCTGGAAGTGGTCGCCGAAGAGGGCGTCGATGTGGATGTCGCCTTGGCGACCGCACCGGTGCGCAACGAGCAGAAGCTGGGTCGTAACGAACTGTGCTATTGCGGTTCGGGCAAGAAATACAAGCATTGCCACGGGCAGATCCAGTAACCCCGTTTCAACGCTGAACCACCCGCGCCGCGACCGGATTTTATCCGTCGCGGCGTTTTGCCATTTTGATTCGCCGTCCCAATGAGGATGGCGTCGATATACATCTCATTTAGGAGCGCATTCATGGCTGTTGGTCTTGGTCCGTTGCCCACGTTGCACCCGGTTGCCGGTTTTGAACTCGGTATCGCTTCGGCGGGCATCAAGCGCCCCGGGCGCAAGGACGTCGTGGTCATGCGTTGCGCCGAAGGTTCGACGGTCTCTGGCGTGTTCACCCTCAACGCCTTTTGCGCCGCGCCGGTCATCCTGGCCAAGCAACGCGTGCAGGGACCGGTGCGTTACTTGCTGACCAACACCGGTAACGCCAACGCCGGTACCGGCGCGCCAGGCCTGGCCGCTGCCGAGCGCACCTGCGCCAAGCTGGCGGAACTGACCGGTGTCGACGCCAGCCAGGTGCTGCCGTATTCCACCGGCGTGATCGGCGAGCCGCTGCCGGTCGAGAAGATCGAAGGTGCGTTGCAAGCCGCTCTCGATGATCTGTCGGAAAACAACTGGGCCGCCGCCGCCACCGGCATCATGACCACCGACACCTTGCCCAAGGGCGCGAGCCGCCAGTTCGAGCACGATGGCGTGACCATCACTGTCACCGGTATCAGCAAAGGCGCAGGCATGATCCGCCCGAACATGGCGACCATGCTTGGCTACATCGCCACCGACGCCAAGGTCTCACGCCAAGTGTTGCAAGACCTGATGCTTGACGGCGCCAACAAGTCGTTCAACCGCATCACCATCGACGGCGACACCTCCACCAACGACTGCTGCATGCTGATCGCCACCGGCAAGGCCAGCCTGCCGGAAATCACCGAAGCCAGCGGCCCGCTGTTCGCGGCGCTGAAGCAGGCGGTGTTTGAAGTGTGCATGGAAGTGGCCCAGGCCATCGTGCGTGACGGCGAAGGCGCGACCAAGTTCGTGACCGTGCAGGTTAACGGCGGTGGCAATCACCAGGAATGCCTGGATGTCGGCTACACCGTGGCGCACTCGCCGCTGATCAAGACCGCATTGTTCGCCTCCGACCCGAACTGGGGCCGCATTCTCGCCGCCGTTGGCCGGGCCGGCGTGCCTGAGTTGGACGTGAGCAAGATCGATGTGTTCCTCGGCGAAGTCTGCATCGCCAGCCAAGGCGCTCGCGCTACGACCTACACCGAAGCCCAGGGCGCGGCGGTCATGCAACAGGAAGAAATCACCATCCGTATCGAGCTGGGACGGGGTGATTGCAGCGAAACCATCTGGACCACCGATCTGTCCCACGAGTACGTCAAGATCAACGCTGAGTACCGGACTTAACAGGCTCGGGACCGAGTTGCTGCCATCGCGAGCTTGCTCGCGATGGCGCCAGAACAGACACCCCAGAACCATAAGAAAGGAATCCAGGCATGACCCTGCACCTGATCATCGGCGACAAAGATCTATCTTCCTGGTCCCTGCGTGGCGCGTTGGCCCTGGCGCTGACCGGCGCGAAGTACACCGAAGAGCTGGTCAGGCTCGGCCAACCCGACACCCGCGAGAAGCTGCTCAAGTATTCGGCCACGGCCAAGGTCCCGCTGCTCAAGACCGAGTTCGGCGTGATCGCCGACTCCCTGGCGATTGCCGAATACCTGGCCGAGCAGTTCCCGGATGCCGGCCTCTGGCCCAAGGACGTTGCCGCCCGGGCCCAGGCGCGGTCGGCTTGTGCACAAATGCACAGCGGCTTCTTCGCCATTCGCAACCACATGCCCATGGACCTGCTGCACGATGCACCGCTGTCACCCATGCCGGCTGACGTCCAGGTGGAAATCGAGCGGATGCTGGCGCTGTGGGCCGAATGCCGTGCCGCGGCGACCGAAACCGGTCCTTACCTGTTTGGCCGCGTGAGCCTGGTCGATGCGTTTTTTGCCCCTGTTGCCGTGCGCTTGCGCACTTATCAGGTGAAACTGTCGCAGGTCGATGAGGCCTACGTCGAAACCCTTTATCAATGGCCGGCGTTCAAGGCGTGGCAACACGCTGGCCTGGAGGACACTGCGCGGTGAAACGAGTCCATGTGGCGGCGGCGGTCATTCGCGACGCCGCCGGTAAAATCCTGATCGCCCGAAGGGCCGACACCCAGCACCAGGGTGGCCTGTGGGAGTTCCCCGGTGGCAAGGTCGAGGCCGATGAGTCCGTCGAAACCGCCCTGGCCCGCGAACTTCATGAAGAGTTGTGCATTGTCGTCGATGCCGCCCGACCGTTGATCAAGGTGCGCCACGATTACCCGGACAAACAGGTGTTGCTGGATGTCTGGGAAGTCTCGGCGTTCACCGGCCAGCCCCACGGCGCCGAAGGGCAGCCGTTGGCCTGGGTGACGGCCCGCGATCTGACGAACTATGAGTTTCCGGCGGCCAATCAGCCGATTGTCGCGGCGGCCCGTTTGCCGGGTGAGTACCTGATCACGCCTGACGGCCTTGAGACACCGGCCTTGCTGCGCGGCATGCAGAAGGCGATTGCCGGTGGGATCAAGTTGGTCCAGCTACGCGCCCCCAACGGTTACGACCCGCAATACCGCGATCTGGCGGTGGACGCGGCGGGGCTGTGTGCCGGCAAGGCCCAGCTGATGCTCAAGGGCCCGTTCGAATGGCTGGGGGATTTTCCTTCCGCTGGCTGGCACATTACCGCCGCGCAACTGCGCAAGCATGCAGCGGCCGGTCGACCGTTTGGCAAGGACCGCTGGCTGGCGGCCTCCTGCCATAACGCTGAGGAACTGTCCCTGGCGCAGCAGATGGACGTGGACTTCGTGACACTCTCGCCGGTGCAACCGACCCAGACCCATCCCGATGCACAGCCGTTGGGGTGGGCAGAGGCGGCGCGGTTGATCGAGGACTTCAACAGGCCGGTTTATCTGTTGGGCGGGGTCGGGCCTGGCGAGCGGCAAAAAGCCTGGGAGGCCGGGGCGCAGGGTGTGGCGGGGATTCGGGCGTTTTGGCCAGAGGCTTGAAGCTGCAGTGAACTGATCGTTCCCGCGCTCCGCGTGGGAATGCCTCAACGGACGCTCCGCGTTCGGCTCTGGAGGGGGACGCGGAGCGTCCCGGGCTGCATTCCCACGCAGAGCGTGGGGAACGATCATGCAGGTGATCAGCCCTCAGGCTTGGCCGCCGCCACCCAAAGCACTTCCGCCACCCCCTGCCGCCGGGCAATGACCCGCGCGGCCACGAACAGCAGATCCGACAACCGATTGATATAGGCCAGCCCCGGCCCGGCCAGCGGCTCCATGGCGTTCAACTGCTGGCAACGCCGCTCGGCGCTGCGGGCCAGGCTGCGGCAGACGTGGGCCTGGGCTACCAACGTCGAGCCACCTGGCAGGATGAAGTTTTCCAGGGGGCCCAATTCCTCGTTCCACCCATCGATCGCCGCTTCCAGCCGCTCGATTTCCGCGACGTTCAAGGCCTGATAAGCCGGCATCGCCAGTTCCCCGCCGAGGTCGAACAGACGGTGCTGACAAGGCGCCAGCACGTCACTGACCTCCTTCAGCCCCGGATGCCGGGTCGTTTCAGTGGCGAGCCCGGCCAGCAATAAACCCAGCTGGCTATTCAGTGTATCCACTTCGCCGATGGCCTCGACCCGTGGGTGGTCCTTTGCCACGCGGCGACCATCGCCCAACCCGGTTTCACCTGTGTCGCCGGTGCGGGTGTAAATCTTCGACAGGCGAAAACCCATGCTCAGCGCTCCAGTTGTCTGTTTTCCTGCGGCACCATTGAAGTGCCGGCCAGGGGCAGGCGCAAGGTGAAGCAGGTGCCTTGGCCCGGCGCCGACTGCACTTCCATCTGGCCCTTGTGGTTGTTGGTGATGATGAAATACGAGACCGACAGCCCGAGGCCCGTGCCCTGGCCGATCTCCTTGGTGGTGAAGAAAGGTTCGAAGGTACGTTTGCGCACGTTCTCGCTCATGCCGATGCCATTGTCCTCGACCTGGATTTCCGCCCACGGCGGATTCAACCGCGTGCGCAGGATGATACGCCCCGGTTCGCTGTCGTCCTGGCGCTGATGGATCGCCTGGGCGGCGTTTTTCAGCAGGTTGAGCAGCACCTGTTCCAGCTCGTTGGCCGTGCCGGGCACCGGGCCCAGGTTCGGGTCGAACTGACGGGTGATCGCCTGGCCCTTGAAGTCGAAACCGATGGCCAGGTCGAAGTCGTTGCCAGCGATTTCCACTGCCTGGTCGATCAGCGCGGGCAGGTCGCAAGGCGCCATTTGCCGGGTACTGCGACGACTGAAACTGAGCATGTGGGTGACGATTTTTGCTGCCCGGGCGCCGGCTTGCTGGATACCGTCGAGCAACTGCGGGATCTCCCGACCCTGGAGGTAACGATTGACCTCCTCTAACTGGATACCCAGCAGCTCGGCCTGTTCGAGGTTCTTGGGCAGTTCCGGCGACAGGCGACGACGGATGTTCTGCACGTTGTGCAGGATCGCGCCCAACGGGTTGTTGATTTCATGGGCCATGCCCGCTGCGAGGCCGCCGACCGAGAGCATTTTCTCCGATTGCACCATCATTTCTTCCAGCGACAGGCGCTGGGTGATGTCATCGATCCGGATGACCACGCCACGCCCGGCGCCGCCCATCAGCGGGTAGAAGGTGAGGGCGTAATGCCGGGCTTCGTCGTCCTTGGTCCAAGTGACGCGTTCGATCTTGGCCACCGTGTGCTGCTCGACGGTTTGCTTGAGCTGGGGCAGGTAGGGTTTGAGCGGTTCGAAGGCGAGGAAGATCGGCTGGTTCAGCGCCTCGTCCAGCCGTGTGCCGGAGAGGGCGCTGGCTTCCTGGTTCCATTGGGTGACGTAGAGCTGCTCGTCGAGGGCGATCAGCGCCGACGGCATGGAGTCGATAATGCTGTTGAGGTAATTCTGGAAACCGGTGAGCTTTTTCTCGATCTTGCTGCGCACCTGGACTTCCAGTTCCAGCTTGCGATTGGTGTGGCGGGTTTCTTCCGCCAGGCCCTGGGCCTGGTCGTAGGCGGCCTGGGAGTCGTCCCGCGCGCGCTTGAGTTGCTGCTCCCGGGCTTCGATGCGCGAGAGCATGGTGTTGAACGCCTCGGCCAGGCTGCCGATCTCATCGTGGTTGCCGCGTGCGGCACGCAGGGCATAGTTCTCTTCGCGGGTGACCTGGCGTGACAGTTCTTCGAGTTGATGGATTGGCTGGGTGATCAGGCGCTTGATCTGCTGGGCAATGATCAGCCACAGCAACACGCTGAAAATCAGGATGCCGAGGCTGGCAGTCAGGGTGCCGGTGTAGAACGCGGTCGGCAATTCGCTGCTGGCCACCAGTAACAGATGGCCGGGCACCGTGCCGGGGCGGGGCAGGGTGATGACCTGGTTGCTGCGAAATTCGCCCGCCTGCCAGGCTTGTATGTTGCGGTAATGGTCCGGCAGCTTGAGCTTTTCGCCCTGTTGCAGTTGTGCCAGGCGTTCGCCCTGGCCGTCGTACAGCGCCGCCGCCCGCAGCGGTGCGTAGCTGTTGAGCTCGTCGAGCAAGCGTTGGGCGCTTTGTGGCGATTGCAGGGCGTCGGAGATCAGGCTTGGATTGGCCACCAGCCGGCCAATGGTCTGCAGGGCCTGGGGTGCCATGCTTTCCTGGGAGATGTAGTAGGCGGCGCTGATAAAGGTCAGGTTGGCCACCAGCAGGACAGTGGTCAACAACACCAACAGGGCGGCCAGCAGTTTCTGGCCGACCGGGAGGTTTTCAAGGCGCTGGCGCAATGGCATCAGACTCGTCGCTAAAAAGGAATACGAGGGCCAGCGTAGCCGCTGCTCAGTCGCTGGGCAATCCGAGGTTGTGCAAGTGGACAATCAGTCGCTGTCGCAGTTGTTCCAGGTGCGGCACGCTCAGTTCATGGCGTTGGGCGACCTTGCAGGCATAACCGAGCAAGTAGCTGATTTCGGTGCGGCGCCGATTGGCGACATCCTGGTACATCGAGGAATAATTGGCGGCCGTGGCCTGGATCACCCGTTCGACTTCCGGCTGTAAATCTTCGGCCGCCGCGGGCTGGCCGCAGCGTTCGAGCAGGTCGGTGAGCTCTGCGCACAAGGTCGCCACTTCGCAGCGGTGTTCCTGCAAGCCGCCGTTCTTGCAGTGATGCAGCACGGTCAGCGGGTTGATCGCACAATTGAGCGCCAGCTTGCGCCAGAGCCGGGTGAGGATGTCGGCGCTCCATTCGTGGGGAATGCCAGCGGCGGCCAGGTCGTCGAGCCAGAACGGCGCCACTGGGTGAGCAGGATCGCCCAGCCAGGTGTAGCCGTGGCCGGCGAATACCACGCGCCAGTCACCGTCGCGGAACGCGCCTTCGGTGCTGGAGGCGCTGATGCAACGGGCTTGGGGCACACAATTGGCCACCGCGTCCTGGCTGCCGAGGCCGTTCTGCAACAGGACAAGTTCCGATTCGGCGTCCAGGCGATGGGCCACCGAGGCCACGGCCGCTTCCGCGTCGTAGGCTTTGCAGGCCAACAGCAGGCGCCTGATCGGTTCTGGGTTGTCCGCCGTTTCGCCAGGTATCGGGTAGCTTTGCGCCTGGCCCTGTTCCACCAGCGTCAGGCCGCCGGCGCTTCGGTAGGCTTGCAGGCGGGCTTCGTTGCGCAGCACCAGCCGAACCGGCAACCCGGCCCGGGCCAGGCGCGTGGCCCACAACGTGCCGAGACTGCCGGCCCCCAGGACATGCCAGGTGGTCGACATCAGTTTTTTACTCGGATTGGCGCAGGCATCTGAGGGCTCGCAGTGTCGGCAGGAAAAGAGCCGTTATAATGAGCCCGATTTTAACCACAAGCCAAGCGCGCGCCGTTGATACTGGCGCGCCTTTTTATTTGGAGAACACTACATGCCGTCATTCGACGTGGTATCCGAACTGGACAAGCACGAAGTCACCAACGCGGTTGAAAACGCCGTCAAGGAACTCGACCGTCGTTATGACCTCAAGGGCAAAGGCAGTTTCGAGTTCAAGGAAAAAGACCTGACCGTGAACCTGACCGCCGAGGCCGAGTTCCAGCTCGAGGCGATGATCGAGATCCTCAAGCTGGCGCTGGTCAAGCGCAAGATCGACGTGCAGTGCCTCGAGGTCAAGGACGCCTATGCCTCGGGCAAGCTGATGAAGCAGGAAGCCGTGCTCAAGGAAGGCATCGACAAGGAATTGGCAAAGAAGATCGTCGCTCATATCAAGGACGCCAAGCTCAAGGTGCAAGCCGCCATCCAGGGCGAGCAGGTGCGAGTCACCGGCAAAAAGCGTGACGACTTGCAGGAAGCCATTGCGGCACTGCGCGGCAAGGAATTCGGCATGCCATTGCAATTCAATAATTTCCGCGACTGATACTTCAGTGACCCTGTGGCGAGGGAGCTTGCTCCCGCTTGGGTGCGAAGCGCCCACCTATAAGGGGCTGCTACGCAGCCAGCGGGAGCAAGCTCCCTCGCCACAATGTGTCTCTGCAGGTCTTATTAGTGGCAACAGGAATAGGAGAGAGAGATGGACTTGAATGCTGAAGTGGACAACCTGGTCAAGGCTTCCCAGACCTGGATCCCCATGATCATGGAATACGGCAGCCGCGTGCTGCTGGCGGTCATCACCCTGGCCATCGGCTGGTGGTTGATCAACAAAGTCACGCAGAAACTGGGTGCGCTGCTGGCCCTGCGTAACGCTGACCTGGCGCTGCAAGGGTTCATCAGTACCCTGGCCAACATCATTCTGAAGATATTGTTGATCGTCAGCGTCGCTTCGATGATCGGTGTGGAAACCACTTCGTTCGTTGCCGCCATTGGTGCCGCCGGCCTGGCGATTGGCCTGGCCCTGCAAGGCAGCCTGGCGAACTTCGCGGGTGGCGTGCTGATCCTGCTGTTCCGTCCGTTCCGCATCGGTGACTGGATCGAAGCCCAAGGTGTGGCCGGTACGGTCGACAGCATCCAGATCTTCCACACCGTGTTGCGCACCGGTGACAACAAGACCGTCATTTTACCCAACGGCAATCTCTCGAACGGCATCATTACCAACACCAACCGCCAGCCGACCCGCAAGGTGGTGTTCGATGTCGGCGTGGATTACCAGGCTGACCTGCAAAAGGCCCGGGAAGTGTTGCTGGAGCTGGCCAAGGATGAGCGTGTGCTGGCGGATCCGGCACCTGAAGCGGTGATTTCCACCTTGGGCGACAGTTCCATCACGGTGTCGCTGCGTATCTGGGTCAAGACCGCGGACTACTGGAGCGTGATGTTCATGCTTAATGAGCAGGCGCGGGATCGTTTGAAGGATGCCGGTATTGATATTCCGTTTCCACAGCGAGTGATTCGGGTGGTTCAGGAAGGGGCGGCGCAATAATGATTCGACTATAACTTGGCCTGGGGTCAGGTCAGGTTATGTTTAGTTAGCTTGCTATTTAAAAAGTTGTGCTAAAGCTTACATTGCAATGGACATAAAAAAACCGCTCACCTGATCCAGATGAGCGGTTTTTTGCTTGTTGCGGGTGTCGCTATCGAACTAGCACTGAATTACAAGATGCTCAGTGGGTATTCGATGATCAGACGGGTGTCATTGTTGTCGTTGCCGTTGATGGCGTTGTAGTCAGAGTTAGCACGATAGAACGCAGCACGTACGCGGAAAGACAGGTCCTTGGCTGGACCGCTTTGCATAACGTACTTGGTTTCGAAGTCCCACTCGTGCTCTTTGCCTTCTGCGCCGCCAGTCTCGATGTTGTCACCGGTAACGTAACGAGTCATGAAGCTCAGGCCAGGAACGCCGTAGGTCTTCATGTTCAGGTCGTAGCGAGCCTGCCAGGAGCGCTCGTCCTGACCGTTGAAGTCGGAGTACTGGATGGAGTTGGCAAGGAAGATAGTGCCGTTGCCGTCAGCGCCATACACATAGCCGGTGTCACCGGTGGAGCGCTGGTGAGCCAGGGTGAACTTGTGGGCACCGATGGCATAGGCCGCTGCGAGGGACCAGATGCGGTTGTCAACGTCGCCGCTGAGCTTCTGGCCCTGATCCTGGCTGTCATAGCCGTTGAAGTCGAAGTTCAGGGACTGATCTTCGTTGATCGGCAGGGTGTAGTTCAGGTTGATGTATTTCTTTTTGTAGTGATCTTCAACGTCGGAAGCCGCTACGCCAGCTACGAAATTGTCGGTGAACTGGTAGGTTGCGCCAACAATGTCAGCAGATGTCAGGCCGAGGCTGTCACGCCCCATGCCAGTCTGCGAGCTCAGCGAGGTGAAACGACCTGCGCTCAGTTCCAGGCCCTTGATTTCCTTGCTGGTGATCAAGGTGCCGGTGGCAACTTCCGGCAGCAAGCGGCTGTCGTCAGTCGAGAAAACCGGGCTGGCAACGAACTGATTACCGTATTTCAGGACGGTGTCGGACAGACGGAATTTAACCGCGCCACCAGCTCGCGATTGAGTTTCTTCCAGGTTGCCGTCGCTGTCCCGAGCGAACAGACCGTTGCCGGCACGACCGCTGCCGCCGTCAATGCGAACGGTGCCAAGTGCAAAGGCATCAGCGCCTACGCCAACGGTACCTTGGGTAAAGCCCGACTCGTAAATGGCGCGTGCGGCAATACCAGACTCTTCACGATAACTTTGTGTAGAGCTTGGGTTGTTTTTGAAATCACGGTTCATGTACAGCGCACGGGTCAGAACATTCAAGCTCTGATCTTCAAAAAAGCCCTTGGATTCCTCTTGGGAGGACGCCATTGCGAACTGCGAGGTACTGGCCGATACAGCCAGTGCGATCATGCTCCACTTCATCACGCGCATCGTGATTTGCTCCTTTGGTTTTTAGAAGAGTACTGCCGTCCCACCTGTTTTTTTATCTGGGCGGCTCTTTCTTTTTGTGTCGGCGCAAACTTATATCACGTCGACATTCTTTGGCGATACTTGCCCATTCAACCTTTCAGCTTCTTTACGACCATGTCGCCAATGGCTCGATCCATGTCGCATTTCAGCTGGTCCGACGCAACCGTATCCACAACTTAATGTTGTTTTTTCTTTTCCGGCATCGGTGTAAAGAGTCCGTCATTACCGCGCTTGAAGCTCCTGTGGGCAGCCTTGCCACTTTAATTTGTATGTCGGCAGGTTCTCGCTTCCGGCGAGGCCTTTGGACAGTGCGGGGATGAATGCAACAAGCATGCTCAAACCCGAATTTCGTTTACATTTTTTTCACATTTCACCGGTTGACGCGGTGAAACCTCATGAAACCGGGCTCCAAAGGCCTTGTTTTAAATAGGGTTGACTCGTGTGCGGCTCTCGTGATTGACGCCGACAAACGCGGCGAGACAATCAAAAACGTTACCGGTTCACCCTACCCAGTGAGTAGATCACGGATACTTTGTGCACTGAGCGTAGACGCACTGTGCTGTTTTGGTGCAAAAAATTTTCCGGCTGTACGAAAATCTTACAACGCCGAGGCCTTGCCTGGGCCCCTGGCACGGTCCTGTCAGGACTGTGTGGTGCCGCTTGCGCTGTGTTGGTGCGTCAGCTTGCACAGGTTGATGCTGTGTGTTGAAAAAAACTTCGCAGGACGAGCATCAGGACGGTACACCGTGATCGATCCGGCGTTCGCGGGTATGCTGCGCATCTGAGTCCGATGCAGGCCCGTAGGCCGCCAAACCGGGCAGAACCGATAACGAGCGAGGAGTACACGCGGTGTTCGCTTTAGATCCACGACTGCAACAAGACACATTGCCAATCGGTGATTTCCCATTGTGCCGACTGCTCTTGTCCAACGATTCGAACTACCCGTGGTTCATCCTCGTACCGCGGCGGGAAGATATCAGCGAATTATTTCAATTGGATGACGTTGATCAACAACAGCTGTGGAAAGAAACCACGGCGTTGGCCGAAACCCTCAAGGATTCGTTCGATGCCGACAAGATGAACGTTGCAACCTTGGGTAACGTTGTCAGTCAACTGCACATGCACGTCATCGTGCGCAAACGGGATGACGCCGCCTGGCCCGCGCCGGTCTGGGGCAAGCACCCGGCCCAGCCTTATAATGCAGGGCAGGTCGCGGCCATTCGTGAACGGTTGCGAATGGCCTTGACCGATGATTTCAAGTTTCTGGAGGGCTGAACCATGAACCTTGAAGACCGCGTAACCGATCTGGAAAGCCGCCTGGCGTTTCAGGATGACACCATCCAGGCATTGAACGATGTGCTTGTGGAGCAGCAGCGGATCGTCGAGCGTCTGCAACTGCAGATGGCGGCGTTGCTCAAGCGCCAGGAAGAAATGGCCGGGCAGTTCGAGTCGTTCGAAGAAGAGGCGCCGCCTCCTCACTACTGACTGGGCCCGACTCTCGTTTGACGGGCAATAAAAAACCGCGAGCAGCCAGGCTGCATCGCGGTTTTTTTAGGGGCAGGGATCAGCGGCGCGGCAGCGCGGCGATCACATCTTCGGCCTGCAGGCCCTTGTCGCGGTTCATCACGGAGAACTCCACGCGCTGGCCTTCCACCAGGACGCGATGGCCTTCGCCACGAATGGCCCGGAAATGCACGAAAATGTCATCGCCGGAGTCGCGGGAGATGAAGCCGAACCCTTTGGACGTATTGAACCACTTCACCGTGCCGGTATCGCGGTTGGACATGTCGTAGTTCTGCGCAGCGGCGGCCGGCGACGACTTCTTGTAGAAGCTGACGGCCAGGTGCAGTGCCACGGCGAGCAGTGCCGCGCCCAGGCTGAACAGAATGGCCGGTTGACCGCCGATTTCCGGCATGGGCGCCAGCAGGGCCAGGGTTTGCAGGGCAACGGCCAGTACCAGCAGGGCGCTGACCAGGTTTTGCAGTTGGTGACGTGGACCTTTGTTCCAGTAAGGGATGACGGGTGCAAGGGTCAGATTGAGCAGGCCGAAAAAGGCCAGGTACAGTGCATCGGGGTGTTGCAGGTAAGGTGTGGCTTCGGAACCCAGGCTAGGGATGAAGGACAGCAGCAGGGCAGCTGCGCCCATTAGCAAGTGGACGATTTTCAACATTTTGATTGGCTCACGGTTAAGACAGATCACAAGGAAGAGCGGGTCGGGGACGGTTCGCTTCGAAACAATGAGAGGCGTTGGACACGTACCCGAACCAGCCTATGCGCCACGCCCGGGAAAATAAGCGTAGCGACACACTGCCTATTTAACAGTAAAGCTCGGGCCTTCTCAAACCCGTTACGGGCGCGCACCGCGCTGTTCGTCGGCCAGGAAAGACTCGCCGATGCTTGAAGGTGCCAGGCAAACGGCGTTGAATTCCTCGAGGTGTCGGAACCGCCCGCTGCCCCGGCTTGTCGGTTCAGGAGGGCTGGCGATCTGTCGCAGGCCATCGGCGGCCAAAACCACTAGAGTTTGGGGCGTTGTCGAATTCATCACCGTCAGGAGATCAACCAGCATGGCAATTGATATCGGTATCAGTGAAGAAGACCGCAAATCCATCGTCGACGGGCTTTCGCGCCTGCTGTCGGACACTTATGTGCTGTATCTCAAGACCCACAATTTCCACTGGAACGTCACGGGGCCGATGTTTCGCACCCTGCACCTGATGTTCGAGGAGCAATACAACGAGCTGGCCCTGGCGGTGGACCTGATTGCCGAGCGCATCCGCGCCCTGGGCTTTCCTGCTCCGGGGGCCTACTCGGTGTACGCGCGCCTGTCTTCTATCAAGGAAGAGGAAGGCGTGCCTGGCGCCGATGACATGATCCGGCAACTGGTCGAGGGTCAGGAAGCGGTGACGCGTACAGCCCGTGGCATCTTTCCCTTGTTGGACAAGGTCAGTGATGAGCCCACCGCCGACCTGCTGACCCAGCGCATGCAAGTTCACGAAAAGACCGCGTGGATGCTGCGCGCGCTGTTGGAAAACTAATAGGGAGCGCGTTGTAATGTCGTGGCGAGGGAGCTTGCTCCCGCTGGGTTGCGAAGCGACCCCCATACCAGACGCTGATTCTTTGGAGGCTGGAAGATTTTGCGCCTGCTGCGCAGCCGAACGGGAGCAAGCTCCCTCGCCACAGGTGTAGGACGACGTAATTCGTCGCCTGCCTGCTGTTGGCTTGTCCTACGCCCATGGTCATAAAGTCGTCTGGAACTGGCGATGCCGTTGAGCTTCCATAGAGCCACAGGTGGATTGTTCCAACTGAGAGGCTCGTATGGCAAAGGAGTGTCAACGGTATGATTCAAGGAAAGGAACCGGAGGAGGGTGTGCGTGGGCGCTTTCAGTCCATCAGCGTCGATCCGTTCGTCAGGGGTTTCGACATGCAACTGGTGCGTCCCCTGGCCCGATCCATTCGTCTGAACGGGTTCGCCACCTGTCTGCGGCTGGAGCAGGTCTATTGGGATATCCTCGGCGACATGGCCCAGCTCAACAGCTGTTCCATCAGTACGTTGCTGTCCCATGTCGACAGAGAGGTGCACCTGCGCCATGGCGGGGTACGCAATTTCAGCGCGCTGGTGCGTGTTGTATGCGTGGTGCATGGTTTGAAGGAAACCGTGTCGCAGGTGGCGGACTGTCATTGACGGGTAGCTGCCCTGTCGATGACTGAGTCGGACTGCAAACGGCCTGTGCGGTCTTACGGCTGCACAGGCCGCATTTAATGGATATAATCCCGCTCTTTGCCGCAAAGCCCAGCCTTTGCGCGAGTAACCTGATCGCCGAGACAACCCCATGCCGATGTACGACTATCAATGTGCTTCCTGTGGTCATCAGATGGAAGCCATTCAAAAGATCAGCGCGGCACCGCTGGTCGACTGCCCTGCCTGCCAGGCGCCAGAACTGAAAAAGATGCTGTCCATGCCTGGTTTCCGCCTCGGCGGCACAGGCTGGTATGAAACCGACTTCAAGACCGGCGCCAAGAAGAATTTGGCCGGTGGCGACAAAGCAGATTGAGTTGAACACGCGCGAGTGCTTGCACGGGCAGGTCCTCCAACCGAATTTCGAATTACGAGAAGTGAAACCACTACCATGATGCGCAGCCATTATTGCGGCCAACTGAACGAAAGCCTGGAAGGTCAGGAAGTTACTCTTTGCGGATGGGTCCATCGTCGCCGTGACCATGGCGGGGTGATTTTCCTCGATATCCGTGATCGTGAAGGCCTGGCCCAGGTGGTGTTCGATCCGGACCGCGCTGACACCTTCGCCACCGCCGACCGCGTGCGCAGCGAATACGTGGTCAAGATCACCGGCAAGGTGCGCCTGCGTCCGGCCGGTGCTGGCAACGCCAACATGGCGTCCGGCATGATCGAAGTGCTGGGTTACGAGCTTGAAGTGCTCAACGAATCGGAAACCCCGCCGTTCCCACTCAACGAATACTCCGACGTGGGCGAAGAAACCCGCCTGCGCTACCGCTTCATCGACCTGCGTCGCCCGGAGATGGCCGAGAAGCTGCGCCTGCGTTCGCGCATGACCACCAGCATCCGTCGTTACCTGGACGAGAACGGCTTCCTCGATGTCGAGACGCCGATCCTGACCCGCGCCACGCCGGAAGGCGCCCGCGACTACCTGGTGCCGAGCCGTACCCACCCCGGCAGCTTCTTCGCCTTGCCGCAATCGCCACAGCTGTTCAAGCAACTGCTGATGGTGGCCGGGTTCGATCGCTACTACCAGATCGCCAAGTGCTTCCGCGACGAAGACCTGCGTGCCGACCGTCAGCCTGAGTTCACTCAGATCGACATCGAGACCAGCTTCCTCGACGAAAAAGACATCATGGGCCTGACCGAAGGCATGATCCGCAACCTGTTCAAGGAAGTGCTGGGCCTGGAATTCGGCGAGTTCCCGCACATGACCTTCGAAGAGGCCATGCGCCGCTACGGTTCCGACAAGCCGGACCTGCGTAACCCGCTGGAGCTGGTGGACGTGGCTGACCAGCTCAAGGACGTCGAGTTCAAGGTGTTCAGCGGCCCGGCCAACGACCCGAAATGCCGTATCGCGGCCCTGCGCGTTCCTGGCGGGGCCAGCATGCCGCGCAAGCAGATCGACGACTACACCAAGTTCGTCGGCATCTACGGTGCCAAGGGCCTGGCCTACATCAAGGTCAACGAGCGCGCCGCGGGTGTTGATGGCCTGCAATCGCCGATCGTGAAAAACATCCCTGAAGCCAACCTCAATGTGATCCTCGATCGCGTGGGCGCGGTTGACGGCGACATCGTGTTCTTCGGCGCCGACAAGGCCAAGATCGTCAGCGAAGCCTTGGGCGCGCTGCGCATCAAGCTGGGTCACGACCTGAAGCTGCTGACTTGCGAGTGGGCGCCAATGTGGGTCGTCGACTTCCCGATGTTCGAAGAAAACGACGACGGCAGCTTCTCGGCGCTGCACCACCCGTTCACCGCGCCGAAGTGCTCGCCGCAAGAGTTGGAGGCCAACCCGGCCACCGCTCTGTCGCGCGCTTACGACATGGTCCTGAACGGCACCGAGCTGGGTGGCGGTTCGATCCGTATCCACCGCAAGGAAATGCAACAGGCAGTGTTCCGCCTGCTGGGCATCGACGAAGCCGAGCAGGAAGAGAAGTTCGGCTTCCTGCTCGACGCCCTGAAGTACGGTGCACCGCCCCACGGTGGCCTGGCCTTCGGCCTGGACCGCCTGGTGATGCTGATGACCGGCGCCCAGTCGATCCGTGAAGTGATCGCGTTCCCGAAAACCCAGAGCGCGGCCGATGTCATGACCCAGGCGCCGGGTGTGGTGGATGCCAAGGCATTGCGCGAGTTGCACATTCGTCTGCGTGAACAGCCAAAAGCTGAGTAAGGCTGGCACCTGAGAGGGCGCATCTTCGGATGCGCCTTTTCATTGGGGTCGATATTTCTGATTGCCGGCCACTGCGTACGCGCAGGGCGGGCAATGTTCCAAAGAGAAACGGAGCGAGTTATGGCAGGTCATTCCAAGTGGGCGAACATCAAGCACCGCAAAGAACGTCAGGATGCCAAGAGAGGCAAGATCTTCACCAAGTGGATCCGTGAACTGACGGTCGCGGCCCGCCAGGGTGGCGGCGACCCCGGTTCCAACCCGCGCTTGCGCCTGGCCCTGGACAAGGCGCTGGGTGCCAACATGAGCCGCGACATCATCGACCGGGCCATCGCCCGTGGCGCGGGTGCGACCGAGGCCGACAACGTTGAAGAGCTGACCTACGAAGGTTATGGCCCGGGCGGCGTGGCGGTGATGGTCGAATGCATGACCGACAACCGCAACCGTACTGCCGCCGCCGTGCGTCACGCGTTCAGCAAATGCGGTGGCAACCTGGGCACCGACGGCTCGGTGGCCTATCTGTTCGAGCGCAAGGGGCAGATCAGCTTCGCGCCGGGCCTCGATGAAGATGCCCTGACGGAAGCGGCCCTGGAGGCCGACGCCGATGACGTGGTCAGTCATGAAGACGGTTCGTTCGACGTGTTCACGTCGTTCGCCAGCTTCTATGCCGTGCGCAACGCCCTGGAGGCGGCCGGCTTCAAGCCCGCCGACGCAGAGATCGTCATGCAGCCGACCACCAGTGCCGAACTGGACCTGGAAGGGGCCGAGAAGGTGCTCAAGCTGATCGACATGCTGGAAGACCTGGATGACGTGCAGAACGTTTATTCCAATGCCGATATTCCGGAGTCGGTGGCTGAACAGCTGGGCTGACGGGCACTCAAGGCTTGTTTGAAATCATTGTGGCGAGGGAGCTTGCTCCCGCTGGAGTGCGAAGCGCTCCCAAAAAGGTCTGCTGCGCAGCCCAGCGGGAGCAAGCTCCCTCGCCACGGATCCACTGCAAGCCCTTGATGAGCTGTATCCTCTTGTAACCGCATTACCTTTCGCAGGCGCTATGACTTTAATCCTTGGTATCGACCCTGGTTCGCGCATCACCGGCTACGGTGTGGTTCGCGATACCGGGCGCGGCTGCGTGTACGTCGCGTCCGGTTGCATCCGCACCGGGGCGGGTGAACTGCACCAGCGCTTGCAGATCGTTTATCGCGGCGTTCGCGAAGTTATCCAGACCTACGGCCCGGTCACCATGGGCATCGAAAGGGTCTTCATGGCGCGCAACGCCGACTCGGCCTTGAAACTGGGGCAGGCCCGGGGCGCGGCAATCGTTGCTGGCGCCGAGGAAAACCTGGAGATCGCCGAGTACACCGCGACCCAGGTCAAGCAGGCGGTCGTCGGAACCGGGGCGGCGAACAAGGAGCAGGTGCAAATGATGGTGATGCACCTGTTGAAACTGGTCAGCAAGCCGCAGATCGATGCCTCGGACGCCCTGGCCATTGCCATTTGCCATGCCCATACCCGTTCCAGCCTGTTGCCTCACGGCCTGGGAACCGCACGCAGTCGTGGCGGGCGCCTGCGTCTCTGATAGCATCAGCGCAATCTTTCGTGAGCCCGAGCATCTTGCGCCTGTGTCGTCGGCCTTCCTGCCCGGGCTGTTACTCGCCAGCCAAGGCTGGCCAACACCCAAGGATCTGAAACGTGATTGGACGCTTGCGCGGCACCCTGGCTGAAAAACAGCCGCCGCACCTGATTCTGGATGTAAACGGCCTGGGCTATGAGCTGGAAGTGCCCATGACCACGCTGTATCGCTTGCCGTCGGTCGGCGAGCCGCTGACCCTGCACACCCATTTGGTCGTGCGCGAGGATGCGCAGTTACTCTATGGCTTCGTCGGCAAGCGCGAGCGGGATTTCTTCCGCGAACTGATCCGTCTCAATGGCGTCGGCCCGAAACTGGCCCTGGCCTTGATGTCGAGCCTGGAAGTCGATGAATTGGTGCGTTGTGTGCAGTCCCAGGACACTTCGGCCCTGACCAAGGTGCCGGGTGTGGGCAAGAAAACCGCCGAGCGCCTGCTGGTCGAACTCAAGGACCGCTTCAAGGCCTGGGAGGCGGTGCCGGCGATGTTCGCCCTGGTGCCGAACCAGCCGGATGCGCCTGCGCCTGCGGTCAGCGCCGAAAACGATGCAGTCACCGCGTTGATCTCCCTGGGCTACAAGCCGCAGGAAGCCAGCAAGGCGATTTCCGCTATCAAGGAAAAAGGCCTGAGCACTGAAGACATGATTCGTCGTGCCCTGAAGGGAATGATTTAAGTGATTGAAGCTGACCGCCTGATCGCCGCCACGGGCGCGCCCCGTGACCGCGAGGAAATCCAGGACCGCGCGATTCGTCCTGTCAGCCTGGCCGACTACATCGGTCAACCGACCGTGCGCGAGCAGATGGAGTTGTTCATCCAGGCCGCCCGTGGGCGCAGCGAGTCGCTGGACCACACCTTGATCTTCGGCCCGCCGGGCCTGGGCAAGACCACCCTGGCCAACATCATTGCCCAGGAAATGGGCGTCTCGATCAAGAGCACGTCCGGGCCGGTCCTCGAGCGGCCGGGTGACCTGGCGGCGCTGCTGACCAACCTTGAGCCCCATGATGTGCTGTTCATCGACGAAATCCATCGGCTGTCGCCGATCGTCGAGGAAGTGTTGTACCCGGCCATGGAAGATTTCCAGCTCGACATCATGATCGGCGAAGGGCCGGCGGCACGCTCCATCAAGTTGGACCTGCCGCCCTTCACCCTGGTGGGCGCCACCACTCGCGCAGGCATGCTGACCAACCCGTTGCGCGACCGCTTCGGTATCGTCCAGCGCCTGGAGTTCTACAACAACGCCGACCTGGCGACGATTGTCAGCCGCTCGGCGGGCATCCTCGGGTTGCCGCTGGACCCGGACGGTGCGTATGAGATCGCCCGGCGTGCCCGGGGCACGCCGCGGATCGCCAACCGCCTGCTGCGCAGGGTCCGGGATTTTGCCGAAGTCCGGGCCAAGGGCCACATCACCAAGCCGATTGCCGACCTGGCGTTGAACCTGCTGGACATCGACGAGCGTGGTTTCGACCACCAGGACCGGCGCCTGCTGCTGACCATGATCGAGAAGTTCGACGGTGGCCCGGTGGGCGTGGACAGCCTGGCGGCGGCCATCAGCGAAGAGCGCCACACCATTGAAGATGTGCTGGAACCGTACCTGATCCAGCAGGGCTACATCATGCGTACCCCTCGCGGGCGCGTGGTGACCCGTCATGCTTATCTGCATTTTGGTTTAAACATCCCGACACGAATGGGTGAGATGCCGGTGGTAGACGAATTCCTCGATGCCGTGGACGATTGAACGAGCTCTGTACGCCGACTTTTTTCCAGTTCGTGCTGTCCCAGACGACGCCTGGAGCGTCAATGCGTTCGAGAATGAAAAAACAGTTGCCTGGCCGATTGGCAACCTGAGGAGTAAGCACTAGAGTATGCGCGCGCAAAACGGGCTGGAGTCGTTCGCACATCGCTGTCGCGTTTATTACGAGGACACCGATGCTGGCGGCATCGTCTACTACGTCAATTACCTCAAGTTTATGGAACGGGCTCGAACCGAACGGCTGCGGGAACTGGGTTTTGCCCAATCCGCGCTGGCAGGGGAGGACCTGTTATTCGTCGTGCATTCCAGCGAAGCGCGCTACCACGCGCCGGCGCGACTGGACGACGAGTTGCTGGTAAGTGCCGATGTCATCGAATTGAACCGTGTCAGCCTGCGTTTCAAGCAGCAGGTCAGGCGGGCTACGGATAACGTGCTGCTCTGTGAAGGGCAGTTTTTGGTGGCCTGTGTGCGCACCCATAGTTTGAAACCCCGGGCCATTCCCGAAGCTCTACGTGCGGCCTTTGCCGGCGTGAGCGGCGCGGGTACACACTCAGAGCAGGAGATAAAGCGTGGAAGCTAACGTCGTCGACCATTCCTCCATGTGGAGCCTGGTCAGCAATGCCAGCGTCGTGGTGCAACTGGTAATGCTGACCCTGGTAGCCGCATCGGTGACCTCATGGATCATGATCTTTCAGCGCAGCAACATGCTGCGCGCCGGTCGTCGTGCCCTGGAGAGCTTCGAGGAGCGTTTCTGGTCCGGCATCGACCTGTCCAAGCTCTATCGCCAGGCCGGTAGCAACCCTGACCCGGACTCGGGCGTCGAGCAGATCTTCCGTGCCGGCTTCAAGGAGTTCTCTCGCCTGCGCCAGCAGCCGGGCGTCGACCCTGAGGCGGTGATGGAAGGTGTGGCCCGTGCCATGCGCGTCGCCATTTCCCGCGAGGAAGAGAAGCTCGAACAGGGCCTGTCGTTCCTGGCCACCGTTGGTTCGGTCAGCCCGTACATCGGTCTGTTCGGTACCGTGTGGGGGATCATGAACTCCTTCCGTGGCCTGGCTTCCGCCCAGCAAGCGACCCTCGCCACCGTGGCCCCGGGTATCGCCGAGGCACTGATCGCCACCGCCATCGGTCTGTTCGCGGCCATCCCGGCCGTTATCGCCTACAACCGCTTCGCTGCCCGCAGCGAAATGCTGACCGGCCGTTACTACACCTTCGCCGATGAATTCCAGGCGATCCTGCACCGTAAAGTGCACACCAGCGAAGAATAAGCAGGTATTTCCCAATGGCTTTAATCGCTCGAGCCCGAAAAAAGCGCAAGCCGGTCGCCGAGATGAACGTGGTGCCCTACATCGACGTGATGTTGGTGCTGCTGGTCATCTTCATGGTGACCGCGCCGATGCTCAATCAGGGCGTGAAGGTCGATCTGCCCAAGGTTTCCAGCGAAGCCTTGCCGCAGGACAACAACACCCAGGTCCTGACTATTTCGATCAAGGCTGACAAGACCTACTACTGGAACCTTGGCAGCGAAGTGGACACCGAGAAGCAGCAGGACCGGGCCATGACGTTGCCGCAGATGACCGATGCGGTGACCAAGATCATTCGTGTCGGCAACGATGCCGGCAAGCGCACGCAAGTCTTCATTCGCGGCGACAAGACCGTCGACTACGGTGCCGTGATGGGGGCCATGGGCGGCCTGCAGAAAGCCGGGGTCGGTAATGTTGGCTTGATCACTGAGGCGCCCTGATGCAGCAACAGCGAGAGCCGTCCGCCTCGGAAAGCTACTTCTGGCCCAGTGTCCTGGCCATCGGCCTGCATGTGCTGGTGTTCGGCATGCTGTTCGTCAGTTTTGCCATGACTCCGGAGTTGCCACCGGCCAAGCCGATCGTGCAGGCGACGTTGTACCAGCTCAAGTCGAAAAGCCAGGCGACGACCCAGACGAACCAGAAGCTTGCCGGTGAGGCGAAGAAGTCCGCCGCGCGCCAGACTGAAGTCGAGCAAATGGAACAGAAGAAGGTCGAGCAGGAAGCGATAAAGGCCGCGGAACAAAAGAAAGAGGAAGCGGCTCAAAAGGCCGAGGAAGCCAAGAAGGCCGATGAGGCGAAAAAAGCGGACGAGGCGAAAAAGGCTGACGAAGCGAAGAAAGCCGAGGCCAAAAAGGCAGAAGAGAAACAATTGGCTGATATAGCCAAGAAGAAAGCCGAAGAAGAAGCCAAGAAAGCCGCTGAAGAAGAGGCCAAGAAAGCGGCCGCTGAAGAAGCGAAGAAAAAGATCGTCGAGGACGCGAAGAAAAAAGCCGCCGAAGACGCCAAGAAGAAAGCTGAAGCTGAAGAGGCGAAAAAGAAAGTCGCCGAAGACGCGAAGAAGAAAGCCGCCGCCGACGCCGCCAAGAAAAAGGCCCAGGACGCAGCGCGTAAATCCGCCGAAGACAAAAAGGCCCAGGCCTTGGCAGATTTGCTTTCCGACACGCCGGAGCGCCAGCAGGCATTGGCTGATGAGCAGGGCGATGAAGTCGCCGGCAGCTACGATGACTTGATTCGCGCACGAGCGGCAGAAGGCTGGGCTCGTCCACCTTCGGCGCGCAAAGGCATGACGGTCGTATTGCAAATCGGCATGTTGCCCGACGGTACGGTTACCTCGGTCAGCGTCGCCAAGTCCAGTGGTGACGGTCCGTTCGACGCTTCGGCGGTCGCAGCGGTCAAGAACATTGGGCGATTGACGGAAATGCAAGGAATGAAACCGAGCGACTTTGCTCCCTATCGTTCATTCAAGATGACATTCACACCTGAGGATCTAGCCTTGTGAGAAACCTTCTTCGATCAATGCTGGTCGTTATCTGCTGCCTGGCAGGGATAGCGGTAGCAGAGGAAAAGAACATCCTGGTCACCAGCGGCAGCGACCGGGCGACCCCGATTGCCGTCGTACCGTTCGGCTGGCAGGGCGGTAACGTCCTGCCGGACGACATGGCGGAAATCATCGGCAACGACCTGCGCAACTCGGGTTACTACGCGCCGATTCCGAAGCAGAACATGATCAGCCTGCCAACCCAGGCCAGCGAAGTCATCTACCGTGACTGGAAGGCCCTGGGCGCCCAGTACATCATGGTCGGCAGCATCGTTCCGGCTGGCGGTCGCCTGCAGGTGCAGTACGCCCTGTTCAACGTCGCCACCGAACAGCAAGTGCTGACCGGCAGCGTGTCGGGCAGCGTCGATCAATTGCGTGACATGGCGCACTACATCGCCGACCAGTCGTTCGAGAAACTTACCGGCATCAAGGGCGCGTTCTCCACTCGCATGCTCTACGTGACGGCCGAGCGCTTCTCCGAGAACAACACCCGCTACACCCTGCAGCGCTCCGACTATGACGGCGCCCGTGCGGTGACACTGCTGCAATCGCGCGAGCCGATCCTGTCGCCGCGCTTCGCCCCCGATGGCAAGCGCATCGCCTATGTCTCGTTCGAGCAGAAGCGTCCGCGCATTTTCGTGCAGCACATCGACACCGGTCGTCGTGAGCAGATCACCAACTTCGAAGGCCTGAACGGTGCGCCAGCCTGGTCGCCGGACGGCTCGCGGCTGGCGTTCGTACTGTCCAAGGACGGCAACCCGGACATCTACGTGATGAACCTGGCTTCGCGTTCGATTTCCCGTGTCACCAACGGCCCGGGCATCAACACCGAACCGTTCTGGGGCAAGGATGGCTCGACCATCTACTTCACCTCCGATCGTGGCGGCAAGCCACAGATCTACAAGACCAGTGCGGGTGGCGGCGGTGCCGAACGCGTGACGTTCGTCGGTAACTACAACGCCAACCCGAAGCTGTCGGCAGATGAAAAGACCCTGGTGATGATCCATCGCCAGGATGGTTTCACTAATTTCAAGGTGGCGGCCCAGGATTTGCAGCGCGGTAGCGTAAAAATCCTCACTGATAGCACTCTGGACGAGTCACCCACTGTTGCGCCCAACGGCACCATGGTAATCTACGCCACCCGCCAGCAGGGCCGGGGAGTCTTGATGCTCGTGTCCATTAATGGACGCGTGAGGCTCCCGCTTCCTACCGCTCAAGGCGAAGTCAGAGAACCGTCCTGGTCCCCTTACCTGAACTGACGCGGCGCTATACGTTTTACTTAACACACTGGGGTTCATTAGGAGTTTCACGATGGAAATGCTGAAGTTTGGTAAATTTGCTGCGCTGGCTCTGGCCATGGCTGTAGCTGTAGGTTGCTCGTCCAAAGGCGGCGACAATGCCGGTGAAGGCGCTGTTGATCCAAACGCTGGTTACGGCGCTAACACCGGTGCAGTTGACGGCTCCCTGAGCGAAGAAGCCGCTCTGCGCGCAATCACCACCTTCTACTTCGAATACGACAGCTCGGACCTGAAGCCAGAAGCCATGCGCGCTCTGGACGTTCACGCCAAGGACCTGAAAGCAAACGGCGCTCGCGTTGTTCTGGAAGGCAACACCGACGAACGTGGTACTCGTGAGTACAACATGGCACTGGGCGAGCGTCGTGCGAAAGCCGTTCAGCGCTACCTGGTACTGCAAGGTGTTTCCCCAGCTCAGCTGGAACTGGTTTCCTACGGCGAAGAGCGTCCAGTTGCTACCGGCAACGACGAGCAGTCCTGGGCTCAAAACCGTCGCGTCGAACTGCGTAAGTAATTCGTCATGCGAACGTGCCGTCGTGCTGTAACTGTTCTGGCTCTCAGCCTTGCGCCGCTTGCGGCGTGGGCTGCGGTTCCTGTGGTCGATAACGATGCCGGCTATAACAATAGCGGGAGTAGCTATCCGCCTGCGGGTTACGGTACGAACGGCGCCTATGCCGGGGGAGGGGTTTCGGCCCCTGTCTCGGCACAGGGCCAGCTGTTCAACCAACTGCAGCAAATGCAGGATCAGATCTCGCGCCAACAGGGTGTGATCGAAGAACTGCAAAATGATATTTCGCGCATGAAGCAGGAAAACCTGGAGCGATACCAGGATCTTGATCGGCGCATAGGAACCGGCGTTGCACCTGCACCTGCCGCGACCCCTGAGAATTCTCCTGCCGGTGGCGACTTGAACGCCCCCGGTGTAGCCGCAGGCGCGGGGGCAGCCGCTCCCGCAGCACCTGCCGCCGGTGGCGAGCCGGCTGATCCAGCGAAGGAAAAGCTCTATTACGATGCTGCCTTCGACTTGATCAAGGCCAAGGATTTCGACAAGGCCAGCCAGGCTTTTGCCGCTTTCCTGCGCAAATACCCAAACAGCCAGTACGCGGGCAATGCCCAATACTGGTTGGGCGAAGTGAACCTGGCCAAAGGCGACCTGCAAGGTGCCGGCCAGGCATTCGCCAAGGTTTCGCAACTGTATCCCAAGCACGCCAAGGTGCCGGATTCGCTGTACAAGCTGGCTGATGTAGAGCGCCGCCTCGGTCACACCGACAAGGTAAAAGGCATTCTGCAGCAGGTGGTGGCCCAATATCCGGGGACATCCGCCGCCCAGTTGGCCCAGCGCGATCTGCAACGCATGTAAGCTGGCTTGACCTGTTTTGAAGAAACCCGCGCCTGTCGCGGGTTTTTTCGTTAGAATTCACGCCCTTTTTATGAAACACGCTTTTTGGGATCTGCGCGTTGGCGGGGTTCCTTGAAGTGCCTGACGGAGGCGGACAGCCTGTTTAGCTGTTACGCCCGTGGCGACTATGCAAGACACATTGAGAATCACCGAAGTTTTTCACTCGTTGCAGGGTGAAACGCGGACGGCTGGGCTGCCCACAGTATTTGTGCGCCTCACCGGTTGCCCGTTGCGTTGCCAATACTGCGACAGTGCCTACGCGTTCAGCGGCGGCACTGTGCGAACCCTCGACGATATCCTGGAGCAAGTGGCCAGTTATCGTCCGCGTTATGTCTGTGTCACGGGCGGCGAGCCCTTGGCGCAACCCAACGCCATCCTCTTGCTCAAGCAGTTGTGTGATGCCGGTTACGAGGTTTCCCTGGAAACCAGCGGCGCCCTGGATATCTCGGCCGTCGACCCGCGCGTCAGCCGCGTCGTGGACCTGAAGACTCCAGGCTCCAAGGAAGCGCACCGTAACCGTTACGAGAATATCGAGTTGCTGACCCCTAACGATCAGGTCAAATTCGTGATCTGTTCACGGGAAGATTACGACTGGGCCGTGTCCAAGCTGATCCAGTACGGGCTCGACCAACGGGCCGGCGAAGTGTTGTTGTCGCCGAGCCATCACGATTTGAGCGCTCGGGACCTGGCGGACTGGGTGGTGGCGGATAACCTGCCGGTGCGCCTGCAACTGCAGCTGCATAAATATCTTTGGAACGACGAGCCGGGGCGCTGATATGACTGAACATTCGAACATTGCCGAAAAACGTGCGGTCATCCTGTTGTCCGGCGGCCTGGATTCGGCCACCGTCGTGGCCATGGCCCGTGCCGAGGGTTACCGCTGCTACACCATGAGTTTCGATTATGGTCAGCGCCACCGCGCAGAACTGCACGCGGCCGAGCGAGTGGCCCGGGACCTGGGCGTGGTGGAGCACAAAGTGATCGGCCTGAACCTCAACGGCATTGGTGGCTCGGCCTTGACCGACAGCTCCATCGACGTGCCGGAGGCGCCTAGCGAAGGCATCCCGGTGACCTATGTGCCGGCGCGTAACACCGTATTCCTGTCCTTGGCATTGGGCTGGGCCGAAGTGCTGGGCGCCCGTGATATTTTCATCGGCGTCAATGCTGTGGATTACTCCGGTTATCCGGATTGCCGCCCGGAGTTCGTCGAAGCCTTCGAGCGCATGGCGAACCTGGCGACCAAGGCCGGCGTAGAAGGGCAGGGTTTCCGCATCCAGGCACCGTTGCAGAATCTCAGCAAGGCCGACATCGTCAAGGCCGGTGTGAAGCTTGGCGTGGACTATGGGCTCACTGTTTCCTGCTATCAGGCCGACGATCAGGGCCGTGCTTGCGGCAAGTGCGACAGCTGCCGCCTGCGCGCAGAAGGCTTTGCCGCGGCGGGTGTGAGCGATCCAACCCGTTATTTTTGATTTATTTCAAATTAGGTGTTGAATAGTCCTTAGAAATCAGTATTATACGCGCCACCACACAGCGGGTCGTTAGCTCAGTTGGTAGAGCAGTTGGCTTTTAACCAATTGGTCGTAGGTTCGAATCCCACACGACCCACCATTTTTTTCAGTTTTAAAAGTCTGGAAGGCCCACGAAAGTGAGGATTTCCGGATTTTTTTTTGCCTGGAATTAAGTGTCCCCCCGCCCAAGGGCAGGGAGTCAGCAGTCCTGTCGTGGAGCCGTCGCCATGCTCACGACTGCCAGGGCCTTCAGCCCTTTTTCTCGCCCGACGCGGAGCGATGAGCGCCAGAAACCAGCGCTTCCCATGCGAGCCAACGTCCTGCCTGGATCTGCCATGAGGGCACCCGGCAAGCCCATTCTTTCTGTGGTTTCCTGGCGAATACCGGTAACCGAGGTTTGCGCACAACCTTGCTATTGAGCGTGCTGACACAGAACTTCGAGTAGTTTTTCAGCTCTTTGAGTTCAAGTGACAGCATGTCTTTTGGGCACAGTAACAGTACGTCCCCAAAGGAATACAACTGGAACGCCTCGACTTCTATTTTTTGCGCAGCAACCTGACGTGTTTTCCACATGGTGGCGCTCAGGTCTTGCAGTTTTATCTCTTCTGGCAAGGCGTATCGCTCCGCCGTTTGTTGGCGAACCGATAAGCCTCCTGCTGCGATGTAGGTGATCTGGCTCAAACTGCCCGGCGAAAGCAATGTGAAGGCGCAGAAGGCCAGGATCATTGCGATCAGGCCATTGAAGGTCCGCCTGTAGATGTCCCCCTTGAAACAATGAAATATGACGACCGGTAGCAGGGTGAAGATGAGTGTCAGCCAGGACAGACCCGCCACGTAGGGGACGGTGTCAGGTGTTTCCCTCTCCATATATGAACGTATCGTCAGCAGGATTGGAAAGGCGGCGAAGAGCACGGTGACGAATATGGAGATCGAGAGCAGGGTGACGAGCCAGAACTCTTTGCGAGCCCGTACCCACGCCTGTAGCCGCTGCCATTTTTCTTTTAGCCAGCGCCACGCTGGCGTCGTCTTGTTTTTGAGTGCCTGCAAACAGGTGAGCCATTTTTGCAGCCAGGCCTTCCGGGGGCGGGCAGGTTTATGTTGCTGCAGCTTTTTCCGCTTTATTTGTTGATGGGCTGCCAGGCGTTTCAAGCGGGCTCGCTCCAGCCTGGCTTGGACAAGAGTGCTTTTCCTGATGACCCTTTTGAACGGCGTGAATGCGTACATGAGAAAGCACGCAACGAAGACGATCAGGAGCAATGCCGCGAATATCGTCCAGGCGTTCAATGTGGACAGGAAAAAGGTGGCCCAGATGAACGCGCTAAATCCCACAACCGTGGGGAACACCAGATAGAAAACAATCTTCGATTGGTTGTCCTTCATGTTTGAAAAAAGCGAAACCGAGCAGCCGAACATCCACGTTGTCGCCCCCAAGATGAACAAATACGACAGCATCAGCAGCAGGACCAGCACGACCCAGACCAACAGTGCAGACTTCACATCGATGGACGGCATGAACAGATCGATTCGTCCAATCGTCCGGGTATAAAGGTACAACGTGACGAACCCAAGCCCTGTCGCGAGTAGGCCTAACGTGACGGTGATCTGGGTCCAATAGGAAAGAATGCGTTTGACGGTGTGCTTGAGCACTTCAGCGAAGGTTCTGTCAGGAATGACGGACAAGGCGTAGCTCCCTTACGAGGTAAAAATCCTGGCAGGTATAGTAACGCCAAGTCGCACCAGCTAAATCTTCAACCTAGCAAGTCCTCCTACTGGAAATTCAGCGGATGTGCTGTCCGTAATGTTTCGGGTCCAGGCGCAATACCATCACCATCATCAACGCCATGACCGCCGTGAGCGACCACCAGGCCCACTCAAAACTCCCCAACTGGTCGCGGATCATCCCGGCAATCAATGGCGAGAGGCCGGCGATGAGATAGCCGACACCCTGTACGAACGCGGTAAGGCCACCGGCCCGGCGTGGGTTGTCCAGGTGGTCGAGGGATACGATCAGGCTCATGGGGAATAGGCCGCCGATACCCAGCCCCAGCAGGCAGGCCCAGAGCAGGCTGAAGCGTTCCGGACTGAGGATCAGGCCGCAGAAGCCGCCGATGATCAGGGCCAGCAGGACGCTCAGGACCAGGCGTTTATCCCGGCTGCGGTTGGCAATAGCCGGAGTGACCAGGCCGGATAACACTTCCATTGCCGTGAGGAACCCCAGCAGCAGGCCAGCGTGCTGTTCGCTCCAGCCCTTTTCCACGTAGTACGGCGCCAGCCAGGCCAGCACGCAGGTGTAGGAAGCAGTGCCCAGGCCAAAGAAAATCGCCAGGAGCCAGGCCCGGGCGTTGCGGGAAAACGCTTCGTGATGCCGGGACGCTGCTTCGGGCAAGGGCGTGATGTTCGAACGCTGGGCGTACCAGCAGCCCAGGGCGACCAGCGCCAACAATGCCCAGATTGCCAGGCCGACGCGCCAACTGCCGGTCTGCGTCAGGACAAAGGGTGAAAACGATGCGGCAATCGCCGCCCCGCCCATGATGGAGGTGACGTACAAGCCCATGAACAGCGAGACGTTGTCGGCGAAGCGTGACTTGATCAGTGCCGGCATCACCGCCTGGATCAAGGCGATCCCAAGCCCGGCGACGATCGCACTGGCGATCAACCCGGCGGCGCTGTCCAGGTACAAGCGCGAGGCCGTGGCGATGCCAATGATCAACAGCGACAGCACGATGGTGCGGTGTTCTCCGATGCGCAGGGCGATGCGCATGCCCAGGAACATCGCCAGGCCCATCGCCATGACGGGCAACATGGTCAGCAGCGAGGCGGTACTGAAACTCAAGGGCACCTCGCCGCGAATGGCCGACAACAAGGGCCCGACCGCCGCCATTGAGGGTCGCAGGTTCAGCGCCACCAAGACGATGCTGACCATCAGCCAGATGGCGTGGGTGGTTGAGGTTCGAATGTTTTCCATGGAGCCGCCTTTGCTGGACAAAAGGGCATTTAGGCTGGGGCGGCCTGTCATGGGCAAACTGAAAACTGGCAGGGCGTATCGAAAAATTAAATACGGCACGCAATCAGTGAAGGGATCAGAGTTTTTGTGTGGCGAGGGAGCTTGCTCCCGCTGGGGCGCGTAGCGGCCCCTTGCGGTGTGTCAGGCAAACCAGGGGGCTGCTTCGCAACCCAGCGGGAGCAAGCTCCCTCGCCACACAATAGTCGTTCACAACCTCCTATTCCATCGCCGGGCTCAGCGTCCCCAGCCACGCCACCAATCCCAGAATGATCACCGCCACACAGAACTCCAGCACCATGCTGCGCCGCAGGGCATTCACCGCAACGCCGTGCTCGCCGGTCTGTCGGGCCTGTTCCAGCAATGGGCTCAGATGAAAGCGGTTCAGCGCGGCGAACACCAACATGGCCGCGAACAAGATCAGCTTGAGCGCCAGTAACTGACCATAAGTGCTGTCCAGCAGCCCTTCGACATTCGGGCCGACGATAAACAGATAATTCACCACCCCCGTCACGCTGATGACCACCACGATCACCGCTCCGGCGGTTTCAAACCCGGTCAACGTCCGGGCCAGTACCGCCAGCCGAGGTTCGGCCTGGCGCAGCAGCAAGGCAAACGCGGCCAAGGCCCCGACCCAGCCACCCGCCGCCCACAGGTGCAGGAAGTCGGTGATGAAGTGCCAGTTGCGGCGCTCACCTTCGTCCATGGCGCCATGCCCGGCCCAGGCCAGCGTCGCCAACGCGACGGCGCCGCCCAGCATGACCAGCCATAGGCTGAGGGTCGGCCAACGTCCATTGAGCGTCGCGGCGACACCGGCCAACAGCAGCGCCGCTATCCGCAGTGTCCAACTCAAGCCGACGTCGGTCTCCAACACCATCATTTCAATGTGCGGCCACAGTTCGGCCCAGTCTGAAACACCGCTCATGGCCCAGGCCATGCACGCCATGGCGGCGAAGGACAGCAGTCCGCCCAGCACCGCCGTGGTCACTAGCAGCGGTGTGAAAGGCAACTGCGCGCCCGACGCCCGCTCCTGGCCTCGCAGGCTATAGAGCCCGAACGCGGCCAGGCCGAACAACAACATCAGATCCAAATACAGGGCAAACCGCAGGGCGATGTTGATCGAGTCGCTCATCAACTCACTTCACCTTGAACGTGACGTTACCGGTGATCGGGTGAGTGTCGGACGACACCGCGCGCCACTGGACCTGATAGGTGCCGGCGCTGAGGGGACCATTCGGGACAATGACCATGGTTTTCGGGTCATCGCTGCCGGAGACCTTGGCTGGCATGGGCATGGGCGAATGCGCCGCCATGCCGGGCATCTCGGTCATCATCAGCTTGGCACCGGAAAACTTGGTCATCAGGTTTTCGGAAAAGTGCAGCTCGATCTTTGCCGGTGCCGCACCCTCGGCGCCCTCGGCGGGGGTAGAGGAGAGCAGCTTCGGATGGGCCTGGGCCAAGCCGCTGATCAACAGGCCAGTGGACAGGGCGACAACAGCAACAGCGTTTTTGAGCAATGACATGCAAGGACTCCTACAACGTGGTTTTTTAATTTTGGGTGAAACAGCTCAGCGGGTCAGAACCACATGCGCAGCCCCAATACCAGGCGGGCTTCGCTGCGATCTTCACCTTCTGCGCGGGCGTAGTCGGCGGTGTTGCCGTAGGTCCGGTTCCAGGTGACGCCAACGTATGGCGCGAATTCGCGGCGTATTTCATAACGTAGCCGTACGCCGAGTTCGGTGTCCGACAGCCCTGAGCCGACACCGCGGGCGGGGTCGTTCTTGCCATAGAAGTTGACCTCGGCGGTGGGCTGCAGGATCAACCGATTGGTCAGCAAGATGTCGTAGTCGCCTTCCAGCCGCGCCGCGCTCTGGCCACCTTCGCCGATGAACGCGGTGGCTTCGGCTTCGAAGTTGTACAGCGCCATGCCTTGCACGCCGAAGGCGGCCCAGGTTTGCGCATCGCCCGGCTTGAAGTCCTGGCGTACGCCGGCCACCAGGTCCCACCAAGGACTGATGGCGTGGCCCCACAGGGCCTGAAGTTCCGCCTCGTCGGTCTTGCCGTTGAGGCGTTCACCTTCGGAGCGCAGCCACAAACGGTCGATGTCGCCACCGATCCAGCCGGAGGCATCCCAGCTCAGGGCGCTGCCGTCATCGGCGTCTTGCCACTCCAGCTGGTCGATGAGGAAAAACGAATTGATTGCGCTGTCATGCACCGCGTGTCCGCCATGATCCTCGTAGACGGCGGCGCGATCAGCGGCTGTCAGTTCCGGGATCGGCGTGCGGCTGGTGGTCGGCGCTGATTGCATGGGCTCCATGCCCTGCATCGAGTCCATGCCTTGCATTGAATCCATACCTTGCATCTGGCTATGGTCCATCCCGGGCATCTGGCTGTGATCCATGCCTTGCATGTCGTTGCCCGCCGCCCAGGCCGAGGTGGTGGCGCCGAGGGTGAGGCTGGCAATGAGTGCCATGGGGTATTGAAAAAAAGTGGTCATGGTCGGCTCCTCATTCCTGCACCCGAACTTCACGGAACATCCCCATCTCCATGTGAAACAGTAGATGACAGTGGTACGCCCAGCGCCCGAGGGCATCGGCGGTGACGCGGTAGCTGCGCTTGGCGCCCGGTGGCACGTCGATGGTGTGCTTGCGCACCATGAACTGGCCGTTCTCGTCCTCCAGATCGCTCCACATGCCGTGCAGGTGGATGGGGTGGGTCATCATGGTGTCGTTGATCAGCACGATGCGCAGTCGCTCGCCGTACTTGAGCAGCAGCGGCGCGGCGTCGGAAAATTTCACGCCGTTGAACGACCAGACGAATTTCTCCATGTGCCCGGTCAGGTGCAGCTCGATCGTACGGCCCGGCTCGCGACCGTCGGGGTCGGGGAAGGTGCTGCGCAGGTCTGAGTAGGTCAGCACTTTGCGGCCGTTGTCGCGCAGCCCCATGCCTGGGTCGTCGAGCTTGGGCTTGACGCTCATGGCCTGCATGTCGACCAGGGGGTTGTCTTTCTCGGTGTCGGGGTGCGACAGCATGCCGTCCATGCCTTGCATGGCACCGTGATCCATACCGGCCATGTCGCCCATCCCCTGCATCTGGCTGTCGTCCATCCCGGCCATGTCCTGCATCGAGCCGTGGTCCATGCCGCTCATTTGCCCCATGTCGCTCATGCTGCCGTGGTCCATGCCACCCATGCCCATGTCGTCCATGGTCACCAGTGGCCGCGGGTCCAGGGGCGGCACCGGTGCCGACAACCCGGCCCTGGCCGCGAGAGTGCCGCGGGCATAGCCGGTGCGGTCCATGGACTGGGCGAACAGGGTGTAGGCCTCCTGGGTCGGTTCGACGATGACGTCATAGGTTTCGGCCACGGCGATCCGAAACTCATCGACACTCACCGGTTTGACGTATTGGCCGTCGGACGCCACCACCGTCATCTTCAAGCCGGGAATGCGCACGTCGAAATAGCTCATGGCCGAGCCGTTGATAAAGCGCAGGCGAAGACGCTCGCCAGGCTTGAACAGGCCGGTCCAGTTCATGTCCGGCGCCTGGCCGTTCATGAGGTAGGTGTAGGTGGCGCCACTGACATCGGCCAGGTCAGTGGGGTTCATCTTCATCTCGGCCCACATCTTGCGATCGGCCACAGTGCTGGCCCAGCCGTTCTTGCCCACATCGTCAATGAAGTCGCCGACGGTGCGTTTGTTGTAGTTGTAGTAGTCCGACTGTTTCTTGAGCTTGCGAAGGATGTTGCCGGGGTCTTCATCGGTCCAGTCGGTGAGCATCACCACATAGTCCCGTTCGTATTGGAAGGGCTCCGGTTCCCTGGCGTCGATCACCAGCGGGCCGTAGACCCCGGATTGTTCCTGGAAGCCAGAATGGCTGTGGTACCAGTAGGTGCCGTTTTGCCGGACCTTGAACTGATACACGTACATGCCGTCGGGTTCGATGCCCTTGAAACTCAACCCCGGAACACCGTCCATGTTGGCTGGCAGCAGGATGCCGTGCCAGTGGATGGAGGTTGTCTCCTTCAAGCGATTGCGCACCCGCAGGGTGACGGTGTCGCCTTCACGCCAGCGCAGCAGCGGGCCGGGAATGCCGCCGTTGATGGTCTGGGCGGTACGTGGGTTGCCGGTGAAGTTGATCGGGCTTTCGCCGATGAACAGATCGAACTCGGTGCCGCTCAGAACGTTGGGTTGGCCAGGGCTGGTGACCGCCCAGACAGGCGCGCGCCACAAGCCCAGGCCACCGAGGATGCCGCCGGCAGTCAGGCCCTTTACGAAGGTTCGCCGGGAAGTTTTTGTTTGCATGCGATGGAAGTCCGTCAGTCGATTCGCAGCGAGCACTGGGGCATTGCCCAGTGCCGGTGTGAACAGAAGATGACATAAGCCGGCTGGGCAGGTGATTACATTTCAGTCAGCTTGAGGGAGGCGCTTATCCACTGGCATGAACGGACTTTTGTGGCGAGGGAGCTTGCTCCCGCTGGGTTGCGAAGCAGCCCCAAAAAGGCTGGGTACAACGCACCTTGCGCGTCAAATGATGGATTTTGGGGCCGCTGCGCGCCCCAGCGGGAGCAAGCTCCCTCGCCACGGAGGGCCGCGTCCGGCCCCGGGACCTGGGCACAGGTCAGAATGATCTTTTGCATCGGTGGGATATTCTGTAGCCTTGCCGGCTTCATGCAGTCCCGTGCCTGATTGATACCCACTTTCCCGGCGGTACCCGAGTGGTCCGGAGCCGGGTGTATACTCGACTTTCGCGCTAAACGCGCTTGCAGGTCTTGCGAACATGACGCAAATTTCCGAACGCCTTCTGGTCCAGGCCCACCTCGACGCCAAGCAGCCCAAGCCGCTGAGCGCCGAGCAAGAGGCCTGGTACCGCGCCGCCATCGCCGCCGAGCTCAAGGCTCAGGACGCGGTGCTGGTCGCGCACTTCTACTGCGACCCGATCATCCAGGCCCTGGCCGAAGAGACCGGTGGTTGCGTGTCCGACTCCCTGGAAATGGCCCGCTTCGGCAATGCCCACCCGGCCAAGACCGTGGTGGTGGCGGGGGTCAAGTTCATGGGCGAGACCGCCAAGATCCTCAACCCCGAAAAACGTGTGCTGATGCCCACCCTGGAAGCCACCTGCTCCCTGGACCTGGGCTGTCCGGTGGACGAGTTCTCGGCGTTCTGCGACCAGCATCCGGAGCGCACCGTGGTGGTGTATGCCAACACCTCGGCGGCAGTGAAGGCCCGGGCCGACTGGGTGGTGACGTCCAGTTGCGCGCTGGAAATCGTCGAGAGCCTGATGGACAACGGCGAGACGATCATCTGGGGCCCGGACAAGCACCTGGGCACTTACATCCAGCGCAAGACCGGCGCCGACATGCTGCTCTGGGACGGTGCCTGTATCGTCCACGAAGAGTTCAAGTCCAAGCAGTTGGAGGACATGAAGGCGCTGTACCCGGACGCCGCGATCCTGGTGCACCCGGAGTCGCCGACGTCGGTGATCGAACTGGCGGATGCCGTGGGCTCCACCAGCCAATTGATCGCTGCGGCCCAGACCCTGCCGAACAAGACGCTGATCGTCGCCACCGACCGGGGTATTTTCTACAAAATGCAGCAGCTGTGCCCGGACAAGGTCTTCATCGAAGCCCCGACCGCCGGCAACGGCGCGGCGTGCCGCAGTTGCGCGCACTGCCCGTGGATGGCGATGAACACCCTGGAACGCACGCTCAAGAGCTTGCAGGAGGGCGCCAACGAGATCTTCGTCGACCCGGCGCTGATCCCCCAGGCGATTCGTCCGCTCAAGCGCATGCTGGACTTCACCCAGGCGGCGCGAATGAAGCTGGCGGGGAATGCCTGAAGCTGAAGAAGATTTCGAGGCTAGCGAGGTTTTGTGGTGAAGGGATTTATCTGTGGTGAGGGGATTTATCCCCGTTGGGCTGCGAAGCAGCCCCCTCTATTTTCCTGACATTGCACGGTGTCAGGTTTTAGGGCCGCTTCGCGACCCAGCGGGGATAAATCCCCTCGCCACAAATGTATTTCAACTTTTCTGATTAGGTGGCTTTACTTGGTCTTCTTGGGAATCCGCACCAGCTGCGTATCCGAGTAGATGTCATGCCAACTGCGCTTGCGCTTGTCGAACAGCGCCCAGATAAAGCCCAGCCCCACCAGCAGCAATGACGCAATCGATACCACGAACCGCAACAGCGCCTGCCACAGGCTGATGGCCGTGCCATCGGCGTTCTGTACGCGGATGCACCACACCTGCATGCCCAGGGTCTGGCCATTGTGGGTCCAGAATTTGGCGAAGAAGCCGAACAGCACGAACAGCAGCACGGTGGACAGCAACGGGTCGCCGTCCAGGGCACCGGCCTCGGTGAGGGCGCGCATTTTTTCTTCACCGATGATCGCCATCTGGATCATCTTGTAGGCGCCGCTGGTTACGATCAGCAGCGCCGTGCACAGCAAAAAGTCATAGAACATTGCCGCCAGGCGACGGCCCAGGCCGGCGGGGGGGAAGTCGCCCTGGGGCGTGAGCAGGTGTTTGGGCATGACGGTCTCGGACGAAAAAGAAGCCATTTTACGGATTTACGCCCATAAAAAAGCCCCTGATATCAATCAAGGGCTTTTTAGTTCGCGAAAGCCTTAGGCTTCGGCTACAACCTCGTCAGCCTGCATGCCTTTCTGGCCTTGCACAGCAACGAAAGTGACTTTCTGGCCTTCTTTCAGGCTCTTGAAGCCGTTGCCCTGGATGGCGCGGAAATGCACGAACAGGTCCGGACCGCTTTCAGGCGTGATAAAACCAAAACCCTTCTCGTCGTTGAACCACTTGACGGTACCGCTCTGACGTTGAGACATTTTCTTATTTCCTTTGACGCTAAAATTGATGACAGCCTCTTTCGCATGAAAGAGTACTGGGCTGGGTTGCAGGAAAGTAAGAGACGTCGAACGGGATGTAGCAAACTTCATAAGCTACTGCCCAGGTCACGATTCCAAGCGACCCATGCAAACACAGTGACCAAACTCTACGCCAACTACGAATGAAAAAACAACCCCCCGGGGAAGCCCGTATTTGCTCAGCTTGCAGGCATTTACATACATCGCCGGGCGGGGCTTATTCGATAGGCTAGTTCAATTGTTAACGACTGTTATAAGCGCCATTGAATGTCTAAGGATATGCACCTTTTTATGGCGGTTGCGTTACACATTAGTGCACGTATAACGCAATCGCGTTACTTATAGAAACAGTCAATCAACCGCGGTAGTAGCGCTGTGGGACGAATGGCATTTTGCTTACAAGTAAAGGCACCTTTTTCCCACGCACGATGGCCCAAACTGGCGTATCCAGGGCGACATAGGCGCTATCCAGGTAACCCATCGCCAACGGACCGCCCAGGGTCGGGCCGAAACCGCCGCTGCACACCGTGCCGATAATCTCGCCCGCTTCGTTGACGATCTCTGCGCCTTCGCGCACCGGTGTACGTTCCTGGGGCAGCAGGCCGACGCGTTTGCGCTTCACGCCGCCCTGTTGTTGGGCGTACACGGTTTCAGCGCCGGGGAAACCGCCAGCGCGGGCGCCGTCGGCGCGACGTACTTTGGAAATCGCCCACAACAGGCTGGCTTCGATCGGCGTGGTCTCGGTGTTCATGTCGTGGCCGTAGAGGCACAGGCCGGCTTCCAGGCGCAGCGAGTCACGAGCGCCGAGGCCGATGGCCGCGACTTCCGGCTCGGCCAGCAGGGCGCGGGCCAGTTTTTCCGCCTCAGCGGCAGGTACCGAGATTTCGAAACCGTCTTCACCGGTGTAGCCCGAACGGCTGACAAAGCAGTCCATGCCCAACAGCGTGACTCGCTGGAACTGCATGAAGGTCATCTTCGCCACGTCCGGCGCCAGGCGTGCGAGCACGGTGACGGCGGCCGGGCCTTGCAGGGCGAGCAGGGCGCGGGCTTCGAACAGTGGCTCGATGCTGCACTGATCACCAATGTGCGTGCGCAGGTGGGCCAGGTCCTGGTCCTTGCAGGCCGCGTTGACCACCAGGAACAGTTCGTCGTTGCCCAGGTTGGCGACCATCAGGTCGTCGAGGATGCCGCCGTTGTCGTTGGTGAACATGGCGTAGCGCTGCATGCCCACCGGCAGGTCGATGATGTCCACCGGCACCAGGGTTTCCAGGGCCTTGGCGGCGCCTGCGCCGGTCAGGCGGATCTGGCCCATGTGGGACACATCGAACAGCCCGGCCTGGTCGCGGGTGTGCTGGTGTTCCTTCATCACCCCCAGAGGGTACTGCACCGGCATGTCGTAGCCGGCGAACGGCACCATGCGGGCGCCGAGTTCGAGGTGCAGCGCGTGCAGCGGGGTCTTCAGCAGTTGTTCGGTGGACATATCAGCTCCTGGAAAAAATGTGGAAGTGAGGCAAGCGCATCAGCATTCGATGATGTTGACCGCCAGACCGCCGCGGGCGGTCTCCTTGTATTTGCTTTTCATGTCGGCGCCGGTCTGGCGCATGGTGCGGATGACTTTGTCGAGGGAGACGAAGTGATGCCCGTCGCCGCGCATGGCCATGCGCACCGCGTTGATGGCCTTCACCGAGCCCATGGCGTTGCGTTCGATGCACGGTACCTGCACCAGGCCGCCGATCGGGTCGCAGGTCAGGCCAAGGTTGTGTTCCATGCCAATCTCGGCGGCGTTTTCCACTTGCTGCACGCTGCCGCCGAGCACTTCGCACAGGGCGCCGGCGGCCATGGAGCAGGCCACGCCGACTTCACCCTGGCAGCCGACCTCGGCGCCGGAGATGGAGGCGTTTTCCTTGTACAGGATGCCGATGGCGGCGGCGGTCAGCAGGAACCGCACCACGCCATCTTCGCTGGCGCCGGGGATAAAGCGCATGTAGTAATGCAGCACCGCCGGAATGATCCCCGCCGCCCCGTTGGTAGGCGCGGTGACGACGCGCCCGCCATAGGCGTTTTCTTCGTTGACCGCCAAGGCGTACAGGTTGACCCAGTCGAGCACCGACAGCGGGTCGCGCAGTGCGGCCTCCGGGTTCTTGCACAGCTGGCGGTGCAACGCCGCGGCCCGGCGCTTGACCTTCAGCCCGCCCGGCAGAATCCCTTCGTTGCGACAGCCCGCCGCCACGCAATCCTGCATCACCTGCCAGATTTTCAGCAGGCCGGCACGGGTCTCGGCTTCGGGGCGCCAGGCGCTTTCGTTGGTCAGCATCACCTGGCTGATGGACAGGCCATAGGTGCTGCAATGGCCCAGCAGGTCCTTGGCGCTCTTGAAGGGGAAGGTCAGGGGCGTGGCATCTTCGACGATGCGGTCGGCGCCGGCCGCGCCTTCGTCGACGACAAAACCGCCACCCACCGAGTAGTACTCGCGGCTGCGCACTTGCAGCCCTGCGGCATCGAAGGCGCGGAAGATCATGCCGTTGGGGTGAAAGGCCAACGGCTTGCGGATCATCGCCAAGTGCAGCTTTTCATTGAATTCGATGGAGTGTTCGCCGAGCAGGTTCAGGCGACCGCTGCTGCGGATCGCTTGCAGGCGGGCGTCGACGGTTTCGGTGTCCACGGTGTCGGGATGCTCGCCTTCCAGGCCCAGCAGCACGGCCTTGTCGCTGCCGTGGCCCTTGCCGGTGGCGCCGAGCGAGCCGTAGAGCTCGACCTTGACGCTGGTGGTGCAATTGAGCAAGTCATCGCGACGCAGCCCCTCGGCGAAACGGGCAGCGGCACGCATCGGGCCGACGGTATGGGAGCTGGACGGGCCGATACCGATCTTGAACAGGTCGAACACGCTTAACGACATGGTGTTTCTCCGGTTTCTTTTTATGAGGATCGACGGTTATGAAATGAGGCACAGGCTCCTTTGTGGGAGCGAGCTTGCTCACTCCCACAAAGGAGATGTGGTTTCCTTGAGAAGGTGACCTTCCACAAGGTTCGCGGTGTTGTTGAGAGGGGCGAGCAAACCCGCCCCCCTACAGGTCAAGCGTAGCTTTCGATCGACGGGCAGGCGCAGACCAGGTTGCGGTCGCCGAACACGTTGTCGACCCGGCCCACCGGCGGCCAGTACTTGCCTTCGATCAACGACGCCACCGGGTACACCGCCTGTTCGCGGCTGTAAGGGTGGGTCCACTCACCGACGATTTCCGCCGCAGTGTGCGGGGCGTTCTTCAGTGGGTTGTCGTCTTTGTCCAGGCTGCCGTTTTCCACCGCGCGAATTTCTTCGCGGATGCAGATCATGGCGTCGCAGAAGCGGTCCAGCTCTTCCTTGGATTCGCTTTCGGTCGGCTCGATCATCAACGTGCCGGCCACCGGGAACGACATGGTCGGCGCATGGAAACCGAAATCGATCAGGCGCTTGGCCACGTCATCGACGCTGATGCCGCTGCTGTCCTTGAGCGGGCGCAGGTCGAGGATGCATTCGTGGGCCACCAGGCCGTTGCTGCCGGAGTAGAGCACCGGGTAATGCTCTTCCAGGCGACGGGCGATGTAGTTGGCGTTGAGGATCGCCAGTTGCGAGGCGCGCTTGAGGCCGGCGCCGCCCATCATGCGGATGTACATCCAGGTGATTGGCAGGATGCTCGCGCTACCGAACGGCGCCGCGCACACCGCGCCTTGCTTGCGTTCCATGTTGGCGTGGCCCGGCAGGAACGGTGCCAGGTGCGACTTGACGCCAATCGGGCCGACGCCAGGGCCGCCACCGCCGTGGGGGATGCAGAAGGTCTTGTGCAGGTTCAGGTGCGAGACGTCGCCGCCGAACTTGCCTGGGGCGCAGAGGCCAACCATGGCGTTCATGTTGGCGCCGTCGATGTACACCTGGCCGCCGTTGTCATGAATGATGCCGCAGATTTCGCGGATACCTTCTTCGAACACGCCGTGGGTGGACGGGTAGGTGATCATCAGCGCCGCGAGGTGTTCGCGGTGCTCGATGGCCTTGGCCCGCAGGTCCTCGATGTCGACGTTGCCGCGGGCATCGCAGGCGGTCACGACCACGCGCATACCGGCCATGTGGGCGGTGGCCGGGTTGGTGCCGTGGGCCGAGGACGGGATCAGGCAGATGTCGCGACGGTCTTCGCCACGGCTCTGGTGATAGGCACGGATCGCCAGCAGGCCGGCGTATTCGCCCTGGGAACCGGCGTTGGGTTGCAGCGACACCGCGTCATAGCCGGTGGCGGCGCAGAGCATGGCCTCCAGCTCGTCGGTCAGTTGCTGGTAGCCAGCGCTCTGCTCGGCCGGGGCGAACGGGTGCAGGGCGCCGAACTCGGCCCAGGTCACCGGGATCATTTCGCTGGCGGCGTTGAGTTTCATGGTGCAGGAACCCAGCGGGATCATGGTGCGATCCAGGGCCAGGTCCTTGTCGGCGAGCTTGCGCAGGTAGCGCATCAGCTCGGTTTCGGAGTGGTAGCGGTTGAACACTGGGTGGCTGAGGATCGCCGATTGGCGCACCAGCTCGGCCGGGATATGGCTTTGCACGCTGGCGGCCAGTGCCGCGAAGTCCGGCACGGCCTTGCCGTCGGCCATCAGGTTACCTATCAAACGGAGCAGTGCTTCGACGTCAGCCTGGCTGGTGGTCTCGTCCAGGGACAGGCCCAGGCGTTCAGCGTCCACCACACGCAGGTTGATGCGCTGTGCGCGGGCCTTGTCGTGCAGGGCAGCGGTTTGCGCGCCGGTGCGCAAGGTCAGGGTGTCGAAGAAGCTCTCTTGCTCGACGCTCAGCCCTAGCGCGCCTAGGCCCTTGGCGAGGATCGCGGTCAGGTGATGGATGCGATTGGCAATTTGCACCAGGCCCTTGGGACCGTGGTACACGGCGTACATGCTGGCGATGTTGGCCAGCAGCACCTGGGCGGTACAGATGTTGCTCGTGGCTTTCTCGCGGCGGATGTGTTGCTCGCGGGTCTGCATCGCCAGGCGCAGGGCCGGTTTGCCGAAACGGTCCACGGAAACGCCGACCAGGCGGCCCGGCATGTCGCGCTTGAACGCGTCCTTGGTGGAGAAATACGCCGCGTGCGGGCCACCGAAGCCCAGCGGCACACCGAAGCGCTGGGCGCTGCCGATGGCCACGTCGGCGCCGAACTCACCGGGTGGGGTCAACAGGGTCAGTGCCAGCAGATCCGCGGCCACCGCTACCAGGGCGTTGGCCGTGTGGAAGCGTTCGGTCAGTTCGCGGTAGTCGAACAGGTCACCGTTGCTGGCCGGGTACTGCAGCAGCGCGCCGAAGAAACCGCTGACGTCGCTCAGTTCGCGCTCATCGCCGACCACCACGTCGATGCCCAGGGGCTCGGCACGGGTGCGCAGCACGTCGAGGGTTTGCGGGTGGCTGTGCACGGAGGCGAAGAAGGCGTTGCTGCCCTTGTTCTTGCTCAGGCGCTTGCAGAAGGTCATGGCTTCGGCGGCGGCGGTGGCTTCGTCGAGCAAGGACGCGTTGGCGATCGGCAGGCCGGTAAGGTCGCTGATCAGGGTCTGGAAGTTCAGTAGCGCTTCGAGACGGCCCTGGGAAATCTCTGGCTGGTACGGGGTGTAGGCGGTGTACCAGGCCGGGTTTTCCAGCAGGTTGCGCAGGATCGGTGCCGGCGTATGGCAGTTGTAGTAGCCCTGGCCGATGTAGGTCTTGAACAGTTGGTTCTTGGCGGCGATGGCCTTGATCGAGGCCAGTGCATCGGCTTCGCTCTGGCCGTCGCCCATGTCCAGCACGCTGGTGCCCTTGATGCTTTCCGGGATGACGCTGGCGCTCAGGGCTTCCAGGGAGTCGTAGCCCAGGCGCTCGAGCATGGCTTGCTCGTCGCTGGCACGCGGACCGATGTGGCGGGCAATGAATTCGTTGGCAGTGCCGAGATTAACAGTCATGTGGCGCTCCTCAGGCTTCGGCGTTGGCTTTGATCAGGCGGTCGTAGGCGTCCTGATCCAGCAGTTGGCCAACGGCAGCGGCGTTGACTGGCTTGAAACGGAAAAACCAGCCATCGCCCAGGGGATCTTCGTTGACCAATTCCGGATTGCTTTCCAGGGCCGGGTTCACCTCGAGCACTTCACCGTCCAGTGGCATGTAGACACCGCTGGCTGCTTTCACCGATTCCACGGTGGAGGCTTCGGCACCCTTGTCGTAGCTTTGCAGTTCCGGTAACTGAACATAGACCACATCGCCCAAGGCGTTCTGGGCAAACGCAGTAATACCGACAGTAACGCTGCCGTCGGCTTCGGTGCGCAGCCATTCGTGATCTTCAGTGAAACGCAACTCGCTCATGGAAACTCCTGGGGCCAGATTCGTCTGGTGGACGCGAAGAAAGGCGCGGGGCTTGGCCCGGCCGAATGCTAATACCCATAGCAAGAATGCGGCCAATGTTAATAAGTGCTTATATATCAATGGCTTGATTGGTTTTGTCGAAACTTGGATCGACTTAGCTGTAGCGAAATCGCTACAGCTGGGAGGCCGGATAAAATCGTTGTGGGATCAAAGCCTTGCGCAGCGCTGCTTGGCGATGAGTGTAGCGATATCGTTCCACTGTAGCGCTTTCAGTACAGGTGGAGGTCGTTTTTGACATGATTTCGACCGCAACTCAGAACCCTGTGGGCGCTTGCTCGCGATAGCGGTGTGTCAGTCAACCTATGGCTGGCTGGGCGACCGTCATCGCGAGCAAGCTCCCACAAGGGGGACTGCGGCGGGTTTATGGCTTCCCGGAAATCCCGTACTTGCGCAACCGATGGGCAATCGCGGTGTGGGAAGTTTGCAGGCGGCTGGCGAGCTGGCGGGTGGAGGGGTAGTTGACGTAGAGGCTTTCGAGCAGGTGCTTCTCGAAGTTTTCCACGGCCTGTTCCAGGCTTTCGACTTCCACATCGCCCTGGCGCGCGACGGAGGTGCCGGCGATGTCTAGGTCGCCGATGTCCACCAGGCTGCTTTCGCAAATGGCGGCGGCGCGGAAGATCACGTTCTGCAATTGCCGCACGTTGCCCGGCCAGCGGTTGCCCAGCAGGGCCGGGTACGTGCCGGGGGCCAGGCGGCAGACCGGGCGCTGGATCTGCGCGCAGGCCTGCTGCATGAAATAACGCGCCAGCAGCAGGATGTCCTGGCCGCGTTCACGCAGCGGCGGGACTTCGACATTGAGCACGTTCAGGCGATAGAACAGGTCTTCGCGGAACGAGCCCTCGCTGACCATTTTCTCCAGGTTGCGGTGGGTGGCGCTGAGGATCCGCACGTTGACCTTGATTTCCCGGTCGCCGCCCACCCGGCGGAAGCTGCCATCGTTCAAGAAGCGCAGCAGCTTGGCTTGCAGGTACGGCGACATCTCGCCGATTTCATCGAGGAATACCGTGCCCTGGTTCGCCAGCTCCATCAGCCCCGGCTTGCCGCCTCGTTGCGCGCCGGTGAAGGCGCCGGGGGCATAGCCGAACAGTTCGCTTTCGGCCAGGTTCTCCGGCAATGCCGCGCAGTTCAGGGCCAGGAACGGTGCGCCATGACGGGCGCTGATGGCATGGCAAGCCCGGGCCACCAGTTCCTTGCCGGTGCCGGTTTCGCCCTGGATCAGCAGTGGTGCGTCCAGCGCCGCGACCCGCTGGGCCCGGGCCTTGAGGGTGCGGATTGCCGGGGATTCGCCCAGCAGCGCGTCGAAGCCTTCGGCGTGATCGTGATGCAATGCCGACAGGCGCTCGCCGATGCGGTTCGGCTGATACAGCGTCAGCAGCGCGCCGGCATCGGTGATGGGCGTAGCGTCCAGCAGCAAGGTCTGGCCATTGAGGGTGATTTCCCGCAGCGGCAAGCGAAAACCGTTCTCCAGCAAGGCGTCCAGCAATGCCTCGTCACCGAACAGCTCGGCCACGCTTTCCCCGGCCGGTTCACGCCCGTACAGGGCAATCAGCGCCGGATTGGCCAGCAGCACCTTGCCGGCACTGTCCAGGGCCAGCACCGGGTCGGTCATGGCCGCGAGCAAGGCATCGAGCTGCAAGTGCCGACGCTGGCCCGGCAGGATGTCCACCACGGTGACCGCCTGCACGCCGCGCACGCTGAACAGCGCCTCGCGCAACTCGTCGAGCACTTGCGGGCTGAGGGTCGGGGCGTCGATGTAGACGTTGGGCGGCACCATCTCCACCGCATCCAGGTTTAGATTGCGTCCACCGAGCAAGGCCAGGACTTCCTGGGTGATGCCGACGCGGTCGATGAAACTGACGTGGATACGCATGGGGCGATGGGTTCTGGAACTCGGAGGGCCGCAAGTATGCCTTGGGGCGGGCTATTGGTGAAATCCTGGTGCAACTCTTGAGAAACACACCGAACTTCCACAGGGGGACGGTGGTGAGGCGAATATGTTCTACAACCCCACATCCCACTCCGGTACCTCGGGAAATTTCTGTACCAGGAAATCCAGCAGACTGCGCAGCGCCGAGGGCATGTGCTTGCGTGAGGCGTACACCGCGTACATGTTCATCCGGCGGGGTTCGGCGTGGGGCAGCAGGCGGATCAGTTCGCCGTTCTTGATATGGGCGCCGGCCTGGTAGCTGGGCAGCATGGCCACGCCGGCACCGGCTATCGTGGCTTGAAGCAATGTGCTGGCTTCGTTGGCGCTGATATTACCTTGCACCGGCACCGAGACCTGCTCGCCGTCCTGCTCGAAATGCCACAGGCTCTTGCCGACGTAGGAGTGGGTCAGGCAGTTGTGTCGGCTCAGGTCTTCCATTCGCAGCGGTGTCGAGTGCTCGCGCAGATACTGTGGCGAGGCGCAGATCACCGAGCGGCAGACCGTGAGGCGACGGGCAATCAGGTTCGGGTCCAGGTCGTTGCTCATGCGGATCGCCAGGTCGATGCGCTCATCCACCAGGTTCACGGTGCGGTCGAGCATCTGCAGGTCGACGCTCACCCCTGGGTAGCGCTTGACGTATTCGGCCATGGCGCTCGCCAGTTGGGCCTGGCCGAACGAGGTACTGGCACTGATACGCAACATGCCCCGTGGCGCATCGTCCGGGGTGCTGACGGCGGCTTGCATGTCGCCGGACAGCTCCAGCATCTGTCGGCACCGCGGCAGGATCTCCGTGCCTGCGGCCGTCAGGCTCAGCTTGCGGGTGGTGCGGTGCATCAGCCGGGCACCGACCCAGTCCTCCAGCTCCGCCAGATACCGCGACACCACTGGGCGCGACAGGTCCAGATGCTCGGCCGCCGCCGACTGACTGCCCAGGTCCACCACCGTGACGAACACCCGCATTGCTTGTAGACGATCCATGATCTGCCCGATTTCAGAAACAAACTATGTTGGATCATCGCATTTTTTGAAATGAATCAGGTCACTAAGCTTCGTCTCATTCCCTTCGGGCTTTTGAACAATGGAGCACCCATGACCGCATTCACCCCACTCAAGCGCCTGTTGCTGGCGACCGCCTCGCTGGCGTTCGCCACACACACCTGGGCTGCGGACCTGACGTTGGACGTCTACAACCCAGGGGCGGCAGCGATTTTTCCGGTGACCTCGGTATTGGTCAGCGGCGAGAGGGAGGCGATCCTGGTAGACGCCCAGTTCGGCAAGTCCCAAGCCGTGCAGGTCGTGGAAAAGATCCGCGCCAGCGGCAAACAACTCACCACGATCTACGTCAGCCATGGCGATCCAGACTACTATTTTGGTCTGGAAACCCTGGTTGCCGCGTTTCCTGAGGCCAAGGTGCTGGCGTCCGCACCGACTGTCGAGCACATCAAGCAGACCATGGACGGCAAGCTGAAATATTGGGGGCCGATCCTGAAGACCGATGCCCCGGCCAAAGCCATCGTGCCCCAGGTGCTCAAGGGCGACAGCCTGACCCTGGAAGGCCAGCGCTTGCAGGTCGTCGGCCTGGATGGCCCACAGCCGGACCGCAGTTTCGTGTGGATTCCGTCGATCAAGGCCGTGGTAGGCGGTGTGGTGGTGGCCGAGAACATTCATGTGTGGATGGCTGACACCCAGACGCCGCAGTCTCACAAGGATTGGCTGGCGACCCTCGCCAACATTGAAAAACTGCAACCGGGTACGGTGATTCCAGGTCACTACCTGAGTGACAGCGCCCGTTCCCTGGCCCCGGTGCGCTTCACCGCCGACTACATCAGGGCTTTCGACGAAGAAACCGCCAAGGCCAAGGATTCCGCCGCGCTGATCCGTGCCATGAAACTACGCTATCCGGACCTGGGTGAAGACAGCTCCCTGGAGCTCAGCGCCAAGGTTGCCAAGGGCGAAATGAAGTGGTGAACCACAGTTTGTAATGCGAGCACACAGTTGTGGCGAGGGGATTTATCCCCGTTGGACCGCGAAGCGGTCCTGAGAAGGCTGATCAAGTTACATCAGGCCTGCTGCATGTGATGCATTAGGGGACTGCTTCGCAGTCCAGCGGGAATAAATCCCCTCGCCACAAGAGCATGTATTCAACATCGCTAATCACTGGAGAACACCATGAGCAAAATCGCAATCATCGGAGCCACCGGTCGCGCCGGCAGCCAATTGCTGGAAGAAGCCCTGCGCCGTGGCCACAGCGTGACGGCCATTGCCCGCAACACCGCGAAAATCGGTGAAAGGGCCGGTGTGGTCAGCAAGCAACTGGATGTATTGGACAGCGAGGCGTTGACGGCGGCGGTGACCGATCACGATGTGGTGATCAGCGCGGCGCACTTTGCCACCGTGCCGGCCGACAAGGTCATCGCGCCGGTGAAAGCCGCTGGGGTCAAGCGTTTGCTGGTCGTCGGTGGGGCGGGTTCGTTGTTGCTGCCGGATAACAGCCGTGTGATCGACAGCGATGGCTTCCCGGAGGAATACCTGGCCGAAGCCAGCGCCGGAGCATTGTTCCTGGACGTACTGCGTCAGGAGCAGGACCTGGACTGGACCTTCCTTTCGCCTTCGGCGGAGTTCGTCGAAACCGAGCGCACGGAGCAGTTCCGTCTCGGCAAGGATCACTTGCTGTTCGACGACGCCGGGCGTAGTTGGATCAGCTTTGCCGATTACGCCATTGCGATGATCGATGAAGTGGAAACGCCGCAGTTTTCGCGCACACGGTTTACCGTCGGGTATTGATCGGGCGCTTTCGCGAGCAGGGTGGCTCCCACATGGGGGCCACAGTTTATTTAGCCATGGACTCTCACCCAGACGCTGACCAGCACCGTCGCGGCCATCAACCACGCCACCGCCGCCACGGCCAGGGACGCCTCCAGGCGCATGCGGTCGACCATCACATACAGCGTCGCCAGGTAGACAAAGTACGGAATGATCGACCACATCCCAAACACGATGGTGGTCTTCAGGTCATCCACCGAACGGCCCTTGCCGACGATGTAATGGGCAATCAGGGCGAAGGTCGGGAACAGTGGCACGAGCCCGGCGATGTAATAGTTCCTGGTCTTGGCCAGCATTGCCAGGATGACCACCACGGCTGCACCGAGCGCTGCCTTGAAAATCAGATCCACAGGTTTCCCGCCCAGTTGATTAATGGCTCAAGCCATATTTTTTGACTTTGTCGAACAGCGTGGTCTTGGCCATGCCCAGCTCCTGGCTGGCCTGGGTCAGGTTGCCGCCGCTGCGTTGCAGGGCGTCCACCAGCAGGTTGCGCTCGAAGGCTTCGACTGCTTCGGCGAAAGCCAGGCCCTGGTTGCCGCCGCTGGCACCGGAGCGCTTGAACGCCGGCAGGCCCAGGGCGTAACGCTCGGCGACGTTGCGCAGTTCGCGTACGTTGCCCGGCCAGTCGTGGCTCATCAGGTTCGACAGGGTCTGGTTGTCCAGCTCCGGCACCGTGCGGTCGAAGCGCAGGGACGACTGCTGGAGAAAATGCTCGAACAGTTGCAGGATGTCTTCGCGTCGCTCGCGCAAGGGCGGCAGTTCCAGGGTCACCACGTTGAGGCGGTAATACAAGTCGCTGCGGAACTGCCCGGTCCGGCCCATTTCGTCCAGGTCGGACTTGGTGGCGGCGATCACCCGGCAATCCACGGCCACGCTCTGGTTCGAACCCAGGCGCTCTAGGGTGCGTTCCTGCAACACGCGCAGCAACTTGATCTGCAAGGGCAGGGGCATGCTTTCCACTTCGTCGAGAAACAACGTGCCGCCATCGGCGTGCTCGATCTTGCCGATCCGGCGTTTGCCGGCACCGGTAAAGGCATTGGCCTCGTGGCCGAAAATCTCGCTTTCGAACAGGTTCTCTGGCAGGCCGCCGCAGTTCAGTGCGACGAACTGCTTGTCGTGGCGTCGGCTGAAGTCATGCAGGCAACGGGCGACCAATTCCTTGCCAGTACCGGTTTCACCTTCGATCAGCACGTTGGCCGAGGTGTCGGCGACGTTGGCGATCAGCGCGCGCAGGTGCTGCATGGCGGGCGAGCGGCCGATGATCCGGCCTTCCAGGGAATCGCGTTCGGCCAATTGCCGACGCAGCGACGACACTTCCCGGGCGAGGCTGCGCTGCTCCAGGGCACGGCGGGCGACGTCCACCAGGCGTTCAGGGGAGAAGGGCTTCTCCATGAAGTCATAGGCACCTTTTTGCATGGCGCCGACGGCCATGGAGATGTCGCCGTGGCCAGTGATCAGCACCACCGGCAAGCTGCGGTCCCGCGCCTTGAGTCGGGTCAGCAGTTCCAGGCCATCGATGCCCGGCAGGCGAATGTCGCTGATGACGATGCCGGCAAAGTTATCGTCGACGCGCTCCAGGGCCTCTTCGGCGCTGCCCACGCCGATGCAGGGAATGTCTTCCAGGGTCAGTGCCTGCTTGCAGCCCAGCAGGACATGGGGGTCGTCTTCGACGATCAATACGCTCAGGTCGTTGTTCATAGCGGCTCGGCAGGTAAAAGGCTTACCAACGGTAAACTGAGGACAAACGTGGTTCCACTGCCCTCGACCGGGTGTTCGACGCCCAGGTATCCACCCGTGGCAGCGGCCAGGCTGGCGGAAAGCGTCAGGCCCAGGCCCAGGCCTTGTTCGCCGGGTTTGGTGGTGAAGAAGGGTTCGAACAGATGCTTGCGTGCTTCTGGGTCAATGCCATGGCCGTTATCCCGCACGCGCAGGCGATATTTGCCATCGCCGGCCTGGCCTTCGAGCCAGAGCTGCGGTTCGGGTTGCGTCTGCATGGCGTCCAGGGCATTGCCGATCAGGTTCACCAGGATCTGCTCCAGGCGCGTCTGGTCAATTTGCACCTGGACGTCGTCGAAGCTGGAATGAATCTGGATGTTCAAGCTTTCAAGACGAGCGCCCAGCAGTTGCAGCGCGGCCTCGACTCCATTGCCGAGGCTGGCCTGGCCCTGGTCGTCCCCACGCCGGGCAAAGGAGCGCAGGCTGGCGGTGATCCGGCCCATGCGGTCGATCAAATCGTTGATGGTCTTGAGGTTGGCGCTGGCGATATCCAGCTGGCCGCGTTCCAGGAAGCGCACGGTGTTGCCGGACAAGGTGCGCAGTGCCGCCAGCGGCTGGTTGAGTTCGTGGGCGATGCTGGTGGACATCTGGCCGATGGCAGCCAGTTTTCCGGCCTGGACCAATTCGTCCTGGGCCCGGCGCAAGGTCTCTTCGGCCTGTCGCCGCTCGCGGATCTGGCCCTTGAGTCGTTCGTTGCTGGCGCGCAGGTCGGTGGTGCGTTCGGTAATCCGACGCTCGAGCTGGTTGTTGGCTTGCTGCAAGGCTTCCCGGGCCGCGAGACGGGTGGCGATGACCTTGCGCCGTTCGTTCCAGGCGATCAACAGGAATGCCACCAGGGCGAAGGCCACGGCCACCAGGATGCCTTGGTTGATCGCCTGGCGACGCAGGTCTTCAAGTGGGGTCAGCAGGGTGAAACTCCACGGTGTATCGCTCAAGGGCCGGGTCTGCGACAAGTAGCTGATGGCGCGCTCGTCGGACACCAGTTCGCTGTTGGCCGGGAACGTCAGCTTCTCCATGCCTTCGGCCAGGCGTTCCCGGGCCAGGGGCACCAGTTCATTGAGCGGGAACCAGTAGTACTGCAGGCTGCGGGCCAGGCGTTCCTTGGTGTCGTCGCTCAGGGGGCGAACCGACTTGAGCCGTCGCGCCGGGTCGCTGGACAGGATAATGATGCCGTTCTCATCACTGACGAACGCCTCCAGCCGTGCACGTTGCCAGCGTTCCTCAAGGGCTTCGAGGCGCACCTTGACCACGGCGACGCCGATGATCTTGCCTTGTTGCTCCAAGCCATGGGCCAGGTAGTAGCCGGGTTCGCCGTTGGTACTGCCGATTCCGTAGAAGCGCCCCGGCTGGCCGCGCACGGCATTCTGGAAGTAGGCGCGGAAGGACAGGTCTTCGCCCAGGTAACTGTCGACATCGCGCCAGTTGCTGGTGGCCATCACCCGGCCGGTGGTGTCCATCACGTAGATGGCCCGGCTGCGGCTGCGACGGTTAAGGCCTTCGAGGTATTCATTGACGATCTTGCGGTGCTCGGGTGTCGGGTCGTCGAGCAGTTGCGAGACACTTGACTCAAGCTCCAGCAGGCTGGGCAGGTAGGTGTACTTGCTGATCTCGCTCTCGACCGCACGGGCGTGCAGTTCCAACTGGCGCTCGCCATTCTCGGCGAGGCCACGTACGCCATAGTGCTCGCTGATCCAGAAGCCGAGGTAACCCAGGCCGATCATCAGGGCAATGACCAGTGGCGGCAGGAACAGATGGCGGATCAGGCGGGGTTTCACGGCGAGTGATGGCGGCGCGGCGCGATAGAGGGTGGGGTCGCATTTCATCACAGAAGCCTTGGGTCAACCAGTGTGGCGGCGGCCGCCCTTCGAACCCGGTCCGGTGGCGAGGGAGCTTGCTCCCGCTCGGCTGCGAAGCAGTCGCATAATCGGCTCATGCAGTATGCCAGGTACACCGCATTCGCCGGTTTTGGGGTCGCTGCGCGACCCAGCGGGAGCAAGCTCCCTCGCCACAGGAGCCGCTCCAAAGGACGTGGCGCTTAGTGCTGCAGGATTTTCTCGAGGAAATGCTGCGCGCGTTCGGAACGGGCGCTGATGTCGCCGAAGAACTCTTCTTTCTTGCAGTCTTCGATGATCTGGCCCTGGTCCATGAATATCACCCGGTTCGCCACTTTGCGGGCGAAGCCCATTTCGTGGGTCACGCACATCATGGTCATGCCTTCGTGGGCCAGTTGCACCATCACGTCGAGCACTTCGTTGACCATTTCCGGGTCGAGAGCCGAGGTCGGCTCGTCGAACAGCATTACCACCGGGTCCATCGCCAGGGCACGGGCAATCGCCACGCGCTGCTGCTGACCGCCGGAGAGCTGGCCCGGGTGCTTGTGGGCGTGGGCCGAGAGGCCGACCCGCTCAAGCAGTTGCAAGCCTTTCTTGGTGGCCTCTTCCTTGCTGCGGCCCAGCACCTTGATCTGCGCGATGGTCAGGTTTTCGGTGATGGTCAGGTGCGGGAACAGTTCGAAATGCTGGAACACCATGCCCACGCGCGAGCGCAGTTTCGGCAGGTTGGTCTTCGGGTCGGCGATGGACGTGCCATCGACCACGATGTCGCCTTTCTGGAACGGTTCCAGGGCGTTCACGCATTTGATCAGCGTGGATTTGCCGGAACCGGACGGCCCGCACACCACCACCACCTCACCTTTGCTGACCTCGGTGCTGCAATTGGTCAGTACCTGGAAGTCCCCATACCACTTGTTGATGTTCTTGATAGAGATCATACGGCGAACCTTTTTTGCAGACGCTTGACCAGCTGCGAGGCGGCAAAGCTGACGGTGAAGTACACGAGACCTGCGATGATCAGGAACTCATTGGAGCGGCCGATGATGTCGCCACTGGCCCGCGAAGCATTGAGGAAGTCCACCAGGCCGACCGTGTAGACCAACGAGGTGTCCTGAAACAGGATGATGCTTTGTTGCAACAGCAGCGGGGTCATCTTGCGAAACGCCTGGGGCAGGATGATCAGGCGCATGGTCTGGCCGTAATTCATCCCCAGTGCCTGGGCGGCCCCCATCTGGCCCTTGGGAATCGACTGCACGCCAGCCCGGACGATTTCGCAGAAGTACGCCGCTTCGAACATCATGAACGCCACGATGCAGGAACCGAATGCCCCGATCGGCGTATCTTCGCCGGTGATCCAGCGCAGCACGAACGGTACCGCCAGGTAGAACCAGGTGATCACCAGCAGCAGCGGGATCGAGCGGAAATAGTTGACGTAGGCGCCAGCGATATTGGAGACCAGCTTGTTATGGGACAGGCGCATCAGCGCCAGGATCGTGCCGAGGATGATCCCGCCGACCACTCCCAAGGCCATCAGCTTGAGGGTCATCACCATGCCGTTCCACAAACCGGGAATGGCCGGGATGATGCCAGTGAAGTCGAATTCCATTATTTACCCCCCACGGAGATCAGGCCGGGCACCGCGACTTTCTTCTCGACCATGCGCATGAGCAGCATCAGGCTCATGTTCAGGGTGAAATAGATCAGCGTGGCCAGGGTAAAGGCTTCGAACAGGTTGGCGGAGAACTCGGCGGTCTGCTTGGTCTGCGCGAGCAACTCCATCAGGCCGATCAGCGAGGCCACGGAGGAGTTCTTGAAGACGTTGAGGAATTCCGAGGTAAGCGGCGGAATGATGATCCGGTAGGCCTGGGGCAGCAGCACGTTCCAGTAGATCTGCGGCAGCTTGAAGCCCATGGCACGGGCGGCGGATTCCTGGCCGCGCGGCAGCGCCTGGATACCGGTACGCACCTGTTCGCAAACACGGGCGGCGGTGAACAGGCCCAGGCACACGACTACGCTCAGGTAGGCCGAGGTGGTCGGGTTCAGGTCCTGCTTGTACCACTCCTGCATATCGGCGGGCAGCAGGTCCGGCACCAGGAAGTACCAGATGAACAGCTGAACCAGCAGCGGCACATTACGGAAAAGCTCCACGTAGCACGTGGCGATACCCGATACGAGCCGGTTCGGCACGGTACGCATGACGCCTAGTATCGAGCCGAGCAGCAGGGCGATGATCCAGGCTACGATGGCTATGGCGATGGTCCAGCCCAAGCCGGACACGTACCAGTCGAGATAGGTCTCGCTGCCCACGCCGGTGGACTTGAAGAACACGCCCCAGTCCCAGTTGTAATTCATTAGGGTCTCCCCTCAGATCGTTCGATGTACAAATGCCCGCCTGGGGAAACTCCGTTCCCGCCCGACTTGAAGGCCAGGCACACGCGATCGGCTCGACAGCCACCGGTTCGAGTGTTTCCAGATTTGCCAGCAGGGAGTGACCATCCCCTGAAAGGGCCGGGCCCTTTCAGGGGATAAGGTTAGTCAGAAATCAGGATTTCTTGTCGTCAGCCGCTTTATCGGTCGGCTTGGCGATCAGTGCCTTGAGTTCGTCGCTCATCGGGAAGTTCAGATTCAGGCCTTTTGGCGGGATAGGTTGCATGAACCATTTTTCGTAGATCTTGTTGATCTCGCCCGAAGCGTAGGTGGCCTTGATGGCGTCATCGACAGCTTTTTTGAACGGCTCGTCGCCCTTGCGCATCATGCAGCCATAGATTTCGTAGGACTGTGGGGTGCCGGTCACGGCCCAGTCATCGGCTTTCTTGGCCTTGGCGGCTTCGCCAGCCAGCAGGGCGTCGTCCATCATGAACGCGACGGCACGACCCGATTCCAGCATCTGGAAGGATTCGCCATGGTCCTTGGCGGAGATGACGTTCATGCCCATCTGCTTGTCGGCGTTCATCGCCTTGAGAATGCGCTCGGACGTGGTGCCGGCGGTGGTCACGACGTTCTTGCCCTTGAGGTCGTCGAAATCCTTGTACTTGGAATCTTTCTTGGAGAGCAGCTTGGTGCCGATCTCGAAAATGCCAACGGAGAAGTCAACCTGCTGCTGACGCTCGACGTTGTTGGTGGTGGAGCCGCATTCCAGGTCCACGGTGCCGTTCTGCACCAGTGGGATACGGGTTTGCGAGGTGACCAGGTTGTATTTGATCTGCAGGTTGGGCAGGTCCAGGTCTTTTTTCAGTGCTTCGACGACTTTCATCTGGATATCGTGGGAGTAGCCAACCGGTTTGCCGGAAGCGTCCGCGATGTAGGAAAACGGAATGGAAGCGTCGCGATGGCCAAGCGTGATAACGCCGGACTCTTTGATCTTTTTCAGCGTGCCGGTCAGTTCGGCTGCGAAAACCGGGGTGCTGATCAGAGCGGCAGCCATGGCTGCGCCCAGGAGATGGGGAACGATACGCATCGATGTTTCCTCGACATTGTTTTTTTTATTTCGGCCGGTTTGTCGGCCCTGAGTACTTCGAAGTGCCTGGCAGCTCCTGTTGTGTTGGCGTACAGGCATTCGTCTCCAGAAGTGTAGAGCATGACTCGTGCCAGGCCAGGGCTGTCTGTTTAACTTGTTGTTTTATATGGTAATTAATGTTTTGTTTCAGGTTTACGCGGGCTGCTTTATCCGGTTAGCCGAACTGACGGGCGGGTCATGTTCGGAAAACCGAATGGCTTGAGCCCGTCTCGATCCATTGTGGGAGCGAGCTTGCTCGCGATAGCGGTGTGTCGGTCCCATACAGGGTTGAATGTGCTGGCCTCATCGCGAGCAAGCTCGCTCCTACAGGGGGGCGGAGGTGCACGCCAGATAGCAAAAAGCCCCTGAATCGCTGGATTCAGGGGCTTTGGGTTTTGCGGGATATCCGTCAGGCCGCTTCGATCTTGCGGCGGTTGTGCTCGACCTTGTCCAGGTACTGCTGCAGTTTCTCCTGCTCGACCGGGGTGGTGAACAAGCCCAGCTTGCTGCGGCGCCACAGGATGTCCTGGGCATCGACGGCCCACTCGTCGCTGCACAGGTAGTCGACTTCGCGCGTATAGAGGCCGGCGCCGACGTGCTCACCCAAGTCGCCCAGGTTGTGCACGCCTTCGAGCATGCGCCAGGTGCGGCTGCCGTAGGTAGTGGCCCAGCGGCGTGCGATGTCGGTTGGCAGCCAGTCGAACTTGTCGCGGATCGCCGAGCACAGCGCCTGCGGGGTGGTCATGTTTTCGCCGCCGGGGAGGGCCTCTACGGCGGTCCAGCCCGGACGCATTTGCGTGAAATACGGGGCCAGTTGCGCCATCGCCGATTCGGCCAACTTGCGATAGGTGGTCAGCTTGCCGCCGAACACCGACAGCAAGGGGGCTTCTTCACCGCCACCCGACAGCGCCAGGGTGTAGTCGCGGGTCACGGCCGATGGGTTGTCGGATTCGTCGTTGCACAGCGGGCGTACACCGGAATAGCTGTGCAGGATATCGTCGCGGCTGATCTGCTTCTTGAAGTGGGCGTTGACCACCTTCAACAGGTAGTCGGTTTCACCCTCGGTGATCGCCACTTTGGCCGGGTCACCGGTGTATTCGCGGTCAGTCGTGCCGATCAGGGTGAACTGGTTAAGGTACGGAATGGTGAACACGATGCGCTGGTCTTCGTTCTGCAGAATGTGCGCATGTTCGCCTTCGTAGAGTTTCGGCACGATCAGGTGGCTGCCCTGGATCAGGCGGATGCCATAGGGCGATTCCAGCTTCAGGTCATCGCGAATGAACTTGGCGACCCACGGGCCGGCGGCGTTGACCAGTGCCTTGGCGCGGATCGAAAACAGGCTGCCGTCGGCACGTTCCAGGTGCAGGTGCCACAGGCCTTTGCTGCGGCGGGCATTCACGCAGCGCGTGCGGGTGTGGATGTGCGCGCCTTTTTCCCGGGCGGCCATGGCGTTGAGTACCACCAGCCGCGCATCGTCGACCCAGCAGTCGGAATATTCGAAACCTTTGGTGATCTCGCTTTTCAATGCGCTGTCGGCACCGAACTTCAGGCTTTTGGAGCCGGCGAGCTGCTCACGCTTGCCCAGGTGATCGTAGAGGAACAGGCCGGCGCGAATCATCCAGGCCGGGCGCAGATGCGGGCGGTGAGGCAATACGAAGCGCATTTGCTTGACGATGTGCGGGGCCTTGGTCAGCAGCACTTCGCGCTCGGCCAGCGCTTCGCGCACCAGGCGAAATTCATAATGTTCGAGGTAACGCAGGCCACCGTGGATCAGCTTGCTGCTGGCCGACGATGTGTGGCTGGCCAGGTCGTCCTTTTCGCAAAGGAACACCGAAAGACCGCGACCGGCAGCGTCCGCGGCAATCCCCACGCCGTTGATCCCGCCACCAATGACGGCGATGTCGTAAATCTCGGCGAGAGGGGGCGTAGGCAAGGTAGAAGTGGGCATCGGCTGGCCTCGGGCTCTTTTTCGCAATATTTGAATTCGAACATAAATGTTCATTTGCGAAAATACTAGCCCATAAAGACCGCAACAGCCAGCTGACTTCGATTGAAAATACTGATCAAAGGAAGCTGAAAGGAAAATTTTCGAACAAAAAAGTTACTGGTGAAGTGCGTTTGTGGCGAGGGAGCTTGCTCCCGCTGGGCGGCGCAGCCGCCCCAAGATGGACTGACGCGGTCTTCCAGGCAGACCGCGTCAACCGGTTTTACGACGGCTGCGCCGCCGAGCGGGAGCAAGCTCCCTCGCCACAAAAGCAGGTCGGTATTTCACTGCGCTACACCGAAGCGCTCGGCCAGCCAGCGGATCTGCCTCAAATTGAGCTGACGCTTACCGCTCAAAACCTCCGATACCACCGACTGGGTACCAACGCCTGGCAAGTCGCTCTGGCTCATGCCATGTTCACGGAATGGGGCAAGCGCCTGGAGTTCATCTGCTCGTCGTAACCCAGCCCCTCGGCTGAACACATAACTGTTTGGAGGCATGGTTAACCCTGTGGCGAGGGAGCTTGCTCCCGCTCGGCTGCGAAGCGGTCGTAAAACCGGCTGGCGCGGTGTGCCTGAAAGGTCGCGTCAGATCATTGGGGGCGGCTGCGCCACCCAGCGGGAGCAAGCTCCCTCGCCACAGGGAGACTTGGATGCAGTCAGACCACTTCCAGGCGAATCTTGTGCTGGCTCAGCAACTGCGCCAGGGCCGGCACCGGTTGCTGGTCGGTCACCAGGCAGTCGATCAGGCTGATGGGGCCCAGGCGGACCATGGCATTGCGTCCGAACTTGCTGGAGTCCGCCGCCAGCAGCACTTGCCGGGCGTTGGCGATGATGGCTTGGGAAACCCGTACTTCCTGATAGTCGAAGTCCAGCAGGCTGCCGTCTTCATCGATCCCGCTGATGCCCACCAGGGCGAAGTCGACCTTGAACTGGTTGATGAAGTCGACGCTCGCCTGGCCCACCACGCCGCCGTCACGCCGTACGTTGCCGCCAGCGATCAGGACTTCGAAGTCGTCCTTGGCACTGAGGATCGAAGCCACGTGCAGGTTATTGGTGATGACCTTCAGATGGTTGTGATTGAGCAGCGCCCGGGCAATGGATTCGGTGGTGGTGCCGATGTTGATGAACAGCGAGGCATGATCGGGGATCTGGGCGGCGATGGCTTCGGCGATGCGTTGCTTCTCGTCGCGCATCTGATCGGCGCGCATGGCGTAGGCGGTGTTTTCCACGCTTGAATCGTAGGCGGCGCCGCCGTGGTAGCGACGCAGCAGGTTCACCTCCGCCAGTTGGTTGATATCGCGGCGAATGGTTTGCGGGGTGACGACGAATAGCTGCGCCATTTCCTCGATGCTGACATAGCCGCGTTCGCGGACCAGTTCGAGGATTTGCTGCTGGCGGGGAGGCAGATTCATGGGGCTTCCTTTGGGCTGCCGTACAAAATTTGCCCATGATGCCGCAGGAATCCACTCCCGACCAGTTTCAGAACCTTATCAGGCTTTATTCAGCGTCTTCATGGGGTTCCCAGTCACGGGTGCGACTGACCGCCTTCTGCCAGCCGGCGTAGAGTTTTTCCTTCGCCTGTTCGTCCAGTTGCGGTTCGAATTCGCGCTCGATCACCGCTTTGCCGCGCAGTTCTTCCAGGCTGCCCCAGAAGCCGCATGCCAGGCCGGCCAAATACGCAGCACCCAGGGCGGTGGTTTCACGCATTTTCGGGCGCTCGACCTGGGTACCCAGGATGTCGGCCTGGAACTGCATGAGGAAGTTGTTCGCCACCGCGCCACCGTCGACGCGCAGGGCCTTGAGGCGTTCACCCGAATCCTGCTGCATGGCGTCGAGTACGTCGCGGGTCTGGTAGGCAATCGACTCCAGTGCTGCACGAATGATGTGATCGACGCGTACGCCGCGGGTCAGGCCAAACAGCGCGCCACGGGCATAGGGGTCCCAATACGGCGCGCCCAGGCCGGTGAAGGCGGGCACCAGGTACACGCCGTTGCTGTCCTTGACCTTGTTGGCAAAGTATTCGGTATCCAGCGCATCGTTGATGATTTTCAGTTCGTCGCGCAGCCACTGGACCGTGGAGCCGCCATTGAAGACTGCACCTTCCAGGGCGTAGGCGACTTCGCCGCGTGGGCCGCAGGCGATGGTGGTGAGCATGCCGTGATTGGATTTGACGGCCTTGCTGCCGGTGTTCATCAGCAGGAAACAGCCGGTGCCGTAGGTGTTTTTCGCCTGGCCCGGCTCCACGCACATCTGGCCGAAAAGCGCCGCCTGCTGGTCGCCGGCGATGCCGCCGATGGCGATGCCGCTCTTGGTGCGGCCATAGATCTCCGAGGACGATTTCACTTCCGGGAGCATTTCGCGGGGGATGTCGAGGATGTCGAGCATCTTCGCGTCCCATTCCAGCGAGTGAATGTTGAAGAGCATGGTGCGCGAGGCGTTGGTGTAGTCGGTGACGTGGACCTTGCCGCCGGTGAATTTCCAGATCAGCCAGCTGTCGACGGTGCCGAACAGCAGTTCACCGTTGCGCGCACGCTCGCGGCTGCCTTCGACGTTGTCCAGGATCCACTTGAGCTTGGTGCCGGAAAAGTACGGGTCGGTGACCAGGCCGGTGGTTTGGCTGATGTATTGTTCGTGGCCATCGCGCTTGAGCTGCTGGCAGATTTCGGTACTGCGGCGGCATTGCCAGACGATGGCGTTGTAGATCGGCCGGCCGGTGGTCTTGTCCCAGACCACGGTGGTTTCACGCTGGTTGGTGATGCCGATGGCAGCCACCTGGTCATGGTGCAGGCCGGCCTGGGCGAGGGCTTCGACCATGACCGCGCTCTGGGTGGCGAAGATTTCCATCGGGTCGTGTTCGACCCAGCCGGCCTGTGGGTAATGCTGGGCGAATTCGCGCTGGGCGGTGCAGACCACGTTGGCGTCACGGTCGAAGATGATTGCCCGCGAGCTGGTCGTACCCTGGTCGAGGGCAATGATGTAGTTCTTGTTCTGTATATCGGTCATGTCGATTGCCTCGGGTCTTTCTATAAAAGGGAGACTAGATAAGGGAAGAAGCCACGGCGCAGGCTGGAATGGCAGAAGCCTGCGCCGACTGTTTCAGGATGTTCTGGGCTTGCCGTCAATGGCCGGTTTTGCATCCTTTGTAGCAGTTATGGCGCTGGGCAGGTGGCGGGCAATCAAGCCGCGATAAGCCGCAGCACCCAGGCATGCACCCACAATCGGGGCAAAAATCGGAACCAGGAAGTACGGGATGTCACGCCCGCCCGTGAGGGAAATTTCACCCCAGCCGGTGAAGAAAGTCATCAGTTTAGGGCCGAAGTCCCGCGCCGGGTTCATCGCAAAGCCTGTCAGCGGCCCCATGGAGCTGCCGATCACCGCAATCAGCAGGCCGATCAGCAGTGGCGCCAGCGGGCCGCGAGGCAAACCATTGTTGTCATCGGTCAGGGACATGATCACTCCCATCAGGATGGCTGTGATGATCACCTCCACGAGGAAGGCTTGGCCGGTGGACAGTGCGGCGTGGGGGTAGGTGGAAAACACCGAGGCCAGTTCGAGGCTGGCTTCGGTGCCTCTAATCATGTGCCGAGACTGTTCGAAATCGAAGAATAGGTTGCTGTACAGCGTGTAGACCAGAAATGCGCCGCAGAAAGCACCGGCCACTTGGGACAGCATATAGAAAGGCAGTTTGCGCTTTTCGAAACCGGTGAAAATGCACAGGGCAATGCTGACGGCGGGGTTGAGATGGGCGCCGGAAATGCCCGCGCTCAGATAGATCGCCATGCTGACGCCGACACCCCAGATGAGGCTGATTTCCCACAATCCGAAGCTGGCACCCGCAACCTTGAGGGCCGCGACGCAACCGGTGCCAAAAAAAATCAGTAGGGCGGTGCCTAGGAATTCAGCCAGGCATTGGCTGGGCAGGGACGGCTGTTGTAAAGCAGTTGTCATTCAAACCTCGGTTTTTGTTGTTTTGCTGCGCCTTCGATAAAGCTCGATGGCGCGATCTCCAACGAGGCAGGATCCCCATCCTGATCTCGAGTTGCTGCTTGAGACCTGCGATATGACTTTCAGTTTCGAAAAAATATAGACAAGAAACGCTGGTGTCAAAGGTCGAAAGTGAACCGTCGGTCACATTTCAACTATTCGTGACGTGAATGACTCTTGCGCTGGCGGCGGATCACCGGCACTCACGACGCCCTCCCAAGCCTTTTCGCTGGCGATGGCTTAGAATCCGGCCACTCTTTTTTTCATTTCTTTGTCAGGAGCAGTCATGACACCCGCGTTGGATCTGCTTAAGAAAGTGCGCGCCGAACATCGCATCCACAGTTACGAACACGATCCCAAGGCCGCGTCCTACGGTTTGGAAGCGGCGGAAAAGCTCGGCCTGGATCCGGCGCAGGTGTTCAAGACGTTGTTGGCGGCCAGCGAAAAGGGTGAACTGTTGGTGGCGGTGGTGCCCGTGGCCGGAAGCCTGGATTTGAAAGGTCTGGCCCATGCCGCCGGGGTGAAAAAGGTCGAGATGGCCGACCCCGCCGCTGCGCAGCGTTCGACCGGTTATTTACTGGGTGGGATCAGCCCGCTGGGGCAGAAGAAGCGCCTGCGCACCTTTATCGACAGTTCCGCACAGCCGCTCGCCAGCATGTTTGTCAGTGCGGGAAGACGCGGCTTGGAAGTCGAGTTGGCGCCTTCGGTATTGAAGGAGCACACCGGGGCGACGTTTGCTGACATTGGGCGCGCTTGAATAACGGCTGCGCAGCCGAGCGGGAGCCAGCGCCCTCGCCACAAGGGTATGAAAGGCTAAGCTTGGAGTCAGAGCTTCCATCCCCCGCTGTAGGGTGAAAATTCTACTGATCTGTCACTGGATAAGCTGTGCCGCTGCGCCGCATGCTGGCGCATCAAAAAAAAGGAGAAGTGCCATGCAGCTTGCGTTTCATCAGGTCGATGCGTTCAGTGACCGGCCGTTTGGCGGTAACCCGGCGATGGTCTATCGCCTCGACGGCTGGCTTGCTGATGACTTGATGCAGAAGATCGCCGCCGAACATAACCTGGCTGAAACCGCGTTTCTGGTGCGTGAAGGCCAGCATTGGCATATCCGCTGGTTCACGCCCACCACCGAAGTCCCGCTGTGCGGGCACGCCACGTTGGCCAGCGCTTATGTACTGTTCGAGGTCTACCACGAACCCGTAGGGCGGCTGGATTTCATCTGCAAGTCCGGGGCGTTGAGCGTCACGCGCGAAGGTGATCGGCTGTGGCTGGATTTTCCGGCCATCGTGCCCGCCGAGCTGGGGGCATCCCTGGCAGTCCAGAGTGCCTTGGGTGTCGAAGCGGTGGACGTGCTGAGCTCCAACGAACTGTTCGTGGTGCTGGAGTCGGAGCAAGCGGTGCTTGATTGCAAGCCGGACATGGCGGCCCTGGCTAAACTGCCTTGGCCGGGCGCTATCGTGACCGCGCCGGGGAGCAAGCATGATTTTGTTTCGCGCTATTTTGCCCCGGCGATTGGCATCAACGAAGACCCGGTCACCGGCTCGACCCACTGCAGCCTGATTCCCTACTGGTCCAAACGCTTGGGTAAACACGGGCTGACGGCTTATCAATGCTCGGCCCGGGGTGGGGCGTTGTTCTGTCGGTTGGAAGGTGAGCGGGTGAAGATCGGTGGGAATGCGACGTTGGTGGCCAGTGGGACGTTGATGCTGGGTTGACACCACGGTCTGTGCACTTCTGTGGCGAGGGAGCTTGCTCCCGCTGGGCTGCGAAGCAGCCCTCAAAACAGTCACCTCGGCCTACATCTACCTGATCCACCGCGTTGTCAGGTTTTAGGGCTGCTGCGCAGCCCAGCGGGAGCAAGCTCCCTCGCCACACAAAAGCGGGTATCCGGCGTTAGCTGGCGGTGCTATAGCGCCGCACGCCGCTTTCCACCGGCGGTATATGCGCCGCCGTGCTGCCCGAGGCCTGGAACAGCACCAGGTGTTCTGCCGCTACCCGGATGCCGACCCGGTCACCGACCTGATGGTCGGCGTGGCTTGGGAAGATCGACTCCAGTTGCGCGCCCGTCGGCAGTTGCAGGCGATACAAGGTCGAGGCGCCTAGGAACGTCTTGCCGACTATGCTGGCGGTGAGCGGGCTGTCCGGTGCGTAGACGATATCGTCCGGGCGCAGCAGCACGTCCACCGCGCCGCCGATGGGCCAGGTGTAGGCTCGGTTACCGCGCAGGGTGCCCAACTCGGTTTGCACCGATTCAGGGCTGTCCAGCTGGCCGCGAATGAAGTAGCCCTGGCCAATGAAACTGGCGACGAATGGCGTCAGCGGTTCGTGGTACAGGTTGTAGGGCGTGTCCCACTGTTCCAGTCGACCTTCCTTGAATACCCCAACATGATCACTCACGGCGAAGGCTTCTTCCTGATCGTGTGTGACCAGGATCGCGCTGGTGCCGCGGGCCTTGAGGATATCCCGCACTTCATGGCTGAGCTTGCGTCGCAACTCGCCATCGAGGTTGGAGAACGGCTCATCGAGCAACAGCAGTTGTGGTTCTGGTGCCAGCGCGCGGGCCAGGGCCACGCGTTGCTGCTGGCCGCCGGACAACTCATGGGGAAAGCGCTTGCCCAGATGCATCAGGTTGACCAGTTCCAGCAACTCTTCGACGACGCGATCCTTGTCCGGATGCTTGCGAATGCCAAAGGCGATGTTCTCGGCCACGCTCAGGTGGGGGAACAGGGCATAGTCTTGGAACACCATGCCGATACGGCGTTTTTCCGGGGCGAGGGTGAAACCGGCGCGGGAAATGGTTTCCCCGGCCAGTTGGATTTCACCCTCGTGCACGGGTTCGAAGCCGGCTATGGCACGCAACGTGGTGGTCTTGCCGCACCCGGACGAACCGAGCAGGCAACCGATATCGCCGGCATTGAGGTGCAGGTTGAGGTTCTGCACGACCCGCTGGTTTTGGTAACCGCAGGCCAGGTCGTGCAAATTCAGCAGCAGCGAATGGCTCATGCGTGGTGATACGCCGGCTCGACAAGGAACTCGAGCAGTGCCTTTTGCGCGTGAAGTCGATTTTCTGCCTGGTCCCAGGCCACCGAGCGCGGATCGTCCAGCAAATCGAAGCTGATCTCCTCGCCACGGTGGGCCGGCAGGCAGTGCATGAACAGCACGTCGGCATCCGCCAGGTCGAGCAAGGCCCGGTTGACCTGCAGCGGCGCGAACAGCTCGAGGCGCTTGGCGGTTTCTTCTTCCTGGCCCATGGAGGTCCAGACGTCGGTGCTCACCAGGTGCGCGCCTGCCACGGCCTGTTTCGGATCACGCACGATGGTCACCCGGTCGCCGGCCTTGGCGAGCAGTTCGGCATTGGGGTCATAACCTTCAGGGCAGGCAATGCGCAGTTGGAAGTCGAATTGCAGCGCCGCCTCTATATAGCTGTTGCACATGTTGTTGCCGTCGCCGATCCAGGCTACGGTCTTGCCCTGGATCGAGCCGCGATGCTCGAGGAAGGTCTGCATGTCGGCCAGCAACTGGCAGGGGTGCAGGTCATCGGACAGGCCGTTGATGACGGGTACGCGGGAATGGGCTGCGAACTCGGTCAGGGTGCTGTGGGCAAAGGTACGGATCATCACCGCGTCCAGCATGCTCGACATGACGATGGCGCAATCGCTGATGGGTTCGCCACGGCCCAGTTGAGTGTCGCGCGGCGACAGGAAGATCGCCTGGCCGCCCAGCTGGATCATGCCGGCTTCGAAAGAGATGCGGGTGCGGGTCGATGACTTCTCGAAGATCATCCCCAGCACGCGGTTTTTCAAGGGCTCGAACAGTACGCCGCGGTTACGCAGGTCCTTGAGCTCCACGCCTCGACGGATCACGCCGAGCAACTCATCGGGCGTGAAATCCATCAGGGAGAGAAAGTGCCTTGCGCTCATGATTGACTACCTTTTTGTAACTGACCGCAGATGCTCAAAGCCTTGTTTATTCAAAAAACGGGCGAGACCTGCGGCAAAAGCCGCACGGGGCGACGAAATAGGGGAAGGCGCGATCTTATAATTAAATGTCGCGTCTTACCAATAGGGCTACGGTTTTTGGGGATTTCAGCGAGGCCATCGTGCGAAGGTGATGGCATATTTGTGGCCGGTTTCCTGACAGCAGCGACCCATTTGTACACTGGCGTTGCTTGGATTGGCAATCGAGCGCGGCGGGCGTGCCATGGATGAACGTCGTTTTGCGCCGTGGCATCCCAGCCTTTCGCCTGTCTGCGGGTGGCTGTGAAACATTTCCTAATGCAAAGGCCTGGGTTATAAATGAACCTCAGCGACACAGGAGCCCGAAATGGATTCGAAAGAGCAACAATTGATGGAATTGCTGGGGCTGACTGCACGCTCGCTGACGCACCTGACAGCTTCGGTGACTTCCATGTCATTCGAGTTGCTGCGCAGCGATGACGAGGTGACCAAGGCAGCGGGCCGTCGGATGATCGACCGCATGGCCACTATCAGCAGCGGCCTCGACGAGCATTGGCGGCTGATTGGCGAGCTCACGGGGGTGCCCATTGCCCAGGAGCAGGTGGAAACCGTCGAAGAAATCCAGATGCTGGCACCGCCTTCCGATCAGCCTTGACGCGCGCTCATCGGTGGGCCTGATGCCCGGCAATTCACAGGACGAACGTCGCTGGCGCTGCCGGGAATCACGCGCCATAGTTTTGTTCCCGCGGCCGAAAGCGCCCGCCACGAATAAAACAGAGACTGGCCATGACCAAGACTCTCCACCACCGTGCGTGCCACCTGTGTGAAGCCATCTGCGGCTTGACCCTCGAAACCACCGAAACCGACGGCCAGGGCCTGGCAATCACCTCGATCAAGGGCGATGCGCTGGACACCTTCAGCCGCGGTCACATCTGCCCCAAGGCGGTGGCCCTGCAAGATATCCAGAACGACCCGGACCGGCTGCGCCAGCCCATGCAGCGCGTTGGCAATGAATGGCAACCCATTGCCTGGGACGATGCCTTCGCGTTGGTGGCCGAGCGTCTGGCGGATATCCAGGCGCGCCACGGCCAGAACGCGGTGGCGGTCTACCAGGGCAACCCCAGCGTGCATAACTATGGGCTGATGACCCACAGCAACTATTTCCTGGGCCTGTTGAAAACCCGCAGCCGTTTCTCGGCGACTTCGGTGGATCAACTGCCCCATCACCTGACCAGTTACTTGATGTATGGCCACGGCCTGCTGCTGCCGATTCCGGACATCGACCACACCGACTTCATGCTGATCCTGGGCGGCAACCCGCTGGCTTCCAACGGCAGCATCATGACCGTGCCGGACGTGGAGAAGCGCCTCAAGGCGATCCAGGCCCGTGGCGGCAAGGTGGTGGTGGTCGATCCGCGCCGCAGCGAAACGGCGGCCATTGCCAACCAGCATGTCTTTGTACGCCCCGGCGGTGATGCTGCGCTGCTGTCTGGTTTGCTCAATACATTGTTCAGCGAAGGCCTGACCCGTGACAGCCACCTGCCAGTGGACGGCCTGGACGAGGTGCGCGAGGCCGTTGCCACGTTCACGGCTGAAGCCATGAGCCCGCTCTGTGCGGTGCCGGCAGCGCAGATCCGGCAATTGGCCCGGGACTTCGCCGCCGCGCCGTCAGCGGTGTGCTACGGTAGGATGGGGGTCTCGACCCAGGCGTTTGGCACGCTGTGCCATTGGCTGATCCAGGTGATCAACCTGGTCACCGGCAATCTTGATCGGGTGGGCGGGGCGCTGTGCACCGAGCCGGCGGTGGACTTGGTCGCTACCACCTCGGGCGGGCATTTCAACCGTTGGCAGAGCCGGGTGTCCGGGCGTCCCGAGTACGCAGGGGAGCTGCCGGTGTCGGCCCTGGCCGAGGAGATGCTCACCGAGGGCGAAGGCCAGATTCGGGCGCTGGTCACCGTGGCCGGCAACCCGGTGCTGTCTACACCCAACGGGCGGCAGTTGGAGCAGGCCCTGGATGGGCTTGAGTTCATGGTCAGTGTCGATCTGTACATCAACGAAACCACCCGCTACGCCGACCTGATCCTGCCTTCGACCTCGGCCCTGGAAAACGATCATTACGACACCACCTTCAACCTGTTCGCGGTGCGCAACGTGACCCGTTTCAACCGGGCGATCCTGCCCAAGCCCGAGGGTGCGCTGCACGATTGGGAAATCTTCGTCGGCCTGGCCAAGGCTTTTGCCGCCCGAACCGGCAAGGAACTCAAGCCGACCATGCCGCCGGCGCAGATGATCGATTTCGGCCTGCGCAGCGGAGCGTATGGCGATGCCTCGCCGCATAAGCTTTCCCTGGCGACCCTGTTCGATCATCCCCATGGCATCGACCTCGGTGCGCTCAAGCCCAACCTGGCTGCGCGCCTGAAAACCGAAAACCAACGTGTGCAGGCTGCGCCAGCCGTGATACTTGTCGATCTCGAGCGCTTCGCTGGGTTGCAGGCGCCAAAACCAGACGAATTGCTGATGATTGGTCGCCGCCATGTGCGCAGCAATAACTCCTGGATGCATAATTTTCATCGACTGGTGAAGGGCAAGCCGCGCCATCAATTGTTGATGCACCCGGATGACCTCGCCAGTCGCGGCCTTGTCGACGGGCAACGGGTGACCGTCAGTTCGCGGGTGGGCGTCATCGAAGTCGAGGTGCTGGGCAGCCTGGACATGATGAAAGGCGTGGTCAGCCTGCCCCACGGCTGGGGGCATGCCCGGCCGGGCGTGCAGATGACCATTGCCAGCGGACAACCGGGCTCCAGCGCCAACGACCTGACCGATGATTGTCAGCTCGATGAGTTGTCTGGCAATGCGGCGCTTAACGGCGTACCGGTGAAGGTGGCAGCTGCGTAAAATTGTCTCTGGAGCAGGTTCGGCTTTCCGTTACAATGCGTCACCGTGTCGACAACTTAAGTCGCAAAAGTTTTAAGCCGAGGTGCTCCATGGATATCATCGAAACGATTAAAGACCAGATTGCCAACAACACCATCCTGCTTTACATGAAAGGCTCGCCGAACGCGCCACAGTGCGGTTTCTCGGCCAAGGCTGCTCAGGCTGTGATGGCGTGTGGCGAGAAGTTTGCCTACGTGGACATCCTGCAGAACCCGGAAATCCGCGCCAACCTGCCCAAGTACGCCAACTGGCCAACCTTCCCACAGCTGTGGGTGGGTGGTGAACTGATCGGCGGTAGCGACATCATGACCGAGATGGCCGCCGACGGCTCTCTGCAGGCCACGATCAAGGAAGCGGTGGAAAAAGCGGCGGCGAACAAGACCGAAGCCTGATTCATGGATGTATGTTCACCACATCCGTCGTGGTGAACGGGAAACCTTGTGGGAGCGAGCAAGCTCGCTCCCACAGTGGTTTTCGGTGTGGCCTGGAATTCAGGCAATAAAAAGCCCCGCCTCTCGAAAGAGGGCGGGGCTTTTTAGTGGCTGGCTTTCGGGAAAGCTTACTCTTCACCCATCTGCGATTGCAGATAGTTCTCAAGACCGACTTTGTCGATCAGGCCCAATTGGGTTTCGAGCCAGTCGATGTGCTCTTCCTCGGATTCGAGAATGTCTTCCAGCAGTTCGCGGCTACCGAAGTCGCCAACGCTTTCGCAATGGGCGATAGCGGCTTTCAGGTCGGCGTGGCCGGTGCGCTCGATACGCAGGTCGCACTCGAGCATCTCGCGGGTATGTTCGCCGATGTGCAGCTTGCCCAGGTCCTGGACGTTCGGCAGGCCTTCAAGGAACAGGATGCGCTTGATCAGCTTGTCCGCGTGCTTCATCTCGTCGATGGATTCGTGGTACTCGTGCTTGCCCAGCTTGTTCAGGCCCCAATCCTCGTACATGCGCGCATGCAGGAAGTATTGGTTGATCGCGACCAGCTCATTGGCAAGGATCTTGTTGAGATGCTGGATGACTGTAATGTCGCCTTTCATGATGAGGCCTGCCCTGTAATAGCTGTGTATAAGGCAGAGTTTGAGCCGCGTATTTACGAGTGTCAAACCTAAGTTATTGAATAATAAATGAAAATTAATCGGAATAAGAATGTTTGTGTTCCGCGTCTGGAGGCTAAGCGCTTGATTTACAGGCATAAAAAAACCGGACATTGAGTCCGGTTCTTCAAAAAGCTGGTTTCAAGCGGCAGTAAATTCTACCGGATAGGGAATCGAGGCTTGAGCCGTTTGCACTTTGGCGAGGGTTTCACGAACCACTTCCTTGGCCAGGCAGGCACATTTGCCGCATTGGCTGGCTACGCCGGTGGCCTGGCGGACTTCGCGATAGCTGCAGCAACCTTCGTAGATCGCTTCGCGGATCTGCCCGTCGGTGACGCCAGTGCAGAGGCATACATACATAAGTGAGAACCGTCGCTGGTTGTGACTCAATTGGGACGGATCTTAATGTTAACGAGAATGATTGTCAAAGTGGTTTCTCAAGGTCTTGCGCCAGAGCGTTGCCAGGCTGACGAACGGTTTATCCAGGACGACTGGTGCGGCATGGAACCGGACGGCGATTTTTTCGATGTCGCCGAAAAACCGTTGAAGACAGTCCAAATGCGCGGTGTATGATGATCGGCCCTTGCAAGCGGGTTCGTGTCACAGGGCTGTCGCCTGAGGGTGGCAGGCTGGCCCGGACCTTGTTTTCACGCTATTACATCAGGAGATATCCAATGAGCGTACTCGTAGGCAAACAAGCCCCAGACTTCACCGTTCCAGCCGTCCTCGGCAACGGCGAAATCGTCGACAGCTTCACCCTGTCCTCGGCCATCAAAGGCAAATACGGCCTGGTGTTCTTCTATCCACTGGACTTCACCTTCGTCTGCCCGTCCGAGCTGATCGCACTGGATCACCGCATGGATGATTTCAAGGCGCGCAACGTCGAAGTGGTCGCTGTTTCGATCGACTCGCACTTCACCCACAACGCCTGGCGCAACACCCCGATCAACAATGGCGGTATCGGTCAGGTGAAATACACCATGGCTGCCGACATGAAGCACGAAATCGCCAAGGCCTATGACGTTGAGTCCGAAGGCGGCGTGGCCTTCCGTGGCGCGTTCCTGATCGACGACAAAGGTGTTGTCCGTTCGCAGATCATCAACGACCTGCCACTGGGTCGTAACATGGAAGAACTGATCCGTCTGGTCGACGCGCTGCAATTCCACGAAGAGCACGGCGAAGTCTGCCCGGCCAACTGGAAAAAAGGCGACAAGGGCATGGACGCATCGCCTGAAGGCGTGGCCGCTTACCTGACCGAGCACGGCGGCAAGCTGTAAGCGCGCAAGGCATAAAAAAACCGGCCCTCGACAGGCCGGTTTTTTTATGGGGTTGTAAAGCAGAACACAGACCCCGTGGCGAGGGAGCTTGCTCCCGCTGGGTGGCGCAGCCGCCCCAAGATCTTGTGAGCGCTGCGCACTCAAGCGGGAGCAAGCTCCCTCGCCACACAAAGAGCCAGGCCGATGTCAGTCGTCGAAATCCTGCCAGCCACCCATCTGCTTCCACCGATTGACGATGCCGCAGAACAGCTCGGCGGTCTTCTCGGTGTCGTAGCGGGCCGAGTGGGCTTCACGGCCATCGAAATCGATGTCGGCCGCCTGGCACGCCTTGGCCAGGACGGTCTGGCCGTACGCCAGGCCAGCCAGGGTCGCGGTGTCGAAGCTGGAGAACGGGTGGAACGGGTTGCGCTTCATGTCCAGGCGCGCGACGGCGGCGTTGAGGAAGCCCAGGTCGAAGCTGCTGTTGTGGCCGACCAGGATCGCTCGCTTGCAACCATTGGCCTTGAGCGCCTTGCGCACGCCACGGAAGATGTCGGTCAGGGCCGTTTCTTCGCTGACAGCCATGCGCAACGGGTGATCGAGCTTGATCCCGGTGAACTCCAGGGCCGCCGCTTCGACGTTGGCGCCTTCGAACGGTTCGACACGGAAGAAGTAGGTGTGGTCAGGGAACACGAAGCCTTTTTCGTCCATGCCAATGGTGGTCGCGGCGATTTCCAGCAAAGCGTCGGTGGCGGAGTTGAAACCGCCGGTTTCTACGTCGACGACGACCGGCAGGTAGCCACGGAACCGAGCTGCCATGGGGTGACGGGCGCCGCCCGAACCACCGTTGCCGTCCAGTTCGTCGTCGAAATGATCTTCACTCACGCGTTTTCCTCCAGCAGGCGCCAGCGCAGTTTTTCACCGGCGCGCAGCGGGATGACAGCCAGATCGCCGAAAGGCAGGCTGGCGGGGGCGGTCCACTCATCGCGAACCAGGGTAATACGATCGGTGTTCACCGGCAGGCCATAGAAACGTGGGCCATGCAGGCTGGCGAAGCCTTCGAGCTTGTCCAGCGCGTTGCGCTGTTCGAAGGCTTCGGCGTACATCTCGATGGCGGCATAGGCGGTGTAGCAACCGGCGCAACCGCAGGCCGCTTCCTTGGCATGCTGGGCGTGGGGTGCCGAGTCGGTGCCGAGGAAAAACTTGGCGCTGCCGCTGGTGGCGGCGTCCAGCAAGGCTTCCTGGTGGGTATTGCGCTTGAGGATCGGCAGGCAATAGAAGTGCGGCCGGATCCCGCCCACCAGCATGTGGTTGCGGTTGTACAGCAGGTGATGGGCGGTAATGGTCGCGCCGACGTTGGCCGGGGCCTCGTTGACGAACTGCACGGCATCGCCGGTGGTGATGTGTTCGAACACTACCTTGAGGGTCGGGAAGCGCTCCACGACGCGGCGCATGTGCTCGTCGATGAAGATTTTCTCGCGGTCGAACACGTCGACGTCGCCCCGGGTGACTTCACCATGGATCAACAACGGCATACCGACTTCGGCCATGGCCTCCAGCGCCGGGAAGATCTTGTCGATGCTGGTGACGCCGGAATCGGAGTTGGTGGTCGCGCCGGCCGGGTACAGCTTGGCGGCATGGACGAAGCCGCTGGCCTTGGCCTCGCGGATTTCTTCGGGCTGGGTGCGGTCGGTGAGGTAAAGCACCATCAACGGTTCGAAGCGGCTGCCAGCCGGGCGCGCGGCGAGGATGCGCTGGCGATAGCCGTCGGCTTCGGCGGCATTGCGCACTGGCGGAACCAGGTTAGGCATGATGATTGCGCGCCCGAAGGTGCGCGCGACATCGGCGACGGTATGGGTCAACACAGCACCATCGCGAAGATGAATATGCCAGTCGTCGGGACGCAGCAGGGTCAGGCGGTCGGACATTGGGGGGCTTCCAGGCGGGTCAAACTGTGGGAATGCTACCGGAAAAGACCGATTCAGGCACCCGCTATCAAGTTCTGGCGCAACTTACCGATAGCTCCTACAGGTGTGCCACGAATCCGTTCAGTGCCCCGGACAGGCGTCATGCCCTCGGCATGCGTCGATCTTTGTATAAAAGTCAGTGGAGCCTCCCGTGCGCCAGCGTTATCTAGCCTTGCTCAGTGTGTTTGCCAGCCTTCCCGCCATGGCGCTCACTTTCCAGACCCGTCTGGAGAGCATTGAGTGGACGGTCGAAGGCGACAAGTTCGAGTGCCGGCTGAGCCAGCCGATCACTGATTTTGGCAGTGGCGAATTCGTGCGCCGGGCGGGTGAGCAGGCCACCTTCAGGCTCAAGGCCTATAATCCGATGCTCGGCGGCGGTTCCGCGACCTTGCTGGCGGCGGCCGCACCATGGCAACCGGGGCGAGGCGATATCAACCTGGGCTCGGTCAGCATTGGCAGTGGCGATGTGTTGTTCAACAGCTCGCAGGTCCAGGCCGGTCGCTTGATCAGCGGCCTGATGGACGGTCGCAGCCCTGTGGTACGGCGCAATACCGAGGACGGTCGAGTGTCGGAAGTCCGGTTGCTGCCGGTGCGTTTCAACAAAGCCTTCAGCGACTATCAGAGCTGCGTGGCCAAGTTGCTGCCGAAGAATTTCGAACAGGTGAAGCAGACCCAGATCGGCTTCCCTGGCGAGGAAGTCGAGCTCGATGCGCGGGCCAAGGCCCAGTTGCAGGTGATGCTCGACTTCATCAAGGCCGACCCGAGCGTCAATCATGTCGAACTCGATGGTCACTCCGACAACAGTGGCAATCGCCTGACCAACCGTGAACTGTCGCGCCGTCGGGCCCTGGCGGTCCAGGATTTCTTCAAGGCCAATGGCTTCCAGGAATCGCAGATCACCCTGCGTTTCCACGGCGAGCGTTATCCCCTGGTGCCCAATACCAACGCCGCCAACCGGGCCAAGAATCGTCGCGTGGTCGTGCGCCTGGAGCGTGTGGCGCCGACCGAAGCACCGGCCCCGCAGCCGACAACCCCGGCGCCAGCCCCAGCAGCAGCCCCCGCCAAGGTTCCGGCACCGGCTGCGGCACCGGCCAAGGTTCCCGCTGCCGCCACTGCACGCACGTCCTGATCAAGGGCGGCCGTCGCTCAATCGACATAATCTGTCGCTTCGTCGTCATAAGCTGTCGCGCCTCTGTAAATTATCCGCATTGGACGTTAGACTTCCCGGCTTTCCGTACAACCCGTGGAGTGATGGCATGGCGGACGTAAACAAGGTCGTTCTGGCGTATTCCGGCGGCCTGGACACTTCGGTGATCCTCAAGTGGCTGCAGGACACTTATAACTGCGAAGTGGTGACCTTCACCGCTGACCTGGGGCAGGGCGAAGAAGTCGAGCCTGCACGCGCCAAGGCCCAGGCCATGGGCGTCAAAGAGATCTACATCGATGACCTGCGCGAAGAATTCGTCCGCGACTTCGTGTTCCCGATGTTCCGCGCCAACACCGTTTACGAAGGCGAGTACCTGCTGGGCACCTCCATCGCCCGTCCGCTGATCGCCAAGCGCCTGATCGAAATCGCCAACGAAACGGGCGCCGATGCCATTTCCCATGGCGCCACCGGCAAAGGCAACGACCAGGTGCGTTTCGAGCTGGGTGCCTATGCCCTCAAGCCGGGCGTGAAAGTCATTGCCCCGTGGCGTGAATGGGACTTGCTGTCCCGTGAAAAACTGATGGACTACGCCGAGAAGCACGCGATTCCGATCGAGCGCCACGGCAAGAAGAAATCCCCGTACTCGATGGATGCCAACCTGCTGCACATCTCCTATGAAGGCGGCGTGCTGGAAGACACCTGGACCGAGCACGAAGAAGACATGTGGCGCTGGACCGTCTCCCCGGAGAAGGCTCCTGATACTCCGCAATACCTGGAACTGACCTATCGCAACGGCGATATCGTCGCGCTGGACGGCGTTGAGATGAGCCCGGCCACCGTGCTGGCAACCCTGAACCGCATCGGTGGCGAACACGGCATCGGTCGTCTGGACATCGTCGAAAACCGCTATGTGGGCATGAAGTCCCGCGGTTGCTACGAGACCCCAGGCGGCACCATCATGCTGCGCGCCCACCGGGCGATCGAGTCGATCACCCTGGACCGCGAAGTGGCTCACCTCAAGGACGAGTTGATGCCCAAGTACGCCAGCCTGATCTACACCGGCTACTGGTGGAGCCCAGAGCGCCTGATGCTGCAACAGATGATCGACGCCTCCCAGGCTCACGTGAATGGCGTGGTACGCCTGAAGCTGTACAAGGGCAACGTGATCGTCACCGGGCGCAAGTCCGACGAGTCGTTGTTCGATGCCAACATCGCGACTTTCGAAGAAGACGGCGGTGCCTACAACCAGGCTGACGCGGCCGGCTTCATCAAGCTCAACGCCCTGCGCATGCGCATCGCGGCGAACAAGGGTCGCAAGTTGTTCTGACCCTGGTGACCTGAAAACGGCCTGCCATGAGCAGGCCGTTTTTTTTACCCTTTTTTTGTGTGGCTTTTGTTGCGGCGCTGCCCCGGCTCGCTTATTTATCCTGCCCGTGCGTTGCCAGGTCTGCGCTGCTGTAGATGACGTACACGACGATGCTGGTTTGCTTCAAATGTCTTGATCGACAAGTCTCGATCGGGCGTTTCGATTGGCTGCATACGATACAAAGGGTATCTGGTCCGCGCCTGCGTCGATGAAGACGTATCACCAGCAGTTCCTTGACGTCGTCGGCCCGACGTAGCTGTCGTTTGCGTCGACAGGGCGAATCATCCATGGTCTTTATGAAGTGTTTGCTCTTGCGAAAATCCGAAGGTGAATACAACGAACGATAATTGAAGTTGAGCGTTATGAAAAAAAGCAGCAATAGATAAAAAGGAAAACTGATCAGGAACCACAGGTAATACTCACGATCCTGGTCATCCAGAAAGGGCAGGGAAATCGCTGCGGAAGTTTCGGATAAAGTGGCGAATATGGCGATGAGGGTCATGGGGTTGGTTATGGTCTTCAAAGGTTTGTTCATGGTTAATGCTCATGGAGTACTTGTGCTCGGTGTGTGGGTTGGAAAGTGGTTGTCCATGCCGAATGAAATATAGGCATGGTCGCAATGGCTGCCGATGCTGGATGTCAGGCGCCTGAATATGTTTTATATAGGATTCCCCTTCCTTAAGTGAGTGGAAGGTAGTTTTAACAGTAAATAATTCAGTTACTTTCTATGAGTGAAGAACTTTCCAGTGGGCTGTCCATAGGTGGGTGGGCCGCTGAAAAAGCGCATTGTTCACAGGGTTACCGAATTGTTAAGAAAGGTCATTCCTTCTCTGTAAAAAAATCCATGACACATTTTTTCTGCGGCGATTTGTAGGACTTTTCTGTATAGCTTGTAGGTTCTGTCTCTCGGTGCGAGCGTTCAGGGGGGGGCGGCATGCCAAGGTAGAAATGACTAGGCTATTGTGCGTGCTCTAAAAATTCGAACAGCGAAGTTGGATTTGCCCATGAATAAAGTGCTGATCGTGGATGATCATCCCGTCATTCGTCTTGCTGTACGTTTGCTGATGGAGCGTCATGGTTATGAAGTCGTTGCCGAAACCGATAATGGCGTCGATGCGTTACAGTTTGCTCGCGAACTTATGCCCGATATCGTCATTCTCGATATTGGTATTCCGAAGCTGGACGGATTGGAAGTCATTGCTCGTCTGACGGCCATTCCTTCACCCATGAAGGTGTTGGTGCTGACTTCCCAGGCGCCGGGACATTTTTCAATGCGCTGCATGCAGACGGGGGCGGCCGGGTATGTATGCAAGCAACAGGATCTTACCGAGTTACTGAGTGCAATAAAGGCGGTACTGTCCGGTTACAGTTACTTTCCCAACCAGGCATTGCATACGGTGCGGTCGAGCCTGGGTAATGCCAGTGAGTCCGATATGGTCGATCGATTATCGGGGCGGGAAATGATGGTCTTGCAGCAACTGGCGCGCGGAAAGACCAACAAGGAGATCGCCGATGGAATGTTCTTGAGCAACAAGACCGTCAGTACTTACAAGACGCGCCTGTTATTGAAGCTCAATGCCCGTTCGCTGGTCGACCTGATCGAACTGGCGCAGCGCAATGGCTTGGTGTGAGTTTTCGGGTCACGCGTACTCAGTAAAAAGCCTCCATCAGGGAGGCTTTTACGTGTCAGAGGTCAAAATCATAATCGGCCAGTTGTTTCTGCAGGCGACGCTCTTCCAGCAGGTTATCGATGGTGCGGCGCTTGCTCAGGTTGGTTTTCGCCACTTCCACGACCACAGGTTCGACGTCGTCGCCCTCAGCGGCGATGAATTCGTCTTCTACATCCAGTTGTTCTTTGCCAGCACTCATGGGTTCGACTCCAGGCTAAGACTGCCATTGGCGCTCCTTATATCGATAAACCGCGGGCGGGTAAAAAAGATTTTTTCAATCGATGGATCGATAAAAGCAATAGCACCTCAATCGTCGGAGGTCTTGTGCTTGTATTCGCATAAATCTTCGATTCGGCAGCTGCCGCAGCGAGGCTTGCGCGCCAGGCAAACGTAACGGCCGTGAAGGATGAGCCAGTGATGGGAGTCCAGCAGGAATTCCTTGGGAACAAATTTCATCAATTTCTTCTCGACCTCCACCACGTTTTTGCCGGGGGCCAGCCCGGTGCGGTTGCTGACGCGGAAAATGTGGGTGTCGACCGCCATGGTCAACTGCCGAAACGCGGTATTGAGCACGACGTTGGCGGTTTTGCGGCCGACCCCCGGGAGGGCTTCCAGCGCTTCGCGAGTTTGCGGGACTTCACTGCCGTGGCGCTCGATCAGCAGGCGGCAGGTCTCGATCACGTTTTTGGCCTTGCTGTTGAACAGCCCGATGGTCTTGATGTATTCGGACAGTCCTTCGACGCCCAGGGCATAGATCGCCTCTGGCGTATTGGCCACCGGGAACAGTTTGGCCGTGGCTTTGTTGACGCCGACATCGGTGGACTGGGCTGACAGGATGACCGCGATCAGCAACTCGAACGGCGAGGAATAGGCCAGTTCGGTTTTCGGTTCCGGGTTGTCCTCGTGAAGGCGACGAAATATTTCCAGGCGTTTTGCGGCGTTCATGGGCGCGGCGTTTCCTCAACGGATGAATGGGGTCTGGCGGCCGTCCAGGCCTGTCGGGCCGCCAACAGCAGCCCGAGCAGAATGAACCCGCCAGGGGCGAGCAGGGCCAGGGGCAGGCCGTTGCCGATCAACTCACGCACGGCGCCCAGGCTGATCATCAAAAGGCCAAACAGCCCGGCCAGCCTGAGGCGTCCGGGCCAGCGAGAATCAACGAAGAAGCCCTCATGCTCCAGCGCTACGCAGCTCAGGGCGATCCAGCCAACGTAAAGGCTCAACGGTCGATACAATTCCAGTGCCCAGGCCTGGAGGACAAGGCCAATGCAGGTGCTCAGGGTAGCGGCCAACACGATAGAGGCGAGCAGCCGTTGACAGGCTGCCAGGTGTTGCCGCACAAGCCCCATTGCCAAGCCATGGCTGAAAAGAACCAGGGCCCAGGCCAGCCATAACCCCAGCGCGCCAACCAGCGAATCGCTCGCGCCGACCAATGGGACGAGCAGCAGGCCGTGTGTCAGTCCCCATGGCTTATTCATTGGCCGCCACCCCCGTCAACTGAGCCTTGTGCTCGTCGAAGTAACGCAGCGCATCGTGAACAGCCTGGAGGACCGCCCGGGACGTCACTGTCGCGCCAGCCAGTTGATCGAACTGGCCCTGGTCCTTTTTCAAGGCCCAGCCGCTGTCATCAGGTGCCTGGCGAGATTTACCCGTGAAGGTCTGCAACCAGGCGTTCGGCCAGCCGGCAATTGCTGCGCCCAATCCGGGTGTCTCGGATTGGCGCAGGGTCTTGACACCCAGCAACCGGCCCTGTGGATCGATGGCGACCAGCAATTCGATGCTGCCTTCATAGCCCAGCGCCTGGCTACGCAGCAGCACGGCGCTGGGTTGGCCGCTGCGAGTCGCCAGGTAGCCGCCCAGCAGCGTGCTATGGGCCAGGGGCTCTGAGGCTGTGACAACGGGGTGCGCCAACGGCTGGTTATCATAGTGGTCGGTGGGCAGCACCTCGAGCAAGGCCCTGTTCGCCAGCGCTTGCTGCTGGGCCTCGATGCGCCCGGCCGTGCGGAGGTGCGTGAGGTAAGTGGCACCGAGCCCCAGGCCGATCAACAAGGTCAGGATTGCCACGCCGACGGGGTTGTTCATGTCAGTGGCCGCCGTTGTCGCGCCTCGGCAAACCGGTCCAGTGCCGGCACGCCGAGGTTCATCAGCAACACTGCGAACGCCACGCCGTCGGGATAGCCACCCCAGGTGCGTATCAGATAGACCAGCAATCCCATGCCCGCGCCAAACAGCAGGCGGGCGAGAGGAGCCTTGGCACCGGAGACCGGTTCGGTCGCGATAAAAAACGCGCCGAGCATGGTTGCGCCGCTGAACAGATGAAACAGCGGCGAGCCATGGGAGTCGGAGCCCGAACCGTTCCAGCACAGCAGGCTGACGACGGACAGGCTCAGCAGCATGCCCACGGGTGCATGCCAACTGAACACCCGTTGCTGCAGCAGAAACAGACCGCCCGCCAGGAAGGCCAGGTTGACCCATTCGCCACCCCGGCCACCGAAACGCCCGAACGCCGGATCGTTGGCGAACAGTTCATCGACGGTCAGGCTCGCGTTGATTCGCAGGCTGTCCAGTGCGGTCGCCCCGGCCCAGGCATCGGGCGCCGGATGAGCGCCGAATACCTGCTGCAAGCCTTCAGACAGGCCCATGCCGTGGAGCGCTGGCCAGTGACTCATCTGGGAAGGAAAGGCCACCAGTACCAGGGCGTACCCGAGCATTGCCGGGTTGAACGGGTTGCTGCCGACGCCGCCCCACAGGTGCTTGCCGAACAGCAAGGCGCAGGCGGCCGCCGTGACGGTCAGCCACCAGGGGCAATAGGCCGGCAAGGCCAGGGCCAGCAGCGTGGCGCTGACCAGCGCGCTGCCATCGTTCAGGTCGGGCCTGAGTGGCTGGCGTCGCAAACGCAGCACCAACGCCTCCACTGCCAGCGCAGTGACGCCGGACAACAGCAGGTTGAGCGCCACGCCCCAGCCTTGGAACCACAGCAACGCCAGTACGCCGGGCAGCGTCGCCAGCAACACTCGCGTCATTGCTTGGCGCAGCCGTTCGTCCACTGGCTCAAGAGGCGGCATGGGCGTCCACCTGGCGTTCGGCATCCTTCACCGCTTGTTCCAATGCCTGCAGTTGTTCATCCGATGCCGTAGCTGCCCGGGCTTTGCTGAGTTCGGCGCGGCGCATCGCCAGTTGGATCTTGGCCCGCTTCAGCTCGGCGTTTTGCGTCGGTGCTGGGGCTGGCGCGGCCGCGGGCGCGGGCGCGGCGCTTTCCAGTTGGTTCAGCGCCTGTTCGGCCGCTTCGAACTGGCGTTGCAGCACGATCAGTTGCGACTGCTGCTCGAAGGTTGGCGGGTGGCCGAACGCTTTCAAGGATTTGTTCAACTGTGCCCGGCTCATGGCCAGGTCGATCTTGGCTTTTTTCAAAGCGGCATCGGCGGTGGCGGCTTTTTGCGCGCGCACGCGCTCCAGCGCGGCTTGCACGGGGTCGAGTGCCGGGTCCTGGGTTTGAGCCTGGGCCTGGGCCTGCGCCGCCCGTTGGGTCCGAGCCAGGCGCTCGGCCTGGCGCTGTTCCTCTTCGCGGCGCAGGCGCGCATTGCGTTGTTCGAAGCGGCGCCGGGCATGGTTGCGCTTGGCGGTTCGCGCCTGTTGTTCTTCGGTGCTGAAGGCCAGGCCGCCGACAATCGGCAGCACGTTTGCCGTCGGCAGCGGACGCATTTCGATGCAATCGACCGGGCAGGGCGCCACGCACAGGTCGCAGCCTGTGCATTCGTCGATGAGGACGGTGTGCATCAGCTTGGCGGCGCCGACAATCGCATCCACCGGACAGGCCTGGATGCACTTGGTGCAACCGATGCATTCGGCTTCCCGGATAAAGGCGATTTGCGCCGGGGCCACGCCGCGGCTGGTGTCCAGCTCCAACACCGGTATTTTCATCAGTTCGGCCAGGGCTGCGATGGTTTCGCGCCCCCCGGGCGGACATTTATTGATCGGCTCGCCCTGGGCGATGCCTTCGGCGTAGGGTTTGCACCCGGGATGGCCGCACTTGCCGCATTGGGTCTGCGGCAGCAGGGCGTCGATACGTTGAATCAGGCTCATGTTTTGACCAGCCCGCGTAATCCGAGAAAGGCCACCGCCATCAGTCCGGCGCTGATCAACTGAATCGGCAGGCCCCGAAAGGGCAGGGGAACATCGTTATTGAAAGTGCGCTGGCGCAAATCGTCGAACAGGCCCAGCACCAGCCAGAACCCCAGCCCGGCACCCAGGCTCAGGGCGATGGCGTGGCCCAGGCCCCGGTCATCCTGGCCGTTGAGCAGTGTGACGCCCAGTATGCCGGCATTGCCGAGTAACAGCGGCCACAACCCCTCGAACGACATTGCCGGCCGCCAGCGTGCCAGCAGGCGCAGCAAGGGGCCGATCAGCAACACGCTCAAGGACAGCCAGGCCAACAAGCGCAGCGAGACCAGGTTGCTCGGCGCCAGCAGGCAATGATCGATCAGGTAGCCCAGGGTACCGACGATCAGCATCAGGCACGCCGTCGCCAGGCCCAAGGCGTGCACCTGCTTTCGACCATTGGCCGCCAGCAGCGGATCGACGCCCAGCGGCCAGTGCAACACCAGGTTGTTGATCAGGGCAGCGCTGAACAGCGTGAGGACGATTTCGGTCATGGGTGCGTTGGCGACAAAGGGCCTGTTACAAGATTAGGCATTATCCGGCACGCCGGGAGCATGGGCCAGATATGAAAATCCCACAGCCACCTGCAAGGCGACTGTGGGATCGGTGCAGCAAGCGGCCGCGTTACTTGATCCGCTGGCCCGGCTTGGCGCCGCTGTCAGGGCTCAACAGGTAGATTTCCTCGCCGCCGGGGCCCGCCGCCATCACCATGCCTTCGGAGATGCCAAAGCGCATTTTGCGCGGCTTGAGGTTGGCGATCATCATCGTCAACCGACCTTCGAGCTTGGCCGGGTCCGGGTAGGCACTCTTGATCCCGGAGAACACGTTGCGTTGCTCGTCGCCGATGTCCAGGGTCAGGCGCAGCAGCTTGTCGGCGCCTTCGACGGCCTCGGCCTTGACGATCAGCGCCACGCGCAGGTCAACGGCGGCGAAAGTGTCGAAGTCGATTTCCGGCGACAGCGGGTCCTTGGCCAGTTCGCCGTTCCCGGCAGGTGCACCGGTGTCGGTCTGGCTGGCGGCCAGGTCTTCCTTGGAGGCGTCGGTCATGGCTTGCACCTTGGTCGCGTCGATACGGGTCATCAACGGTTTGAACGCGTTCAACTGATGGTTGCTCAGCAGGGTCTGGTGATCGTTCCAGGTCAGCGGTGCGACGTTGAGGAACGCCTCGGCATCGGCGGCCAGCAGCGGCAGCACTGGCTTGAGGAAAATCACCAGTTGGCGGAACAGGTTGATGCCCAGGGCGCAGATCGCCTGGACTTCGTCCTGCTTGCCTTCCTGCTTGGCCAGGGACCAGGGCGCCTTGTCGGCGATCCAGGCATTGGCGCGGTCGGCCAAGGCCATGATCTCGCGCATGGCCCGGGCAAAGTCGCGGCTCTCATAGGCATCGGCGATGCTTGGCGCCGCGGCCAGGAAAGCGTCGGTCAGCTCCGGCGCGGCGTTGCCGGCTACCAGAACACCGGCGTTGCCTTTGTGGATAAAACCGGCGCAGCGGCTGGCAATGTTGACCACCTTGCCCACCAGGTCGGAGTTGACCTTCTGCACGAAGTCTTCGAGATTCAGGTCCAGGTCGTCGACGCCACGGCCGAGCTTGGCCGCGTAGTAGTAGCGCAGGTATTCCGGCGACAGGTGGTCCAGGTAGGTCCGGGCCTTGATGAAGGTGCCGCGGGACTTGGACATTTTCTGGCCGTTGACGGTCAGGTAGCCGTGGACATTGATACCGGTCGGCTTGCGGAAGCCGGCGCCTTCGAGCATGGCCGGCCAGAACAAGGCGTGGAAGTTGACGATGTCCTTGCCGATGAAGTGATACAGCTCGGCAGTGGAGTCCTTGCCCCAGAACGCGTCGAAGTCCAGCTCCGGTGTGCGGTTGCACAGGTTCTTGAAACTCGCCATGTAGCCGATCGGTGCATCCAGCCACACGTAGAAATACTTGCCGGGCTCGTCGGGGATCTCGAAGCCGAAGTACGGCGCATCGCGGGAAATGTCCCACTGCTGCAGGCCTGCATCGAGCCATTCGGCGATCTTGTTGGCGACGGCGTCCTGCAGGGTGCCGCTGCGGGTCCAGGCTTGCAGCATCTGCTGGAAGTCCGGCAGCTTGAAGAAGAAATGCTGGGAGTCCTTGAGCACCGGCGTCGCCCCGGAAATCGCCGATTTCGGGTCCTTCAGGTCGGTCGGTGCGTAGGTGGCGCCGCATTTTTCGCAGTTATCGCCGTACTGGTCTTCAGTGCCGCATTTCGGGCAGGTGCCCTTGATGAAGCGGTCGGCCAGGAACATTTTCTTTTCCGGGTCGAAATACTGGGTGATCGAACGGGTAGCGATGTGCCCGGCGTCACGCAGCTTCAGGTAGATCTGGCTCGACAGCTCACGGTTTTCTTCGGCGTGGGTGGAGTGGAAGTTGTCGAAATCCACCAGGAACTCGGCAAAGTCGGCGCTGTGTTCAGCCTGGACGTTGGCGATCAGTTGTTCCGGGGTGATGCCTTCTTTTTCCGCACGCAGCATGATGGCCGAGCCGTGGGCGTCGTCGGCGCAGACATAAATACATTGGTTGCCGCGATGCTTCTGGAAGCGCACCCACATATCGGTCTGGATGTATTCCAGCATATGGCCGAGGTGAATCGAACCATTGGCATAGGGCAGGGCGCTGGTGACGAGGATCTTGCGTGGCTCGGACATGGGGCTCGGCTACTTGATGAAACGGAGGTCGGCCACTATAAAGCGCTGGCGGCTTTTTTTCACCCTGTGAGCCTGTTTCCAGATGCTGGCAGGGCCTCTGTGGCGAGGGAGCTTGCTCCCTCTGGGTGGCGCAGCCGCCCCAATCAGTCAATCCTCAATCTCCTTTACTGCCTGATGGCGACTGCTGCGCAGTCGAGCGGGAGCAAGCTCCCTCGCCACACAAGCAGGTGGGGCGTAGGATAGCGGCCTGTTTTCAAGTCTTGCTATCGGAGTTGCCCATGAGCGCCGTCAATCGCGCAGCGGTGGAAGCCGTCCTTCGCCAGTACACCGACCCCTACCTGAACCAGGATCCGGTCAGCGCCGGATGTGTGCGCACCATCGACATCCAGGGCGATCGCGTCAGCGTCCAGCTGGAAATTGGCTACGCCGCCGACCTGTTCAAGGGTGGTTGGGCGCAGATGCTGCAAATGGCGATCGAGGCCCTGGATGGGGTGAGCGCCGCCAAAGTCGACGTCACCAGTGTGATCGCCGCCCACAAGGCCCAGGCGCAGGTGCCGGGGCTGGCGAACGTCAAGAACGTGATCGCCGTGGCCTCGGGCAAGGGCGGCGTGGGCAAGTCCACCACTGCGGCCAACCTGGCCCTGGCCCTGGCCCGTGAAGGGGCGAAGGTCGGGATTCTCGATGCAGACATCTACGGCCCGAGCCAGGGCATCATGTTCGGTGTTGCCGAGGGCACCCGACCGCAGGTCAAGGACCAGAAGTGGTTTGTGCCGATCCAGTCCCATGGCGTGGAAGTCATGTCCATGGCCTTCCTCACCGACGACAACACGCCGATGGTCTGGCGCGGGCCGATGGTTTCCGGTGCCTTGTTGCAACTGGTCACGCAAACCGCCTGGGGCGACCTGGATTACCTGGTGATCGACATGCCGCCCGGCACTGGCGATATCCAGCTGACCCTGGCGCAGAAAGTCCCGGTGGCCGGTGCGGTGATCGTCACCACGCCTCAAGACCTGGCCTTGCTGGACGCGCGCAAGGGTGTGGAGATGTTCCGCAAGGTCAACATCCCGGTGCTGGGCGTGGTGGAGAACATGGCCGTGCACATCTGTTCGAACTGCGGGCATGCCGAGCACCTGTTCGGCGAAGGTGGCGGGGAAAAACTGGCGAGCCAGTACGGCGTCGAATTGCTGGCTTCGCTGCCGCTGTCGATGCTGATCCGCGAACAGGCCGACGGCGGCAAGCCGACGGTCATCGCCGAACCGGACAGCCAGATCGCCATGGTCTATCAGGAACTGGCCCGCCACGTGGGCGCGCGGATCGTGTTGCAAGAGGCCGCTTCACCGATGATGCCGAACATCACGGTCAGTGACGATTGATAGAGTGAAACCCTATCCACTGTGGGAGCGAGCTTGCTCGCGATAGCGGAGTGTCAGTCACATCAAGGCTGATTGACCCGACGCCATCGCGAGCAAACTCGCTCCCACAGTGGCTGTGTACGGGCGCTTAGATCCGCAACCCGCCATCCATCTCCAGGATCCGACCGGTGTAGTAGTCGTTCTCGAAGATATACGCCGCCGAATGAGCAATCTCCTCGGGCTTGCCCATGCGCTTGAGCGGAATCCCCGAGGTCATTTTTTCCAGGGCCTCGGGCTTCATGCCCAGGGTCATTTCGGTTTCGATGAAACCCGGGGCGATGCCGGCGACACGGATGCCGTAGCGTGCCAGCTCCTTGGCCCAGGTCACAGTGGCGGCGGCCACACCGGCCTTGGCGGCCGAGTAATTGGTCTGGCCGACGTTGCCGGCGCGCGAGATCGACGAAATGTTGATGATGGCGCCGCTGTTCTTCAGCTCGACCATTTTCGCCGCCACCTCACGGGTGCACAGGAATACACCGGTGAGGTTGACGTCGATCACGGCCTGCCACTGGGCCAGGCTCATCTTGGTCATTTCGCCGTCCTTGACCTTGAGCAGCAGGCCGTCACGCAGGATCCCGGCGTTGTTGATCAGGCCGTGGATCGCGCCGAAGTCCTCGGCGACCCGGGCGACCATGTCGCTGACCTGCTCCTCATTGGCAACGTTGCACAGGTACGCCCGGGCTTCGACGCCCTTGGCTGCACACGCGGCAACCGCCTGGTCGAGTTTTTCCTGGTTGAGGTCCACCAGGGCGAGCTTCGCGCCTTTGCCCGCGAGATACTCGGCCATGGAGCGGCCCAGGCCCTGGCAACCGCCGGTGATAATGATTACTTTGTCAGTGAGTTGCATGCTCATGTCCAGGTGGCGCAGCGATGGAGGGGACCTTTTGGGACGTCTCTCGATTGGCGTGTAGCCCGGTTGCACACGAGAACTGTCCTATCGGTGTATCGGAACATTACTCCAGTCGCCTGACCGTTTTCTAGACGGATTTCATTAAAGGAGTCATAAGTTGAGCGTTGAAGCTGCCAAGCATGCCCGGGAATTGCTGCTCAAGGAATACCGTGGAGTGCTCTCCACTCATTCCAAATCCATGCCCGGCTTTCCGTTCGGTTCCGTGGTGCCCTATTGCCTGGACGAACAAGGCCGGCCACTGATCCTGATCAGCCGTATCGCCCAGCACACTCACAATCTGCAGAAAGACCCCAAGTGTTCGATGCTGGTGGGCGAGCGGGGCGCCGAGGATGTGCAGGCCGTGGGGCGCCTGACCTACCTGGCCGAGGCCCGCAAACTCGAAGACAGCGCCGTCATCGAGGCTGCCGCCGAGCGTTACTACCGCTATTTCCCTGACTCGCAGAACTACCACAAGGCCCATGATTTCGATTTCTGGGTGCTCGAGCCGGTGCGCCATCGCTACATTGGCGGCTTTGGCGCCATCCACTGGCTAGACCAGCTCACCCTGGCCAACCCCTTCGCCGGCAAAGCCGAAGCCAGCATGGTCGAGCACATGAATGCCGATCACGCCAAGGCCATTGCCCATTACGTGGAGCTGACCGGCCTGCCGAAAAGCGAACGGGCACAACTGGCGGGCATCGACAGCGAGGGCATGCACTTGCGCATCGGCCAGGGCCTGCACTGGCTGGCGTTCCCGACGCCTTGCAACACCCCGACACAAGTGCGCGAAGCCTTGGTTTATCTGGCTCACGCCGAGCAATGGCCGAAAAATGCCGAGGTCGACGCTTGAATTCACGAAAGGGCGACGTCATTTAGGGTTTCATAGCAAGGCATTCTTGCGTTGAGGAACCATTTGATGCGCCCTTTTTTGTTGCTCTTTCTGCTGTTCCCGGTGTTGGAGCTGTTCGTATTCGTCAAGGTCAGCGGTGCGATCGGGTTTTTCCCGGCCCTGCTGCTGGTCATTCTCGGCTCGATGCTCGGCGTGTTCGTGCTGCGTATCGCCGGCCTCGCCACGGCATTGCGTGCCCGTGAAAGCCTGAACCGCGGCGAGCTGCCCGCCCAGACCATGCTCGAAGGCCTGATGCTGGCCCTGGGTGGCGGTCTGTTGATCCTGCCAGGCTTTATCAGCGACGTGTTGGGCCTGGTCATGCTGTTGCCGTTCACCCGTAGGCTGCTGGCCAATAAAATGCGCCAGCGTGCCGAAGAGCAGGCGATGCGTCAGCGCGCCTTCGCCGATGACCTCCAACCCCGTGGCGGCCCGGCTCCGCGAGAGCCTATGGGCCGCGAGCCCAATGTGATCGAAGGCGAATTCGAACACCGGGATTCCAAGTAAAACCATCAGCACGGCGCCTTCGGGCGCCGTGCTCGTTTTGGTGGCGCGGAGCAAAAAAATTTCTGTCCCCGCCCTTGTAATCCACTTGTGCGCCCTTATGTAACGGTCACCGCAAGGTTTCCGGTGGTGACACCGGGCAGACTTCCGCGGTTCGACTGACGAACCGCACCCGGCTCCGCCGGCTTTGTTAAACCCGCCGGGACTACACCGGCCGATGAAAACCAAAAATTAGGAGAGATCGACAATGAAGCTTCGTCCTCTGCATGACCGCGTCGTCATCCGTCGCAGCGAAGAAGAGAAGAAAACCGCTGGCGGTATCGTCCTGCCAGGTTCGGCTGCTGAAAAAGCCAACCACGGTGAAGTTCTCGCTGTAGGCCCAGGCAAGGCACTGGAAAACGGTGAAGTACGTGCGCTGGCCGTGAAAGTGGGTGACAAGGTTGTGTTCGGCCCTTACTCCGGCAGCAACACAGTGAAAGTCGACGGCGAAGACCTGCTGGTAATGAGCGAGAACGAAATCCTCGCTGTTCTCGAAGGCTGATTCCCCCGCCCATTTTCCCGTTACTACAAAGTATTTAAGGAATATCGATCATGGCTGCTAAAGAAGTTAAATTCGGCGATTCCGCCCGCAAGAAAATGCTCGCCGGTGTCAACGTCCTGGCTGACGCAGTAAAAGCGACCCTGGGCCCGAAAGGCCGTAACGTGATCATCGAGAAGAGCTTCGGCGCTCCGACCATCACCAAGGACGGCGTTTCCGTAGCCAAGGAAATCGAGCTCAAAGATCGCTTCGAAAACATGGGCGCGCAGCTGGTCAAAGACGTTGCCTCCCGTGCCAACGATGACGCCGGTGACGGCACCACCACCGCCACCGTACTGGCTCAGTCGATCGTCAACGAAGGCCTGAAAGCCGTCGCTGCCGGCATGAACCCGATGGACCTCAAGCGTGGTATCGACAAGGCGACCATCGCCATCGTCAAGGAACTGAAGGGTCTGGCCAAGCCTTGCGCTGACTCCAAGGCGATCGCTCAGGTCGGCACCATCTCGGCCAACTCCGACAACTCCATCGGCGACATCATTGCCGAAGCCATGGAAAAAGTCGGTAAAGAAGGCGTGATCACCGTTGAAGAAGGCTCGGGCCTGGAAAACGAACTGTCGGTTGTAGAAGGCATGCAGTTCGACCGTGGCTACCTGTCCCCGTACTTCGTCAACAAGCCGGACACCATGACCGCCGAGCTGGACAGCCCGCTGATCCTGCTGGTGGACAAGAAGATCTCGAACATCCGCGAAATGCTGCCAGTGCTGGAAGCCGTTGCCAAAGCTGGCCGCCCACTGCTGATCGTGGCTGAAGACGTTGAAGGCGAAGCCCTGGCGACCCTGGTTGTGAACAACATGCGCGGTATCGTCAAAGTCGCTGCCGTCAAGGCACCAGGCTTCGGCGATCGTCGCAAGGCCATGCTGCAGGACATCGCCGTACTGACCGGCGGTACCGTTATCTCCGAAGAGATCGGCCTGAGCCTGGAAAGCACCACCCTGGAGCACCTGGGTAACGCCAAGCGCGTGATCCTGTCCAAGGAAAACACCACCGTGATCGACGGTGCCGGCGTTGAGGCTGACATCCAGGCTCGCGTTACCCAGATCCGCGCACAAGTGGCCGAGACCTCGTCCGACTACGACCGTGAAAAACTGCAAGAGCGTCTGGCCAAGTTGTCCGGCGGCGTCGCAGTGATCAAGGTTGGCGCGGGTTCCGAAGTTGAAATGAAAGAGAAGAAAGCCCGCGTTGAAGACGCCCTGCACGCTACCCGTGCAGCCGTCGAAGAAGGCGTGGTACCTGGCGGTGGCGTGGCACTGGTTCGTGCCCTGCAAGCCATCAGCGAGCTCAAAGGCGACAACGATGACCAGAACGTCGGCATCCAGTTGCTGCGTCGCGCTGTAGAAGCACCTCTGCGCCAGATCGTTGCCAACTCCGGCGACGAGCCAAGCGTTGTGGTCGACAAGGTCAAGCAGGGTTCGGGTAACTACGGTTACAACGCTGCCACCGGCGAATACGGCGACATGATCGAAATGGGTATCCTGGACCCGGCCAAAGTGACTCGTTCGGCTCTGCAAGCGGCTTCGTCGATTGCCAGCCTGATGATCACCACCGAGGCGATGATCGCTGAAATCAAGGAAGACGCTCCAGCTGGCGGCGGTATGCCAGACATGGGCGGCATGGGTGGCATGGGCGGCATGATGTAAGCCAGCCTTACCCCTGTAGCGAAAAACCCCGCCTGCGAAAGCAAGTGGGGTTTTTTATTACCTTGGATTTCATGATGCGGTGCCAATCCCCTGTGGGAGCGAGCTTGCTCGCGATTACGGTGTGTCAGCTCATATATCCGGCACTGACCCACCGCTATCGCGAGCAAGCTCGCTCCCACATTGGGATGTGGTTCAGTTCAGGCATTGGCGGGACTGGTTACAGCTACGCGATCAGCCGTGGCGGCCGGTCGGTACAGGATGTAGTAGTAGCACCCCAGACAGATCAGCCAACAGAACACCGCCGTCCACACGTTATGGGAAAAGAAATGCGCCCCTTGCATCATCCGCCCCAGGGAAAACACCGTTCCCAACGTAAAGGCGAGTACCAGGGCCTGGCGGGCCAGGCGTGGACGGCGGTCGCGTAGCACAAAAAACAGCGCAAACAACGTGAACCCAGTGGCGGCATGACCGCCGGGCCAGCATCGACCGGGTTTGTCCGTGGCCGGCCGTGGGCTGAGCAGTTCGCTATAGGTTTCCTTGCCACCGAATTCCTTCAGGCTCCAGGGGCATTGCACTGCTGTCACCGCTTTCATCGGCGTGACGAAGGACGTCGCCAGTGCCAGGGACAGCACCAGGCAACCGAGCTCGCGCTTGAGCGGTTTGAGCCGGGCGATGAAGAACGAGCTGATGAATCCCAGGACCGCCAGCATGGAAAATACGATCACCACCTCTTTGGCCCGGTCGTGCAGGATGTCCTCCAGGAAAAAGCTGTGTCGACCGATAAATCCACCCGCCATCGGGTCGTAAAACAGCTTCGCCAGGTCCATGTCCAACGTGGTCAGTTCCAGTAACACCAGAATCGCTGCGACAAAGGCAGGCAGGCCGAGGGCAATCCAGAAATTCAGGGGCCTGGAAGCGGGGCGGATGGCGGTGGAAACCATGGCAGTACCTTTGGTGGTGGGGGCGTAAGCAGCGCGATGCGCAGTCTGGTCTGTGTTGCGTCGGGACGGTGTGAATGTTGGGTGAAAAACTCGTCAATGCCTTGCAGTCTGGCTGTGGGTCCAGGCTGCCACAGCCGATACAATCCTAGCCGTCAGCCAAACTTGGCCGTAAGCTGCGCGGGCCAAGATGGCCGTTAATTGCGTACGCTGAGGTGCCCATGCGAATTCTATTGGTCGAAGACAACCGCGATATCCTGGCCAATCTGGCCGATTACCTGGGGCTCAAGGGCTATACCGTCGATTGTGCCCAGGACGGTTTGTCGGGGTTGCACCTGGCCGCGACCGAACACTACGACCTGATCGTGCTCGACATCATGCTGCCGGGCATCGACGGCTACACCTTGTGCAAGCGCCTGCGCGAAGACGCCCGGCGCGATACGCCGGTGATCATGCTCACCGCCCGGGATCAGTTGGACGATCGTTTGCAGGGCTTCAAGTCCGGCGCCGATGACTACCTGATCAAGCCGTTTGCCTTGTCGGAACTGGCGGCGCGGATCGAAGCCGTCATGCGTCGATCCCAGGGCGGTGGCCGCCGTGCCTTGCAGGTTGGCGACCTGAGCTACGACCTCGACACCCTGGAAGTGACCCGTGAAGGCAAGCTGCTCAAGCTCAACCCCGTAGGCCTCAAGCTGCTGGCGGTACTGATGCAGAAAAGCCCCCACGTGCTGCGCCGCGAAATCCTCGAAGAAGCCTTGTGGGGCGATGACTGCCCGGACAGCGACAGCCTGCGCAGCCACGTCCATCAACTGCGCCAGGTGATCGACAAACCGTTCGACAAACCGTTGTTGCACACCGTACATGGCGTCGGCTATCGCTTGGCCGAGGGCCGCGATGGAGTTTAAGCAGAGCCTCGCCCAACGGATCATCATCGCCTTTGCGCTGATGAGCGCACTGGTGGCAGGCGCTTTCGCCATGGGCATCGTGGCGACGGTCCACCTGGTGGAAGAGAAGCTGATTTCCGCCGGGCTTGGCGGGGATTTGCAACGCCTGCTGTTGATGGACAGTGTCTCGGACTGGAACCATCGGCCGGAACCCGACCAGTTGTTTTATTTCAGCGGCGGCCCGGGGGACTTCGAGTTGCCCAAGGATCTGCGCCATCTGGAGCGCGGTTTCCACGAGGTGTTTCGCGAGCAGTTGTCCTATCACGCCATGGTAGAGATCGTTGATGGGCGGCACTACGTGTTGCTGCAGGACCAGAGCGATTTCGAAGAGCGCGAACGGGTGCTGTTCGCCGTGGTGCTGGTGGGTTTCGTGCTCAGCCTGGCACTGGCGGTATTTCTGGGCTGGGTCTTGGCACGCCGGGTAATGGCGCCCGTGGTTCGCCTGGCCCGGCAAGTGCGTCATCGCGACCAGCTGCTGGGACTCGCGCCGCCGCTGGCCCCGGATTATGCCGCCGATGAGGTGGGTGAACTGGCGGTGGCGTTCGATGCCACATTGGGGCGTTTACGCCAGGCCTTGACCCGCGAGCGGTTGTTCACCAGCGACGTGAGCCACGAGTTGCGCACACCGTTGATGGTCCTGGCGACCTCTTGTGAGTTGCTGTTGGAAAACCCGGCGCTGGACCCGCGCGGTCGTACCCAGGTCGAGCGCATCAATCGGGCCAGTGAAGAGATGCGCGAGCTGGTGCAGACCTTCCTGATGCTCGCCAGGGCCGAGCGTGAAGACAACGGCATGTCGCCTCGACTGACCTTGGGGCAGGTGGCCGAGAACCTCCTTGGCGTGTGGCGTGCCCCCATCGAATCCAAAGGTCTGACGCTGATCTTCGAACCTGGGCAACCCGTCGACACCCTGTATAACGCCACGTTCCTGACGGCCGTGATGGGCAATCTATTGCGTAACGCCCTGCACTACACTGACCAGGGTTTTATCCGCCTGTCGCTGACCACCACCGGATTCGTGGTCGAGGACAGCGGCGTGGGGATTCCAGAGGAGAAGCGCGAGGCGATGTTCGAGCCGTTCGTGCGCGGAAACGAAAAACGCGGTGAGGGATTGGGATTGGGCTTGTCGCTGGTGCAGCGCATCTGCGAGAACCAGGCTTGGACAGTCAGCCTCAGTACGATGGAGCCCAATGGTTGCCACTTCGAGGTGGAATTGAATCCAGAGGGCTAAACCTCCATGCCGAAAAGTCTTGTAAACATTGGAGCGTTTACCTGACTTTATTTTCACAAAGGCATGACATTCCGATCCATAAGGTGGGGCCGATCAGTCATTGAGGCCCGCCTAATGTCCAAGCCCATCAAGCTGGAATTTTCTGAAAAATACGACGAGCAGCACGCCAGGGAATATTTTCATAAGCACCGCCGTGGCTTGAGTCGCCGTCTTTCCAATCAGCGAGATCAACAACTGGCCCGGCGTGCATTGGCCCTCGTCGCAGACCCCGGCCTGGTCCTGGACCTGCCCTGCGGTGCCGGGCGCTTCTGGTCTTTGTTAGCCGAAAAGCCGAATCGAGTCATCATCGGCGCGGACAATTCCGAGGCCATGCTCAAGACCGCAATGGAGGCTCAACCGACCGATGTGGTGAAACGGGTACAACCCTTGCACACTTCTGCGTTCGACATCGCGTTGCCTGATAACGCCGTCGATAGCATTTTTTGCATGCGTCTGTTGCACCACATCGGTGAACCCGCGCACCGACTGGCGATTCTGAAGGAATTCGAGCGTGTCAGCCGCGACAGCGTGATCGTTTCATTGTGGGTTGATGGCAATTTCAAGGCCTGGAAACGCAAGCGTCTGGAGCGCACTCGTGCGCAGAAAGACTACCAGAATCGATTTGTGTTACCGACAGATACAGTAGAAGAAGAGTTTCGGCAGTCTGGGTTTCGCATTCAGGAACGGCTGGATTTCCTACCGCTCTATGCCATGTGGCGAGTTTATGTATTGCGCAAGAGGTAAGGGCATGGGTGTACAGGCAGCAGAACCATCAATGTTTCTTCTCGACGACTTTGAACATTTCTGGAGTCAGCAGGGTGATTGGGTGGAAGAACCTAATGTACGTCGCGGTGGTGAAAGCGGCGTGCAGCGGATCAAGAGCAAGGATGGCAAGCTGCTTTATGCCAAGCGTCAGACCGGACATATTTATCGCAGCTGGCTGCACCCATTTGGTAGACCGACCGTGCTGCGCGAGCAAGACGCACTCCTGGCGTTGACCCGACTGGATGTTCGCGTCCCCCAGCTCATTTTCTGTGGCGCCCAATGGGACCCGGTTCACCAGTGGCGTGCGCTGCTGGTAACCGAGGCGCTGGAAGGTTTTGAAGAGATCGAGCACTGGTATGCCGGGGGTGGCCGCGAGCGCCATGGCGAAGCCGTGCATGATCAAATCCTCCTGGCACTGGCTGAAAACCTGGCTCGCATGCACAAGGGCCGTTGGCAACATGGCTGTATCTACATCAAGCATGTCTTTGTGCGCGTGAGCGGGGAGGGCGAGGCGGCCAAGGCCGAAGTGGCTTTGCTCGATTTTGAAAAGTGTCGCCAGCGTCTGACCGCCCAACGTGCGGCATCCCATGACCTGAAGCAGTTGCGGCGCCACTCGTCGTTCAGCGAGGCTGACTGGAAAAAACTGGTCTATTTTTACGAGGCGGCGTTTGGCAGCGCTATCAAAGGTTTATAGCGATGAAACTAGAAATTGCTAGAGGTTTGTTTTTAGTCGGAGCCCTGGCAGTTGCGTCGTTGGCGTTGGCTGTCTGGGAACAGCCTCGTTCGCAGATCCTCAGTGCGTCCAGTGCGGGTGCGTATTGTCCGCTGCCGCGTGTGGCAAAGACGAGTGAGGCGATCCGACCGGACGATGATCTGTTGCTGTTCATGTTCAGCCTGTCCCAAGGAATGAGGCCGCAGAGTTGAACATCACGAAGCCCAAAAGGCCTCGCTTGTGCGAGGCCTTTTTTTTCCTGCCGCAATCTCCAGTCGAGCACTGAAACCTGTGGCGAGGGAGCTTGCTCCCGCTGGACCGCGAAGCGGTCCCAATCGATTGCTCAGGTAGCCTTGGTGCATTGACGACTGCTTCGCAGCCGAGCGGGAGCAAGCTCCCTCGCCACAAAAAACCTCCTGTTCCCTTCTGGCCGCCTTCAGGGTTTATCGGGCTTGGCCAGCAGCGTGTAGACGCAAGGCAACACGAACAGCGTGAACAAGGTGCCAATCGACATCCCGGTGGCGATCACCGTGCCAATGTCGAAGCGGCTCACCGCCCCGGCGCCTGTGGCGAAGATGAGCGGCACCATGCCGAACACCATCGCAGCGGTGGTCATCAGCACCGGCCGCAGACGAATCGACGCGGCTTGTTCCACGGCTTCCCGCGGTGTCAGGTTCTGTTCCCTGCGCAGCTGGTTGGCGAATTCGACAATCAGAATCCCATGCTTGCTGATCAGGCCAATCAACGTCACCAGCCCCACCTGGGTATAGATGTTCATGCTCGACCAGCCGAGGAACAACGGAATCAAGGCGCCGCAAATCGACAACGGCACGGTCACCAGGATCACCAGCGGGTCCCGGAAACTCTCGAACTGCGCGGCCAGCACCAGGAAGATAATCGCCAGGGCCAGGGCAAAGGTCACCCACAACGCGCTGCCTTCCTGTACGAATTGGCGTGAAGCCCCGGCGTAATCGAAGGCGAACCCCGCCGGGGCTTCCTCCCGGGCGATCTGGCGGACGGTCTCGATCGCCTCGCCCATGCTTACGACGGGAAAGCCCGAAATGGTCACCGCATTGAGCTGCTGGAACTGGTTCAGCTGTCGCGGTCGCGCCCGGTCGCTGACCTTGATCAGGGTCGACAGCGGGAGTGATTCACCCTTGGCATTTTTCACGTAGTAGTTGTTCAACCAGTCCGGGTTGTCCCGGAAGGGGCGTTCGACCTGGGCAATGACCTTATAGCTGCGCCCCTCGAGGGTGAAGCGGTTGATCTCGGCTTCACCCAGCAGTGTCGCCAGGGTACCGCCCAGATCCTGCATCGAGACGCCCATCTGGGCGGCCTTGGCGCGATCGATATCCACCACGACTTCGGGTTTGTCGAACGCCAGGTCAATGTCCATGAAGGCGAACTTGCCGGATTCCAATGCGCGCTTTTTGACACGCTCGGCAATCTCCAGCAGCGTCGCATAATCCTTCGGCGAGTTGATGACGAACGCAAATGGCAAGCCTTCGCCAGTGCCCGGCAGTGAGGGCAGGTTGAAACCGAAGATCTGCAAACCAGGCACGCTTTCGAGCTTGGCCTGGACCTCTGGCAGGATTTCCATCTGGGTGCGGCTGCGTTCGTTCCAAGGCTTGAGCAGGAAGCCGCCGATGCCCGACTGTACGCCGTTGTAGCCGTTGATCTGGAACGAGGAGTAGTACTCCGGGAACTCCTTGAAGATGGTAATGAAGTGATCGGTGTAGGTGTTCAGGTAGTCGAGGTTGGTTGGCTGCGGGGCGTTGGCCATCATGAAGATGATGCCCTGGTCCTCGTCGGGGGCCAGTTCGGACTTGGTGAACATGATCAGCACCGGGATCAGCAGCAGTACGATCACGGCGAACACCAGTACCACCGGCCGGGTGTTGAGCGTGCCGTGAAGCATGCGCTGGTAACGGCTCTTCAGACGCTCGAAAACCATGTCCAGCCGATGGGCCAGCCCCGAGGGGTTCTCATCGTGGCGCAGGAGCATGGCGCACATCATCGGTGACAAGGTCAGGGCGACGATGCCGGAGATCACCACCGCCCCGGCCAGGGTCAATGCGAACTCCTTGAACAAAGCGCCCGTCAGGCCCTGGAGCAGACCGATCGGCGCGTACACCGCCGCCAGGGTGATGGTCATCGAGACCACCGGCATGGCGATTTCCCGGGCACCTTCTATCGCGGCGTCGAATGGTGTCTTGCCTTCCTCGATATGCCGGTGAATGTTCTCCACCACCACGATGGCGTCGTCCACTACCAGGCCGATGGCGAGCACCATGGCCAGCAGGGTCAGGAGGTTCATCGAGTAGCCCATCAACTGCATGAAGAACATCACGCCGATCATCGACAGCGGGATGGTCACCACCGGGATGACCACCGAACGCAGGGCGCCGAGGAACAGGAACACGACGACGATGACGATCAGCACCGCCTCGAACAGGGTTTTCACCACTTCGTCGATCGAGGCCTGGATGAACAGGGTGGCGTCGTAGGCAATCTCGGCCTTGAGGTTGGCCGGGAGCTGGGCCTCCATGTCCGGCATGATCTTGCGTACTTCCTTGATCACATCCAGCGGGTTCGCACCGGGTGTGGCCTTGATCCCTATGTACACCGAGGGTGTGCCACCAAAGGAACTGATGGTGTCGTAGTTCTCGGCGCCCATTTCCACGCGGGCGACGTCTCGCAGCAACACCCGGCTATCGCCGTCGGTCTTGAGCGGGATCGCGGCGAAGGCCTCGGCGGACTTGAGTTCGGTGTTGGCGTTGATGCTGGTGACGATGTACTCGCCTTTCACTTCACCGGCGGCGGAGAGGAAGTTGTGCTGGCGCACGGCATTGGTTACGTCGGCGGCAGTCAGGCCGAAGCCGGCGAGCTTGACCGGGTCCAGCCACAGGCGCATGGCGAAGACCTGGTTGCCGAGGATCTCCGCCTCGGCCATGCCGGGCAATGTCGCCAGCTTGGGCTGGATCACCCGTGACAGGTAGTCGGTGATCTGCGGGTTGTTCAGTTCCTTGCTGAAGAAGCTGATGTACATCAGTGCCGAGGCATCGGCGGCCTCGCGGCTGAGGACCGGGTCCTCGGCATCCTGGGGCAACTGGTTCTTGACCTCGTTGGCCTTGGCCAGCAGTTCGGTAAAGAGCCGGTCGCTGTTGGAGCCGATGCGGGCATAGACCGAAATCACCGAGAAGTTCTGGCGACTGACCGAGGTCATGTAGTCGATGCCCTCGGCACTGGCGAGGCTCTGTTGCATCGGTTGGGTGATGTAGCCCTGGATGGTCTCGGCGTTGGCCCCGGGGTAGGCGGTGGTCACCGTGATCAGGGCGTTTTCCATTTGTGGATACTGACGCAGGGGCAGCTTGCTCCAGGCCTGGAAACCCAGGAGCACGATCAACAGGCTGACCACGGTGGCGAGCACCGGACGGCGGATGAACGGATCGGTAAAAGCCATGGGGGTTCCTTGATCAGTCCGCGCGCGGCGGGCTGTTCTGTTCGGTCAGGGTCTTGTCGTCGCTGATGGCGATGGGCGTACCGTTATCGAGCTTGATCTGGCCGGCGATCACGACTTGTTCGCCGCTCTGCACACCTTTGGTAACCAGCACCTGCCCGTCGCGTCGCTCGCCGGTTTCAACGAAACGCCGTTCAGCGATCAGGACCGGCTGGCCCTTGTCGTCTTTCTCGACTGTGCCGTCGGCGGCTTTCTTTTGCGCCACCACGTACATGGAGTTGCCGTAGAGGGTGTAGGTCACGGCGCTTTCCGGCACGACGATTCCGGCGGCCACGTCCGGCAGGATCACCTGCAGGTTGGCGAACATGCCGGGCAGCAGCTTGCCGTCGGGGTTGCCCAGGGTGGCGCGCACCAGCACGTTGCGGGTGCTGTCCTCGACCTTGGGGTTGATCGCGCTGATGGTGCCGACGAAGGTCTGCCCGGGATAGGCCGAGACGCTGACGTTGACCGGTTGGGCGACCGCGAGCCGGGGCACGCTTTGCTCTGGCACGTAGAAGTCCACGTACAGGCTGCTGAGGTCTTGCAGGGTGGCGATCACCGTGCCGCTGGCCAGGTAGTCGCCGACGTCCACCTGGCGAATGCCGATGGTGCCGCTGAATGGCGCCAGAATCTGTTTTTTGGCCAGCGAAGCCTTGAGCTGGTTGACCGTGGCCTGGTTCTTTTTCAGTTGTGCCGAGAGCCGGTCGAATTCGCCCTTGGAGATCGCCTGGCTGCCCACCAACTGTCGGCCGCGACCGAAATCCAGTTGCGCCAGGCCAAGGTCGGCCTCGGCGGTTTCCAGCAGGGCGCTTTCGACTTCACTATCCAGTTGCAGCAGCGGCTGGCCCGCCTTGACCTTCTGCCCGGACTGGAACTGCACCTTCTGCACGGTCCCGGCGATTTCCAGGCTCAGGTCCACGCCTTGCAGGGCCTTGAGGCTACCGACGGTGGGCAGGCGTGCCTGCCAGGGCTGCTCGATGGCCTTGGCCACGGCCACGCTGACGGGTGGTTTCGGTGCAGAAAACATCTGGATCTGCTGGTAGATGGAGAAGGCCTTGTAGCCGGCGAGCAACAGCACCACCAGCAGGACAACACCCAACATGATCAGCATGCGGCGTCGCAGCATGTTCCACTTCCTTGGAAAAGAGCTGAGAGAAAATACAGATAGGCGGGCACATTACCCTGAGTGTGCGGGCTATTCCAGATGCTGGCGGGCTGGAGGTGCGTGGGATTTTTCCGAAAAATCAGGGAGCTCGGCGCCGATGGGCTTCGCTCCCTGGCTCAGGCCAGATGCAAATGGTTGTCCCAGAGCCCTGCCGGCAGATCCAGCGGCTTTGCAACCAGTTGTGTCTGCCGGCAATCGTAATAACGGCAACGCCCTTGTCCCGACGTCACGACGAAACCGTCGGCCACCGCACCCACACCGGCACAGTCCGGTAAAGGTGCATCCAGGCGCACTTCACCGCTGTCCAGGTCCCAGATGAAAAAGCGGTTGCCACGGGGAGCGGTCAGGGCCACCAGGCGCAGGTCGCTGTGCACGGCGACGCTGGCGGTGTAGTGCCCCATGGCCTGCAATTGTTCCTCAGGCAGGGGAAACGCCTGGAACGGCTGGCCCGGCCGCTTGATCGCTAGCAGTTCCGACGACTCGTGGGCTGCGCCCATGAACTGCTGGCCGGAGACGATGGTGCCGTCACTGGCGATGCCGAGGTGGCGCACGCTGTTCATCGATTGGGCGAGGGTTTCCTTGCTCAGCAGGGTGCCATCGCGTTGCATCAGCACCAGGCTCGGCTCCATGGCGTCGAGGTTCATTTCGACCCGGCTTTCGGCCTCGGTGCGAATGCCGCCATTGGCCACCACCAGGGTTTCGCCGTCAGGCATCCATGAGACCTGGTGCGGACCGATGCCATGGGTGGATATCTCGCCGCTGTGCACCAGCCGCTCGCCTTCGAAACGGTAAACGCCCAACAGGCCGCGTCCCGGGTCGGTGGTGTCGTTCTCGGTGGCGTACAGCCATTCGCCGCTGTTATGGATGACCGCGTGGCCGTAGAAATGCCGGTTCGGCAACGAGGCGATGGTTTGCAGCAGCGCCCCGTTGCGCAGGTCGATCAAGTAGCTTTCGGTGCCTGGACGACGGGCGACGAACAGCGCAATCGGCTGTGTCGGATGATTGATGATGTCATGGCAGCGTTGGCCGACCTGGGTGACGAACACCCGGGTGCCGTCCAGTCGATAGCCGACGGCGTAGTGCTTGCCGTCGCCATCGTCCCGTGCCGAAAGCAAGAGTGGGTGCTTGTCCTTTTGCTTGAACAGCGTCCAGCCGCCCAGGGTGACGGCACCGAGCAGCAAGCTGCCCAGTGCCAGGACCTGACGTCGAAACATGATCAGTCACCGTCGTTGGCATTGAAGCCCAGTTGAATGCCCAGCGCCTTGGCCAGTTCGCCTTCGTGCAGGCGATGGACGACGTTGAGGCTGTCATACAAATCGTTGAGTTGCTGGCGCCCGGCATCGTCGTTGAGCATTTCAGTCAGCGAACGCTGGCTGCTGGCGAACAACTTCAAGGCGGCATCGTAGGCGGCGTCGATCTTGTCCGCCAACGGTTTCTGGTCGCTGGGCAGCAGGCCGCGCAGACCCTTGTTGTCCACGCCGGCCCAGACAGTCCTGGCCGCGCTCAGGCTGGCCTCCAGGCCTTGCAGCGACGACTGGCTGCGCCAGGCATCGGCCTGGAACGGTTGCGGCACACCCTTGCTCTGGCGGCCCATCGGCGTGCCGAGTTTTTTCTTCAGGGTGTCGAGGGCGGTGACCTGGACCCGCAGCAGGTCAGCGATGGCTTCGTGGGAATCGGCGTAGCGCTGGTTGGGGAATTTGCTCATCTGGGCGAGCATGCCGTCGTTGGTGTTCCAGCGCGACAGGATCTCTTCGGCCAGTTGTTTCTGGCGTTCGCCAATGGCGGTGAGCAGCGGGCAATACTTGGCTTTTTGCGCACTGTCGGCCATGTCGATCTTGGCGTCGAACAGCAGGTATTCATAGGCCGAGAGGCCCTGGACCACGACGCTGGACTTGGCCAGGCCGGCGGCGTCGATCTGTGGCTCGCTGTTGACCAATTGCTCGACCTGACGGCCCACCAGGTTTTTCTTGTCCGGCCAGAACTGCACCTGCCAGGCGCGGTTGCCCTCGGCCAGCGGACCGATCAACAGCGGTTGCAATTCGGCCCAGGCTTTTTGTGCCTTGAGGAAATCGGCGCGGGCGGTTTCCAGGTTTTCCTTGCCTTGGCAGAAAGCCAGGGCGCTGGTCGCCAGTTGCCGGTCGGCGTCGACCCAGCGGCTATAGGTCGGCAGGATCACTTGCTTGGCGATGGCGGCCGAGGTTACGGCTTGTGGATCCTGGGGCGAGCAGGCACCGAGGGCGATGGCGGCGAGGCTGGTGAACAACAGCTTGGGACGGAACATGTCGTGCTCCCACTTCTGGAAAAGGCATTTAAAGGGAATTCAGGAAGGCCAGCAACGCAGTGCGCTGCTCGGCATTGAACGCTAAAACCTGACGCTGCGCCGCTTGTGCTTCGCCGCCATGCCACAGCACGGCTTCGAGCAGGTTGCGGGCCCGGCCGTCATGCAGGAACTGGGTGTGGCCGTTGACGGTTTCGGTCAGGCCGATGCCCCACAGCGGCGGGGTTCGCCAGTCACGGCCGCTGGCCTTGAATTCGCTGCGGTTGTCCGCCAGGCCTTCGCCCATGTCGTGCAACAGCAGGTCGGTGTAAGGGCGGATGACCTGGTTCGCCAACTCCGGTTCGGCGGCGTTGGCGGAGGTGGTGTATTTCGGGGTGTGGCAGGACTGGCAACCGGCCTGGAAGAACAGATTCTTGCCCGCCAGCACCTGGGGTGAATTCACCTCGCGCCGGGCCGGTACGGCGAGGTTGCGACTATAGAACAGCACCAGTCGCAGGATGTTGTCGCTGACTTCCGGTTCGCCATCCGGGCCGTTGCCGCTGGGCGCACGCTTGCAGTCGACCTGGGTCTGGGTGCAGTCGTCGAAGGGTCGCAGGCTTGTCGTCAGGCCCATGTCGCCGGAGAACGCGTGGACGTTCTGCTGGTTGAGGTTGGGCTGTCCGGCCTTCCAGCCGAACCTTCCCAGGACGGTTTTTTGCTGGGCATCGTCCCAGACCTCGTTGGGACGCCCGGCGATGCCGTTTTTCTCCCGGGCCTGGGCTTCGGCGTTTGCGAGGATGGCTTCGTCGGGGATCGCCTCGAGCAGTCCCAGGCCGATCATCGGCGGGGCGACGCGGGCGGAAAAACGCGTGTCCGGGTGCATCGGTCCATAGGCCAGTTGGGTAATCTGCAGGTCCGGCTTGCGCAGTTCCACCACGGTGCCGTCCTTGAAACGCATCGGGACCGGCGTGTAATCGACCCGCACCTTGCCTTCGGGGGCGACGCCGGGCACGGACATGTCCTGTAATTGCCCGCCGTAAACCGGTTCCGGCACGACGCCCAATTGTTCGATGACCTTGGCGTAGGGTGGTGTGTCGGGGATCGACAGGCGTACCAGCATCGATACCGCGGTGGTCGCGTCCGGCGCAGGTGGGTGGCCGCGGCCGTCCTTGATGTGGCAGTTCTGGCAGGCGTTGGTGTTGAACAAGGGCCCGAGGCCGTCGCGAGCGGTGGTGGTCGAGGGGGCGATCACCCAGGGGCTGCGGAAGAAACTGTTGCCGACGCTGAAATCCACGCGCCGTGAGGGCGGCAGGTTGGCCGAGGGCAGGGAAAAGGCGTTCTGGTCCGTCTTGCGTACTGTCGCGGCGCCACCGGAACGGGCTTCACCCGGTTCGGCCTGGGTAAAGCGCGGGGCATCATCGCAGGCGCTCAGGCCCAGGGCCATGAACAACGCACATAAACGAAGAGGCAACGACGGCATCGGGCGTCCTGGGAGATGAGTGAAAACGAGGGCGCAAAGTCTAACAGGGCGGGGCTGTTTGAATAAGAGGAATTATCGTTTGGTTGAGGGGGTCGCGCTTGCCTGGCGGCAACACTGCTCACTCAGGCTTGCTCGCCACAGGGTGCAGCGTTGCCCTGGAGTCAACAGATCAACTGTTCATTTGCAGGTTACGGCTGGACGACCGCCCCCGGCACCAACGGCAACTCCAGCGTCGCGATGAACCCGCCGCCAGGATGATTGCCCAGCACCAGCGTGCCGCCGTGGCGTTCGGCGGCACGGCGCGCGATGGCCAGGCCCAGGCCATGGCCGGCGGCGGTCTGGCCGGGCGCGCGATAGAACGGCTCGCCCAATTGTCCCAGGTGTTCGGCATCCACGCCTGGCCCGTGGTCGCGCACGCTGATCAGGATCCGTTCACCCTGGCGCATCGCGTGCATCTCGATCGATTGCCCGGCCGGATTGAAGCGCTGGGCGTTGCGCAGCAGGTTGTCCACTGCTCGCTCGATCATGGTCGGCCAGCCCTTGAGGGTCAGGTCCGCCTCGGTTTCGAGCTGCACGGTTTGTTCCGGTGAGGCCAGTTGCGCATCTTTTTGCAGGGTGACCAGCAAACCGTTGAGTTCCACCTCTTCGGCGCTGGCGTTGTCGGCATCGACCCGGGCCAACACCAGGATTTCACTGATCAACGCTTCCAGGCGATCGCATTCGCGGGTCAGGCGTGGCCAGAGCCTTTCACGCTCCTCGGGGCTGGCCCGTTCAGCCAAGGCCAAGGCAATGCGCAGCCGGGCCAGGGGCGAGCGCAGTTCGTGGGACACGTCGCGCAGCAGTTGTCGCTGGCTGGTGATCAAGCTTTGCAGGCGTGCGCCCATGCGGTTGAAGTCAGTGGCCAGTACGCCGAACTCATCCCGCCGGTTGGCCAGCTTGGCGAGGCTGTTCTGCTGATAGGCGGCCTGGCCCAAGTCATGCACCGCACCACGCAGGCGGCTCAGCGGGCGAGTGATGGAAAGCGTCACCAACAGGCTGAACAAGGTCAGCACCACCAGCGCGATCCCCAGCGCACTGAGGGGCCAGAGCAGGCTGTCGCGGTGCCAGGCGTCCAGTTCGGGATGGGGGATGCGGTAGATGAACAGATACGTGTCGCCGGTTTTGGCGCTGGTGAATTCGTCGGTCAGTCGCCGCCAGGGCAGGCGTCGCTCGTTGTTGTTCTGCCGAGCCTCGAAGGCCGCGGCGCGATGTGGGAAGGTGCCGCGCACCACCGGGTCGCCGCTTTCATTGAACACTTGGACGTCGATGTGATATTGACGCTTGCGCTGTTGCAGGATGTCCTGCGCGGCGTCCTCGCCCTGGCTTTCGTAGGTTTGTGTCCACTCTTCGGGCAGGGTGTTGAGACCCGGATGGCGGCTGAGGATCCAGGCGTCCTGATTGAGCATGTGGCCCATCAGGAGCGAAAGTCCTGCAACCAGAGCGATGGCCAGCCAGAAACTGGCCAGGATGCGCCAGAACAATGAACGCACGGTAAATCCTCGAAAACAAAGAAAGCCCAACGGCGACTTGCCGTTGGGCTGGGGGCTTCAGTGCATTATTGCGCTTTTTGCGGCTGTTGCGCTTTCCAGGCCTTGAACTCAGCCCACTCGGCGCGACGCTCGGCCTGTTTCTTCTGGATCGCGTCGAACTCTTTCTGCTGCTCAGGCTTCAACAGCGCGCGGATCTGGGCATCGATCTTCTGATGCCGGGCGTCCATTTCGTCTTGCATGGCTTTCTGGTCGGCTGGCGACAGCTTGGCCAGGTACTTGTCTACCAGTTCGCGTTGTTCGTGGCGCTGTTCGCCCATGATCCGGCGAATCTGCTGGCGCTGTTCGCGGCTCAGGTCCAGATCGCTGAAGGGACCTTTGTCATGCATCATGCCGCCGTGGCGCGGGCCATCCATCGGACCCATCGGGCCGGCGTCTCCAGGCATGGCCATGGCGACGGTCGGCAGGGCAGCAGCGAACATCAGAGCGATAAGGGTCTTGCGCATGGTGTGTCTCCTTGTCTCATTCCCGGTCAGTTCCGGATGAGTGCAGATTACGGAGATCAAGGTCAGCGGCGGTCAGGGGTGGGTAAAGCTTGGGTAAAGAGGTTTTGGTACGGACCTGACAAACAGCCTGCACAAAACCCCGTGGGGCATGCAATGGGAAGGAGGAGGGCTCTTGGTTCATTGTGGCGAGGGAGCTTGCTCCCGCTGGGCTGCGAAGCGGCCCCAATATTTTGCGGTTGCTGCGCAACCGAGCGGGAGCAAGCTCCCTCGCCACAAAAGCCTCCAGGGGCTGTAATAGCAATTACAGTCTCTAGGGCCGTAATAGCAGCCACAACCTTTAAAGGCTGTAGTAATAGCCACGGCTACGCAGCGCCACGATGCGCGGGCGGCCGTCGGGGTGGGGGCCGATCTTCTTGCGCAGGTTGCTCACGTGCATATCGAGGCTGCGGTCGTACAGGGTCAGCTTGCGGCCCAGGGCGATCTGCGCCAGTTCCTGCTTGTCCAGCGGCTCGCCTGGCTGCTTGAGCAACGCTTCGAGCAGGCGGCTTTCGGAAATGGTGAGGGCCTGTTCCTGTTCATCGATGCTGACCACGCCACGCACCGGGCTGAAAGTCAGGTCACCCAGTTCGATCTGGGTGGACACGGCCGTCGGGTGGCTGCGCCGTAGCACGGCGCGCAGGCGGGCGGTCAGTTCGCGTGGGTCGCAGGGCTTGGCCAGGTAATCATCGGCGCCCAGTTCCAGGCCGAGGATACGGTCCAGCGGTTCACCCCGGGCCGACAGCATCAGCACCGGCAGCTCCGGGTGATCGCTGCGCAATTGCTTGAGCAGTTCCAGGCCACTGCCGTCGGGCAGCATCACGTCCAGTACCACGGCTGCCGGGGCGGTTTCGGCCAGGGCCTTGCGGGCACTTTGGCCATCGTGACAGGCCCGGACCTGAAAACCTTCCTGGCTCAACCAGCTAACGAGGAGCTCGCACAGCTCCTGGTCATCGTCTATCAGTAACAGCTCGCTCATGACTCACTCAATTTAGCCATTGCCGACGTTGTCTACGTCCACCGCTGGCAAAGATACCGCACAGCAGGGCCAATAGCGCTACCCCGGCACCGATGACAAACCATTGCTGTTGATCGGTCAACAGGCGTGGCAGGGGGCTGGCCTGGGCTTCCTTGAGTTGCAGCTTCAGGCGCTGGTTCTCCTGGCGCAACCGGGCCAGCAATGCGCTCTCGCGTTCGCTGTCAGCGTTTTGCAACTGCTTGCTCAGTTCTTCGCGCTGGCGTTCGCTGTCTTTCAAGCGTTGCTGCAGTTCGGCGATCTGGCTGCCGGCACTCAGGGACAAAGGCGTCGAATGACTGCCCTCGGTGTTCTCCTCGCCATGGGCGGGTGCCCCGATCGCCAACGTGACCAATAACAGGCACAACGGACCTTTGCGCATTGCAACTCCTGAATTCCAATCGAGATTAGACAGGTTGTCGGCAGGCAAACGAGAACAATGAGCAATTGAAAGCAATGAGCCGCGAAGGCTCATCGCGCCAGGGCATTTACGGCATGACTTGCTTGAATGGCTTGACCACGACATTGGCATAGACGCCGGCCGCAACGAACGGATCGGCCTCGGCCCATTGCTGCGCAGCGGACAGCGAGTCGAATTCGACCACCATCAGGCTGCCACTGAAGCCCGCGGCGCCCGGGTCATTGCTGTCCACCGCCGGATGCGGTCCAGCCAGCACTACGCGGCCTTCGTCCTGGAGTTTTTGCAGGCGCTCCAGGTGCGCGGGACGAGCGGCCTGGCGTTTTTCCAGGGAGTTGGCGACGTCGGTAGCAATGATTGCGTAGAGCATGTCAGTCCTCGGTTTTTGGCGTAGTGGGGTCGGCATCATGCAGATGACGGGACAGGTAGATACCCTGGCCAATCAGGAACAACAGCGTCAAGCCCAGGCTACCGAAGACCTTGAAGTCGACCCAGTAGTCCTGGAACGTGAACGCAACGAACAGGTTGGCGGCGCCGCAGAACAGGAAGAACGCGATCCAGGCGATGTTCAACCGGGTCCAGATCAGTTCTGGCAGGTTGATGGCATGGCCCATGATGCGCTTGATCAGCAAGCGGTCACCGACAAAGTGGCTGCCGATGAAGGCGAGGGCGAACAACCAGTTGACCACCGGGGCCTTCCATTTGAGGAAGGTTTCGCTGTGGAACGCCAGGGTCAGGCTGCCGAACACGAGGCAGGCGATCAGGGTCAGCCACTGGCTCTTCTCCAGCTTGCGCTGGGACACGAACAATGCGCCGTAGACCACCAGGGAACTGATGATCAGCACTGCGGTGGCGCTGTAAATACCGCCTACAGTCAAGGAATGACCGGCGAAGTCGACGGCCCGGGGATCAAGTTTGTAGACGATGAAAAACAGCAGGAGCGGGATGAAGTCGATGAATTGTTTCACAGTGGCAGCCAGAAGCAGGATGTGGCGGCATAATAACAAACATCCTTGGCCGCGATAGGGCCAGCTGATTTGAGGTAACAAACTCTCGTGAATGTTGATTTGCACTGCCATAGCACGGCCTCCGATGGCGCCCTGGCGCCTGCGGTTCTGGTGGCGCGGGCGTTCGAGCACGGCGTGCGAGTCCTGGCCCTGACCGATCACGACACCCTCGAAGGCCTCGACGAGGCCCGCAGCGCCGCCACGGCACTGGGCATGCAACTGGTCAATGGGGTCGAGTTGTCCTGTACCTGGGGCGGGGCGACCATTCATGTGCTGGGCTATGGTTTCGATGTGAATGCGCCCGCATTGGTCCAGGCCATCGCGCAGTTGCGCGACGGGCGCTGGCTGCGTTCCGAAGAGATCAGCCGCAAGCTGGCCCTCAAGGGCATGCCCGGTGCGCTGGACGGCGCCCGGCAGATCCAGCAGGAACTGGGCGACAGCGGCAACGCACCGGCCCGGCCACACTTTGCCGACTGGATGGTGCGCGAAGGGTTCGTCAAGGATCGCGCCGAAGCGTTCCGCAAATGGCTGGGGGCCGGCAAGCTGGGGGATGTCAAGCAGCACTGGCCGACGCTGGAAGAAACCGTCCAGACCCTGCGGGCCGCTGGCGCCTGGGTCAGCCTGGCACATCCATGGCATTATGATTTCACTCGCAGCAAGCGCCGTCGCCTGGTCGCCGACTATATTCAAGCGGGGGGCCATGCCATTGAGGTGGTCAACGGCCATCAGCCTGCCGAGCAGGTCGGCAGCCTGGCGATCCTGGCCCGTGAGTTCGGCCTGCTGGTCACCGCCGGCAGTGATTTCCATGGCCCTGGGGGCTGGTCCGAGATTGGCGAGTACCGCCCGTTGCCGGAAGATCTGCCACCACTATGGTGTAGATTCAAACATGATCCCGTTACCGCCGCCGTCTGAACAGGTAGAACACGTGAGTCAATTTTTCCAGATTCATCCGGAAAACCCGCAAGCGCGCCTGATCAAACAGGCCGTGGAGATTATTCGTAGCGGTGGCGTGGTGGTCTATCCCACCGACTCGTCCTATGCTATCGGTTGCCAGATCGGCGACAAGAATGCCGTGGAGCGTGTCAGACGCCTGCGTCAACTGGACGACAAGCACAACTTCGCGCTCATCTGCAGCGACCTGTCGCAGTTGGGCCTGTTCGCCAAGATCGACACCGGCACCTTCCGCCTGCTCAAGGCGCATTTGCCGGGGCCATACACCTTTATTCTCAATGCTACGCGGGAAGTCCCGCGGCTGTTGCTGCACCCGAAAAAGCGCACCATCGGCCTGCGGGTGCCAAGCCATCCCATTGCCCTGGCGCTGCTGGCGGAACTGGGGGAGCCGCTGATGAGCGTGACGCTGATCATGCCCGGCGAGACCGATCCATTGACCGATCCCTATGAGATGCGCCAGATCCTCGAGCATCAGGTGGACCTGATCATCGACGGCGGTTTCGGCGGCATGTCGGCGTCCACGGTGATCAACCTGGCCGATGGCGAGCCCCAGGTGGTGCGCGTCGGTTGTGGCGATCCGACACCGTTCATGGTCGAGGCCTGAATGTCCGCCGTGGAAACAGCCGTGGAGCGTACAGACAGCCAGGCCGGCGCGCAGCAGGAGCTGCCGTTCGCCATGGTCTATGGCCAGGCGGTCATGGAAATGCCCCTGGACCTGTACATTCCGCCGGATGCGCTGGAAGTATTCCTCGAAGCCTTCGAGGGCCCGCTTGACCTGCTGCTGTACCTGATTCGCAAACAGAACATCAACATCCTCGACATCCCCGTGGCGGAAATCACCCGCCAGTACATGGGCTACGTCGAGTTGATGCAGTCGGTGCGCCTGGAACTGGCGGCCGAGTACCTGGTGATGGCCGCCATGCTGGCCGAGATCAAGTCGCGGATGCTGCTGCCGCGCTCGGCTGAGGTCGAAGCGGAAGAGGACGACCCGCGGGCCGAACTGATCCGTCGTTTGCAGGAGTACGAACGCTTCAAGGTCGCAGCCGAAGGCCTCGATGGTTTGAATCGGGTCGGGCGCGATGTGGTGGTGCCCAAGCTCGATGCCCCCGAGGCGCGGGCGCGCAAGTTGCTGCCGGATGTGAGCCTGGAAGAGTTGCTGATGTCCATGGCTGAGGTCCTGCGCCGGGGCGATATGTTTGAAAGTCATCAGGTCAGCCGCGAAGCGCTGTCCACCCGCGAGCGCATGAGCGATGTGCTGGAGCGGCTCAAGGGCGGCGGTTTCGTGCCGTTCGTCGAGCTGTTCACCGCCGAGGAAGGGCGCCTGGGGGTCGTTGTGACGTTTATGGCGGTCTTGGAATTGGTCAAGGAATCCTTGGTCGAGCTGGTACAGAATGAGCCGTTCGCAGCGATCCATGTGCGGGCACGAGCCGAATAACGAGCAAATCAATGAATCTGACTGAACCCCGCGAGCTGGCCCCCTTGCTTGAAGCTTTCCTGTTGGCCTCGGGAAAGCCGCAATCGATGGAGCGCCTGTTCGAACTCTTCGAAGAAGGCGAGCGACCTGAGCCGGCCGTGTTCAAGAAAGCCCTGACGCTGCTGGGCAAATCCTGCGAGGGACGGGCCTTCGAGCTCAAGGAAGTGGCGTCCGGTTATCGCCTGCAGATCCGCGAGAAGTTCGCGCCATGGGTCGGGCGCCTGTGGGAGGAGCGGCCGCAGCGCTACTCCCGCGCCATGCTCGAAACCATGGCATTGATTGCCTATCGTCAACCGATCACCCGGGGCGAGATCGAAGATGTGCGCGGCGTGGCGGTCAACAGCCATATCGTCAAGACGCTGTTGGAGCGCGAGTGGATCCGCGTCGTCGGCTATCGCGATGTGCCCGGCAAACCGGCGATGTTCGCCACCACCAAGGCCTTTCTCGATCACTTCAACCTGAAGAACCTGGATGACCTGCCGCCGCTGGCCGAACTGCGGGAGCTGGAACCCGAACCGATGCTGGAATTCGACGACGCCCCGGTGCCCCAGGGCCTGCAGGAATTGGCCGACGCCAGTGCCGAGCCTGAGGAGCCGAAGGAAGAGACCAGTTTCCACTCGTTGTTGCTGGAGCTGGACACCATGGAGGAGGGCTTGAAGACCGATTTCGACGACCTGCTGCGTGAGGGGCCGGGGCCTGAAGGCGAGACGGATGAGTTGCCGGAGCCTGACAGCGAGTCGGAGCCTGAACCTGAACCTGAACCTGAGCCGGAAGAAGACATCCTCGGCGTTGCCGAAGCCCGGGAAAAACTGCTGGCCGCCGTCGCCGCCCTCCAACCGCCGGAACCCGAACTGAGCGACGAGGAAGCCGAAGCCCGCGCCCTGGCCGAAGCGATCGAAAACGAACGGCGCCAGTTCGACGATTGATTCAACTGGGTTGGAACGCGGTCGCCTGTGGGAGCCGAGCTGCTCGCGATGACAGAGGAACATTCAGCATCAATGCAAGCTGACCCACCGCTATCGCGAGCAAGCTCGGCTCCCACAGGGGGCCTTCAGCCACCGGTCGGCGGAAAAAGCGCTGAGCCTGGGTTGATCAGCTAGTCTCTGATGCGCAATCGCCTCAACGAGCGTATGATTCGCGACCCTTTGGCGATCCCTTCGTCGAAGACCCGTTTTCAAAGCGTCAGGCCAAGCCTGGCTCGACCACACCGGGAGGTGCCCAGAATGAAAGACCAAGACCAGAACGACAGCCAGGAAATCGGCCCAGCAGGCGAGAAGCTGCAAAAAGTCCTCGCCCGTATCGGCGTCGGTTCGCGCCGTGACGTGGAAGCCTGGATCACCCAGGGCCGGATCAAGGTCAATGGCAAAGATGCCACCTTGGGCCTGCGTGTCGACATGCATGACGCCATCACCATCGATGGCAAGGTGATCAAGCGCGAAGAGGCCGCCGAAACGGTGCGTCGCGTGATCATGTACAACAAACCCGACGGCGAGATCTGCACCCGTGACGACCCGGAAGGCCGTCCGACCGTGTTCGACAAGATGCCGCGTCCGAAAGAAGGCCGCTGGATCAACATCGGGCGCTTGGACATCAACACCACCGGTCTGCTGATGTTCACCACCGACGGTGAACTGGCCAACCGCTTGATGCACCCGTCCTACGAGATGGACCGCGAATACGCTGTGCGTGTGCGTGGTGAAGTCGATGACGAGATGATCGAGCGCCTGAAGGCCGGCGTCGTGCTGGAAGACGGCCCGGCGCGTTTCACCGACATCAAGCAGGCGCCCGGCGGTGAAGGCTTCAACCACTGGTACCACTGCGTGGTGATGGAAGGCCGCAACCGTGAAGTGCGGCGTCTGTGGGAATCCCAGGGGTTGGTGGTCAGCCGCCTCAAGCGCGTGCGCTTCGGTCCGGTGTTCCTCAATTCCGACCTGCCGATGGGCCGCTGGCGCGAAATGAGCCAGTACGAAGTCGACATCCTGGCGGCCGAAGTAGGCCTCAAGCCGGTAGCAATGCCGCAGATGACCGCCAAGAGCAAGGACAAGCTGGAGCGGATGCAGCGTAAATCCTCGCGCCCGATGGGCAAGACCGAGCGCGTGCGTACGCTGCGTCCGGCTGCTGAAGGTGTGGCGACCGGTCCGCGTCCTTCCCGCGAGCCGCAGATCGAAGGCGAGCGCCCGGCCCGCAAGCCTGCACCTCGCCAGGACGGCGAGCGTGGTCCACGCACGCCGCGTCCGGCCAATGGTCGGACTGAACGTGGTGAGGGGCGCGGTGCTCCGGCTGGCCGCGGTACGCCAGTCGCCGATCGCCCGGCCGACACCAAGCGTCCGGCCAAGCCCGCGCCGAAAAAGCGCCCGGGTATCGTCCTGGCCGATCGCGATGCGCCATCGGGCAAGCGCCGTGGTGCACCGGCAGGTTCGGGACAGCGTCCGGGGTTCGGGCGTCGTAAGCCGGAGTGAGGCAGCCATGAGCTTCTAGCTGCAAGCTGCAAGAAAAAACGGCAACCACTAGGTTGCCGTTTTTGTGTCTGGCGTTATTGATACGCTGCCGGTGCGGCCGTCTTCGCGAGCAGCTCCACACCACGATCCAGAGGCTGCTCGCTCTTTCTTGCCGCTTGAAGCTCGCCGCTTGCAACTGCCCCTAAAGCACAAACCGCCCATCAAACATCGGCTCGTTATCCAGCGCCAATACGCCGCTCTCGAAAATCAGGTCCAGGTGATGGCTGCCCTTGGCCCCGCCACCGAGTCCCAGGTGCAGGCCGCAATGGCGCTCCTCGAAACCGGCGTTGCGTGCATAAAGACTCTTGACCCCTTCATTGGTGCCGATTCCCAGTTCCTCGATGCGGCGATTGGACGGGTTGGCGTCCAGGTACTTGTTGAAGTCGTGCTCCAGGCCCGGTACGTCGGTGGCGATTTTCTGGATGGTGGAGTCTTCGATCCACAGCTCCAGCGGCGATTGCAGCACGCCGTATTTACGTGCGAACGGGATGGTGCTCAGGAAGGTGCCGACGAAATTCACCCGACCATTGATGGTGTCGCTGTGAGTGGCGATTTCGCCGGGCGCCAGGTCGTAGTTGCCGAGGCCGTTGATGTCGGTCCACTTCTTCACGCCGCCCAGGACTGTGTCGAAATATGAACCGTGGTCATCCTGGAAACTCAGGGTCGCCGCCTGGGACATGCGTCGGATCAGGTGACTGTTGAGCCCGGCGATACGCTGGGGAATCACGCTGAAGGTGTCGTAGAAGTAGTCGCCGTAGTCCTTGAACAGCAGCGATTTCTTCCAGTTGTCGGCCATCACGCCTTGCAGTGCGCGGACAAAGTCCGGGCCGTCGGGACGAGGGTTGGGCAGGGTCGAGGAGTCGTAGAAGAAAATATACAGATCGCAGTCGGCAATGGCCTTGGACAGGCGCTCCGTGGGTTCGAGGTCCAGGCGCATGGCACTGAACCGGAAGGGCGAGCCGCTGCCCGCCTGTTCGGCGATGGCGCCGGTCAGCGCTTCGTAGTCAGCGGTATGGCCGAGCAACACCTTGGCGGGCTGGATGCCGGCCAGGGCGGGATGGTGTTCGAGGTAGTAAAGGAAATGTGAGATGGCTCGTTGCGTGTCCATGCTTATTCTTCCCTGACAAGTTCATTAAACGTCCCTGACAACCGGCAAAAGTGGCGGAGTCGACCGGCCGGATCGCCTCCGCCGGGCGGTGCCTACAGAGGCCACATCGCCGTGCCGAATGGAACGACGGCATCGGCCTGCATCATTTCAACGGCGGCTTCATGGGTTGGGGCTTCAAACCATTCGTCCAGTTGCAGTTCGGTTTCCAAGTCTTTGTCCAGTGCTTGCATAGTGAATCTCCTAGATGACTTTTACGGAAATAAGCGGCTCGCTTCGGCGAGTGGAAACAGGCCGGCGACGGCACCGCAGAACTTGTCGGCACGATGCCTTGGCAAGTCGCTGAAAACCTAGTCGAGGGAATTTTGGATTGCAAAAAAATAATTTATTTTTTTTCGTTTGAACTTTTTGTTCCATTTTCAGCGACGACATTACTCATTCAAAAACAGCCGCCTGGGTGTTTTTTTAAATAGGTAGCTACCTACCGTCAATTTGCAGTCAGCCTACGGAAATTTCCTACTTGGAAAATTTGCGTGACGGGTTGTAAAGAAATGCTGACGTAAAAGGCCGATCGAGAGGGGCCGAAACGTCGTTTTCCCAAAGCGTAAGAAAAAACTTCCGTAAGCCCCGCCCTGCAGGGGTTTCCAAAGCTCTGGCCCGCTTGTTTCGAATCGATGGGCAGGGTGAGATGCGCCTCATGCCTGTCGTGCAGGTGAATAACAAGAAGGAGGCGCAATGAACGCCGCAGCTCAAGTGCATTTCTCCCGTCGTAGCGTTTTTAGCGCTACACCCTTCAGGGGCTCGCAAGGGCCTGGACACTTTTTTGCAGCCGCCCGGCATGTTCGGGGCGGCCCCATGCAATCCCGGCAAACGACACGCTGATCCGGTGGTGTCTGGCAGCAGGGGGTCAGCGGTGTACAATGCGCCGCGTTTTACTGTGACCCTTCGCGTACCCACGCACTTTCAAGGTTATCCACCTTGTTCACTCCGCCACGCCACAAGCGTGTCGGGTTCGATTTCGTCACAGATAAAAACAAACAGGTGACGCATGACCGTTGTAAAAACGCTGAATTCCTGGTGCCTGCGCTGGGGTTTGATCGGCGCTGCTTGAGATCCGATTCGAGCGGCAACGTCTAACGAACATCATCAAACCTTGCGTGAGACCCTTTTCATGAGTGGACAAAACTCGCATTCGGGCGAGCTGAAACGCGGCCTGAAAAATCGCCACATTCAACTGATCGCCCTCGGTGGCGCGATCGGCACTGGCCTGTTCCTCGGCTCGGCGGGGGTGCTGAAATCAGCCGGCCCGTCGATGATCCTTGGCTACGCCATCTGCGGCTTCATCGCCTTCATGATCATGCGCCAGTTGGGCGAAATGATCGTCGAAGAGCCAGTCGCCGGGTCCTTCAGCCACTTCGCCCACAAGTATTGGGGCGGTTTCGCCGGGTTCCTGTCGGGTTGGAACTGCTGGATTCTGTACATCCTGGTGGGCATGTCCGAACTGACTGCTGTCGGCAAGTACATCCATTACTGGGCGCCGGATATCCCGACCTGGGTGTCGGCGGCGGCGTTTTTCATCCTGATCAACGTCATCAACCTGGCTAACGTCAAAGTCTTCGGCGAGGCCGAGTTCTGGTTCGCGATCATCAAGGTCGTGGCGATTGTCGGCATGATTGCCCTGGGCAGCTATTTGCTGGTCAGTGGCCACGGCGGCCCGCAAGCGTCGGTGACCAACCTGTGGTCCCATGGTGGGTTTTTCCCCAACGGCGTCAGCGGCCTGGTGATGGCCATGGCGATCATCATGTTCTCTTTTGGTGGCCTGGAAATGCTCGGTTTCACCGCCGCTGAGGCCGACAAACCGAAAACCGTGATCCCCAAGGCCATTAACCAGGTGATCTACCGGATCCTGATTTTCTACATCGGCGCCCTCGTGGTGCTGCTGTCCCTGACGCCTTGGGACAGCCTGCTGAGCACGCTCAACGCCTCCGGCGATGCCTACAGCGGCAGCCCGTTCGTGCAGGTGTTCTCGATGCTGGGCAGCAACACCGCGGCGCATATCCTCAACTTCGTGGTGCTGACCGCCGCGCTGTCGGTGTACAACAGCGGCACCTATTGCAACAGCCGTATGTTGCTGGGCATGGCCGAGCAGGGCGATGCGCCCAAGGTCTTGTCCAAGATCGACAAGCGCGGCGTGCCGGTGCGTTCGATCCTCGCATCGGCGGCGGTCACGCTGGTGGCGGTGCTGTTGAATTACCTGATCCCGCAACATGCGCTGGAGTTGCTGATGTCGCTGGTGGTCGCGACCCTGGTGATCAACTGGGCGATGATCAGCTACTCGCACTTCAAGTTCCGCCAGCACATGAACCAGACCCATCAGACGCCGCTGTTCAAGGCGCTGTGGTACCCGTACGGCAACTACATCTGCCTGGCGTTCGTGGTGTTCATCCTGGGCGTGATGTTGTTGATCCCGGGCATCCAGGTATCGGTCTATGCGATTCCGGTGTGGGTGGTGTTCATGGCCGTGTGCTATTGGATCAAGAACAAGCGCAGTGCGCGGCAGGAACTGGCTGTGGCGGCTGCAGCCAAGTAATCCATCCTGAAAATACAACAAACCCGGCGAAGTGCCGTAATGCTGTTCACTCAAGGCAATCGGCAAACCCGTGGCGAGGGAGCTTGCTCCCGCTGGGCCGCGAAGCGGCCCCAAAACCTGCCAGATGCGGAGCATCAGACGCACCGCACCCGCCGGTTTACGACTGCTTCGCAGCCGAACGGGAGCAAGCTCCCTCGCCACAGGTCCATCATTTTTCTTGAATGAACCGCATTAGGCCAAGTGCCGGGTTTGTCGTTTCCGGCTCACACCTCCCACAGGGTTAGGCGTTGTCGGGGGGATTCGCGGTATCCTGTGGGGCCTGATACCGGACACTTTCCATGCTGGCGATTTCCAACACCGTGCACATCCCGGATGCCGAGATCGAGCTGACGGCCATCCGCGCCCAGGGGGCCGGGGGGCAGAACGTCAACAAGGTCTCCAGTGCCGTGCATTTGCGCTTCGACATTCCGGCCTCGTCGCTGCCCGAGTTCTACAAGGAGCGGCTGCTGGCCCTGAGTGACAGTCGCATTACCAGCGACGGTGTGTTGATCATCAAGGCCCAGCAGTACCGCACCCAGGAACAGAACCGGGCCGATGCCCTGGAGCGCCTGCTCGAGCTGATCCTCAGCGCCACCAAGGTCGAGAAGAAGCGCCGTCCGACCAAACCGACCCTGGGTTCGAAAAAGCGTCGCCTGGAATCCAAGACCAAGCGCGGCTCGATCAAGGCCGGCCGCGGCAAGGTGGACTTCTAGCTTTTCTCCCGTTCCTGGCGATGCCTCGGCGCCTGTCGGTACAGATAGACGCTCAATGCCAACCCGCCCAGGGCCGCGAATGCGGCGAACAGAAAGATCGAGGCAAAGCCGAAGCCCGCAGCAATCGCACCGGCCAGCGGTCCGGTGATCCCCAGCGACAAATCAATGAACAGTGAATAAGCCCCCACCGCCGCCCCACGGCTGGAGGCCGGCACCAGGTTGACCGCTTCCACGCCCAGCGCCGGAAACACCAGGGAGAAGCCGAAACCGCTCAACGCCGCGCCCGCCAGGGCCCAGTGGGCATCCGGTGCGAGCCACAACAGCAACAGGCCCAGGGTTTCCACCGACAGGCAGGCAATGGCGACGCGGAAGCCGCCCATTCGGTTGATCAGGTTGCCAAAGAGCAAGCGCGCGCCGATGAAGCTGGCGCCGAACAGGCTCAGGCACAACACCGCGTTGTCCCAATGCTGGGTGGCGTAGTACAGGGTGATGAACGTGGCGATGGTGCCAAACCCGATGGAACCTAGGGCCAGGCCGCAGCCGTGCGGCAGGACGCGCCCCAGCACGTGCATGAACGGCAGGCGTTCGCCAGTGACGATGGGCGCGGCGGTTTTGCGCCAGGCCAATGCCAACCCCAGCAAACCGAGCAAGATAATGCTCACGCCCATGCTCCACAGCCCCAGCGCATTGACCAGCCACACTCCCAGCGGTGCGCCGATCGCCAGCGCGCCGTAACTGGCGATACCGTTCCAGGAAATCACCTTGGCGGTATTCGCCGCGCCGACCCGGCCGATGCCCCAGCCAATCGAACCGGAGCCCACCAGGCTTTCCGCGCTGCCGAGCACCAGACGACCGATCAGCAGGCTGATCAGGCTGAACGTGGGCAGGTGGGGCGTCCAGGCAGAGACCAGCATGAACACGCCGCTCAGCCCGCAGCCGGCGAGGCCGAACATCACCGCGCGCTTGCTCCCCAGGTTATCGATGATTCGCCCGGCGTAAGGACGACTGAGCAGGGTGGCCAGGTATTGCACGCTGATCACCAACCCGGCGATCACTGCGCCGAAGCCCAGTTCGCCGTGGACGAACCCGGGCAGCACGGCCAGGGGAATGCCGATATTCAGGTAGCCGATGAAGGTGAACAGGACGATGGAGACGACTTGCAGCGTGACCGCCAGGGGGCGCTGGGAATCTGACATGGGGTAAAGGTCCACGGAGCAGCAGGATAGATAGGCTGCTTATGATAACGGCGACCGTGGGGTCAGGGCGCAGAAAAGTAAAACTATTTGCCCAATGGTGGTTCAGTTGCCGCTCTCACCGCTGACCAGGCGTGTGGTAACCAGTGCGGCGATGGCGTTTTCTTCGCTGCCAAAGCGCGCCAGCAGGACCGCTTGTTTCTCGGCAGGAAGGCGGGTCCAGATCTCGACCATTTTTTCGGCAGTGCCGATCAGTACGCTGGCCTGGGCTTCGCTGAATGGAGGGGTGTCATCGGTCATGGAGGGCTCGGGGTTCAGGCGGTGTGGAAAGCGCATCTTAGCGCTTTCCACACGGTCTGGTGGTGCGGGTCAATCAGTCTTCGCTGTCGGCCTGGCGGCGTTCAGTGGCTTCTTTTGGCTCGGGTTGCTGGGCGTCTGCTTGCCCCCCGGCTTGTAGCGTGGTCGTCTGCTCAGTGTCGTGCAGGCTTGGGAAGGGGAGATTAGGGATCTCGTGCATATCGCGCTCCTCGCAAGGTCTGTGGATAGATCTGGTAGATCCGCGCTTTTACAAAGCCTGGGCAGGATACAGCAGGAGAAATGACAAAAAGACTTTTAAATCCCGTCGGGCCGACAAAAGGGATTGTCTAGACACGTCATGTTCAATAGTCACCTCGCTTGCGAAATGCCCAGCGGCCGGCAATCAGCGTGAAGGTTGCCACCAGTGCCACCAGGATCCAGAAGCCTTCGGGATCGCTGGCAAGCGGCACGCCACCGACGTTCATGCCAAAGAAACCGGCAATGATGTTGATGGGCAACGCCAATACCGTGACCACCGTCAGGGTGAACAGGGTGCGGTTGCTTTGTTCGTTGAGATTGGCGGCGATTTCTTCCTGGAGCAGCTTGATCCGTTCACTCAACGCGGTGAGGTCGTTGATGATCAGGGCGAATTCCTCGGTGGATTTGCGCAGCTCCTTGACGTCTTCTTTCTGCAACCATTGCGGCGGGCGGTTGAGCAGACGTAGCAATGAACCCGGCTCCAGGGCCAGCAAGCGCTGCAAGCGCACCAGCACCCGGCGGTTGCTGCCCAGCTCGGCGCGGTTGGTGGACAGCCGCGAGGACAGCAATTGATCTTCGACCTGGTCGACGCTCAGGCTGGTCTTGCGCACGATCTGGGTCAGCACTTCGCCCTGGTCGCGCAGCAAGTGCACGAGTAATTCCACTGGCGAGCGAAAGCACTCGCCGGCCTTCACCGACGAGCGCAGCTTGTCGACCGAGTGCAAGGGTTGCAGGCGCGCGCTGACGATCAATCGGCTGTGCACGCAAACCCACAATGTGGAGACATCCGAGGACACCATGTTGCTGAGGTTGAACACGACATCGTTCACCACCGCCAGCAACGCCGAGTCGACATGCTCGATGCGGGTCGAGCGCGAGCCTTCGTGCAAGGCTTCGAAAAATTCCTGGGGCAGGGCCAGGTGACCTTTCATCCAGCGCTCGCACGCAGCGTGGGCCAGGTTCAGGTGCAGCCAGAGGAACTCATCCGAGTCTTGCGGGTGTTGCAGGCTCCGTAAGGCCTGGGCCGAATCGATTTCCTGCCCGCGTTCGCCGGGGCGGAAACGGAACCCGTAAAGCAGGCCGAACAGGTCCGGATCACGGTGGCTTTGATCAAGGCTGTGGTTCATGAAGTCTCGCTGGCGGGAAGTGCCTGTCGCGGCTACAGGTTCACTTGAACGCCATCTTCGCAAGCTTTCTTGATGGTTTTGTGACAGTTCCATCCGCACCGCCAAGCTGGCGCTACCGGCAGTCGCCAAGTTTCAAGAATGCCCCGGGCAGGCCGATGTCGTGTACATATCCCCCGTATTCGGTGTGTTGCGGATATGGGGGCGGGACATCGTTCCTGTTCCTCTTGCTTAGAGATTGCTCCCCATGATTCTACAAAAATCCCTTCGAGCCCAGATTCTCGCCCTGTTGAGCGGCAGCCTGCTGGCGATGTTGCTGATCGCCCTGGCGTCCTTTCATTTCCTTTCCAATGGTGTCCAGAACTATCGCAACCTGATCGATGGACCGTTGCGTGCCTCGCAATTGATCGACGAGGCCAACTTGCAGTTCAAGGTGCAGGTGCAGGAATGGAAAAACGTCCTGCTGCGCGGCAAGCAGCCGGCGGACCTGGATAAATACTGGAAGCAGTTCGAGGAACGTCAGCGTGAGGTCCAAGACATCCTTGGCCAATTGAGCGGGCGTGAAGGTGTGCCGGCGCCAATCAAGACCCGCATCGTGGCCCTGCGCGATGAACATCGTCAGTTGGGTGCTGCCTACCAAAAGGGCCGTGACGCATTTGTCGCCTCCGGTGGCGATTCGGCGGCGGGCGATGCGGCGGTCAAGGGCGTGGACCGTGCGGCCAGTGAGCAAATGAGTGCGCTGGTGGTGGAGCTGCGCAAGCTGGCCACCGAGCAATCGACGCTGATCAGTGCCGGCGCCGATCGCACGATTATGCTGGGCACCGTGATCATGCTGGTGTCGGGTGTGCTGATTGGGCTGTTCAGCCTGTGGCTGGTCAATCGCAACCTGGTTCAACCGATCCGTAACCTGATCGACTACGTGACCCGACTCAGCCATGGGCGTTTCGCCGAGCGTGTGACGAGCAACCGTCAGGACGAGTTGGGCAATCTGGCGGTAGCGGCCAACACATTGCGCGATTTCCTTGCCGAAACCTTTACCCGCCTGCAACGCAGTGCCACGGAACTGGACAGTGCCAGCGGTGAGCTCAATGCCATCGCCAGCCTGATGAGCCAGGGCACCAGCGAGCAATTCGAACGCACCGATCAGGTGGCGACGGCGATGAACGAAATGTCCGCCACAGCCCAGGAAGTGGCCCGCCATGCGGCTGACGCTGCAAGGGCGGCCGATGACGCCGATCAATCGGCGCAGCAGGGCGAGAAGGTCATGCAAGGGACCATTCACACCATCACGCGGATGCGCGGCGAGATCGCCAACACGGCCACGGTCATCCGTCAGTTGGAAACCGACAGCGGGCGCATCGGCAAGGTGCTGGAGGTGATCCGCGGGATCGCCGAACAGACCAACCTGCTGGCCCTCAATGCTGCCATCGAAGCCGCGCGAGCCGGGGAGGCGGGGCGCGGTTTCGCGGTGGTCGCCGATGAGGTCCGCAGCCTGGCCCAGCGTACAGCCTCGTCAATCATCGAGATCAACCAGATTATCCAGACTGTACAAACGGGAGCGGTGGACGCGGCCCACGCCATTGAGAGTGGGCAATCGCGCAGCGAAGAAAGTGTGGAGCAAGTGACCCAGGCCGGTGTGATGCTCGAACGCATCACCCAGGCTGTCGAAGCGATTCGCGACATGAACCGCCAGATCGCCACCGCAGCCGAAGAGCAGACTTCCGTGGCCGAAGACATTTCCCGCAACCTGACGGAAATCACCTGCATCGCCAGCACTAACCTGGACAATGTGCAGCGCACCGAAGCCGCCAGTCGGGATTTGCACGGTTTGTCGGGACAATTGAATGAAGTGACGGCGCGGTTGAGTGCCTGACGGTCGTTCGCGACAGGTATTGATAAACGCAAAAGAGCCGCGCAACCCCAAGGTTGCGCGGCTCTTTTTTTTGCTGATGGATCAAGTGTCTTGCTTGTTGCTCAATACTTTGCCGGTGGTGGCATCGAAATCAACATCAAACTCTTTGCCGTCGGCGGTTTTCAATTCGACTTCATATTCATAACCGTTGAAGTGGTTATCCAGGTCGGTGTCGGTGATGGTCGCGCCCGGGTGCAACTTCAGGGCTTCGTCGTTCATCGACTCAAGGGACTTGATCTTGCCTTCCTTGACCAGTTGAGGAATCTGATCGACGCGAACATCTGCCTGGGCCAGGCCAGCAGTCAGGGTCAGGGCAGCGGCGGTAAACAGGGCAGTCAATGTTTTCATGAGTTCTTTCCTTGGTGTCGTTAAGGGTGAGTCGTTTAAGTGAGCTCAGATTAACTGTGGCAACTTAATTCACCCTTAATTCGAAAAAACCTGAAGCAAGTTGCCTGGCAACCGTCTTGCGACTCAGTAGCCATTCTTTTCCAATAGTTGCACCACGCTGCCTGTCTCGGGTCGCTGGAAGTACTTGAGCAACTCATTGGCACGGTTGGTGAAGATGCCATCGACACCGGCATCCATCACTTTCTTGAAGTCCACCGCTTCATCCACGGTGTAGACATGCACCAGCAGACCCTGGTCATGGGTGTACTGGTTCATCCATGGTTGCACCAGGTCCGCGTAACTCTGGCTGCCGCCATGGGTCAACGCCGCGGATGGCCCGGTACCAACGGCGCCCTGGGCCTTGGCGTACTGAATCCATTTTTCGAATTCAGCCTTGTCCTTGGGTTCCTGTTTGGCGTAATAGGCGGCCTTGTCCGTTTCGCCGGACTCGGCAAAAGGCACCTTGGATTTGGGCTCGATGTTGCCTTCGCCCACCCACAACAGCAGGATCTTCGGCACCTTCGGCATCTCTTTGTGCAGCAGTTCGAGACTGCTCTTTTCAAAGGTCTGCAAGACGACTTTGCCCTTGCCCTGGCCGACTCCCGTGGCCCGCTTGGCCAGTTTCGACCCGGCCGGGCTCAGCCAACCGCGGTCCTGCAATTTGTCCTTCAGGTCGCGCTCGATGCCGGGGAACAGTTTCGGCTCTTTGGTTTCGATGTACAGCCCGGGTTTTTGCTGCGGATTGCCCTCGGCGATATTGATCACTTCATCGAGGGTCAGGATCTTCAGGCCGGCGAACGAAGGGCGCGCGCGGTCCGGGTAAGCGGTGTTGAACCAACTGCCGGCATCGAGCGTCTTGAGTTCCGCCATGGTGAATTCGTTGGCGGTGCTGTCCTTACGCTCGGGGAATTTGACCGCGACATCCGTGGTGCGCAGCAGGCTGTCGTCATGCAGGACGAACAACACGCCGTCCTTGCTGCGTTGCAGGTCCAGTTCCAGGTAATCGGCGCCCAGGTCGCGGGCCAGCTTGTAGGCGGCAGCAGTAGATTCCGGCGCGTCGAACGAGGCCCCGCGGTGGGCGATCACGGCGGGGTGCGGAATGCCCTGGAGGGTTGCCAGGGCCTTGGGGCTCGGGGCCTCGGACGCTTGGGGCTGGCCGAAGCCGAGCAACAGGCTCAGCATCAAGGCGGTGCGGGTGAAGGTGACAGGCATGCTCGAAATCCTTTCGTCGGTGTGCAAAAAACTATCTTTTAACAACTGAACGCGGTCGGCGCTATCGCCATACCGACATAAAGCTGTGCAAAGAAGATTTTTCCCACGCATTTCCAGGCCGCTTTGCAGTACCCTTGCCGCATCAGTTTCCCCGGCAGAGGGAAACCTTAAATCCTGTGTCCGCTTGCCCTGCGTGTAAACCATTGATCAGACGTCCTGAGGGACGCATCCATGAGGTTTACCATGCGCACCACTTCGACATTCATCTGCCAGGCCGCCGACCAGCTCAAGGGTTTTGTCGGCTTGAACCGCAAGACTGGCCAGTACATCGTGCGTTTCAGCGAAGACGCTTTCGGCATGGACGTGGCCGACGACGGCATCATCCCCACCTGCGAATTTGTCTGGGCCCCCGTGGCAGACGGCACCATGGCCCTCAAGCGCGAGCGGATCCAGTTGCTGCTGGACCAGCACATCGACGACCGGATCAACCTCACCGAACCCTTGCGGGTGTACATGGCCCGCAGTGATTTGCCAGAGATCGTGGCGGTGCGGCAGTTGGTGGAGGGCTGAAGCCCTCGAGCTTGCGTTGAACAGAGATCCTGTGGGAGCCCACAAGGATTTTTGGAATGGCACGGTCCTGTGGCGAGGGAGCTTGCTCCCGCTGGGTCGCGCAGCGGCCCGCAAAAAAGCGATGAGCGCTGCGCACTCAAGCGGGAGCAAGCTCCCTCGCCACAAAAGCTTCCCTGCTATCACGCTACAGATTGATCAACGGTAAACACTGTGACATTAGATTGGGCGTTGGAAGGCATAGTCGCGTTCGACCTTGCACACCCTCGTATGGCAATGGCTATACCAGGTGGAGCGGCCGCGCTCACGGATCGCGCAGTGTTCGGGATGCTGCTTCCAGGCCAGGATCGCGGCTTCATCGCTCCAATAGGACACGGTAATCCCCAGGCCATCTTCGCCACGCGCCGATTCGACACCGAGAAACCCCGGCTGCTCTCGAGCCAAGGCCAGCATGCGCTCGGCGGCTTCGGCGTATCCTTGGTTCCCCTCGGTGCGCAGGGAGGTGAAAATCACTGCGTAGTAGTGGGCGTTCATGGCGTTGTCCTGGCGCAGGCTTGGACAAACGCACTGACCAGCGGCGGCACGCGCCCTTCCAATGCGGCACGTTCAGGCTGGAACAGCGTGGCGACGAAGAACGGATGGTCCTGCAGCTCCACCGCTCGCAGGCCGCCGGCCAAGTCTCGGGCCACGGGATGCAGGCGCTGATTGAGCAAGTCTTCTTCAAAGTTCGGGTTGACCCCGAAGCGGCAATGGTAGCCCTCGAATACCATCTGGCGACCATAAGCCTTGGCAATCAACGAGTCCGCATCGAGCTGAAGGCTATCGATGGTTTCGATCAAGGCACAGCTCAGCGGCGTCAACAGCGCGCGTTTAGCTTCGGGATCGGTTTCGCCATGGGCGGCATCGGCCCACCCCATCACATTGCGCGCGTATTCCAGCACGGCATGCTGAAAACCACCGCAGGTGCCGAGGAAAGGGCGACGCTGTTCGCGGGCAAAACGAATCGCTTGCACGGCGCCGTCTTCACTTCGGTAAGGACTGCCGGGCACGCACCAGACGCCGTTGAAGTCATTTAGAACGCTGTTGTCAGCGATGGAGTCGGTTGCCAACCATTGGAAGTGAATGTCTTGGCCGGTTTGTCTGGTGATGAGCTCAAGGGCGATGGGGATTGCCCGATGAGCCGTTATCTGGGGGTCATGGTCGCCGACCAGGGCGATGTGTAAAGGACGCTGTTTTTCCATGGGAGAGTCGCCGCTTGTTGATTCCTGGTCGCCACTATAGATTGGCGTTCACGCAATCAATATTGGCGTTTATACAAGTGATCAATGCAGCAGTGCACTATCGTCTGGACTATCCCGACCTGTCCCTGATCCTCGCACTGGTCCGTGGCGGCTCACTGGCCCGGGCCGCTCGATTGCTGCAGGTGGATGTGTCCACGGTGTTTCGTTCGGTACGTCGGCTGGAGGCGGCCCTGGGCCAGCCCTTGTTCGAAAAAAGCCGTTCCGGGTACTTGCCCACGAGCCTGGCCCAGGCGCTGGCCGAGCAAGCCGAGCGCGCCGAACAGGCCTTGGAGGCGGCGCGGGTGGGGGTGGAGCAGGGCGGCGAGGTCATCAGCGGGACGGTACGCTTGACGTGCAGCGACTCGGTCCTGCAAGCGTTGCTGCTGCCTGCGCTGGCGCGTTTCATGCCCGCGTATCCGGCGTTGACCCTTGAGCTGAGCACCTCGAACGACTTCGCCAACCTGAGCCGCCGCGATGCCGACATCGCGTTACGCCTGACCCGTACGCCGCCGGAACACCTGGTCGGTCGGAACCTGGGCGATGTGGCATACCGGGTATGCGCCAGCGCCACCTACCTGCGCTTGGCGAATACGGATGACCTGGCTTCCATGACCTGGATCGCGTCGGACGATTTTCTCCCGGATCACCCCACCGTAGCCTGGCGCCGCCAACATCTACCCGCCGTGGTGCCCGCCTATCGCTGCAACAGCATGCTCTCGGTCACCGAACTGGTGCGAGCCGGCTTGGGGGTGGCGGCGCTGCCAGACTTTCTGATCGATGAACACCAGGGCCTGATACCCCTTGGCGAACCGCTGGAGGGGTATGACACCGCCCTGTGGCTCCTGACTCGCCCCGACTGCCGGGCCTTGCGCTCGGTGGTGAGCTTGTTCGATGAGCTGGGGCGCAATCTGCGCTGGCGCTGACTTTTAACGAGTAGGGTGTGCATGACTCAATGGATGGTCGTCCCCCAACGGTTATAGTGCCTCAAGCACCCGCCCTTGGCAGAGAACATCACGATGACGAAGTCTTCCCAACCCACTCCCGCCGCACCCGTTGACCACTTGCGTTTTCATCGCCCCCACGCGCATCTGGCGCCGACCTTCGGCAATGACCGCTTTGCGCTGAGAGCGGAGGCGTTTGCGCGTTTTTTCGGGACGCCGATGTTCCTCGGCGCGCAAACCTTGATCGTGTTGATATGGGTCAGCTTGAACCTGCTGGGGGTCTTTCATTTCGATGCTTACCCATTCATTTTGCTGAACCTGGCGTTCAGCCTGCAGTCAGCCTATGCCGCGCCGCTGATCTTGCTGGCACAAACCCGTCAGGCTGCTCGGGACAAAGCCCAGGCGGAAGCCGATGCCCAGCATCGTGAAGCCTTGGCCATCGCCAATAGCGAGCGCCAGGCCCAGGCCGCGCAGAATACGGCGCAGTTACTTGAGTTGTTGGAACAGAACACCCGCCTGACGGAAATGACCAAGGCATTGACCGAGCGCATCGACAACTTGACCACTGAAATGCACCAGAAGGTCGTGCACAACCCATCGGTGCAGTAGCCCTTCACGCCAGGACTTCTTGATCAAGCCTGGTAACGGCTCAGGAACATGTCGAGGGCCGATTCGATCACCTGGGTCTGCTCCTCCTGGGTCAGGCTGGGTTGCCCCATCGAGACCTGCGGCCAGAAGGCGAACGTCTTGAGCAGCCCATGCATTTGCTGGGCGGCAAATGCCGGTTCCACGGCTTTCAACCGGCCATCGGCCTGGGCTTGGCGAATCCAGGCCGTCAGGCCTTCTTCCCGCTGGCCCATGCGCGACACCATGTCCCGGGCCCGCTCCGGGGAATGAATGGTTGCGGCGATGGCGATGCGCGCCAGGTCAAGGAAGTTCTCGTCCGCCAGCATGTGCAGTTTGGCTTGCAGCAACGTTTGCAGCTGCTCCCGTAGCGGCTTTCGCGGGCTGTAGGGCATGTCCTGTTCCGCGGTAATGCTGTTCCATAACCGATTCAGAATTTCGGCAAACAACTCTTCCTTGCTCGGAAAATGGTTATACACCGTGCGCTTCGATACGCCGGCAGTCGCCGCAATCTTGTCCATGCTGGTGATCTCGAAACCGCTGCTACGGAATTCAGCAATCGCGGCCTGGAGGATGGCTTCGCGTTTTCGCTCGGTAAGGCGCTGCGGTACGGTCATGGGCAATTCGTCGGTGAGATGAGAGAACTTACACTCGGCAGTTTACTTGCTGCCGGGATTCATGCAATCTAGAAAGTACACCGAGTGGTGTAGTTTTTTGAGTCAAGCGGCTGAGCGTGCATGCAACGGCCATCCAGCGTCCCACAACGGCGAAGCGCAATTGCGCCGACGCCCTTGGAGTTATCGCACCATGACCATTCCCTCTCTTTCGACCGACAATCCGTCCGCCCAAGACGCATCCCGGCGTGAACAGGGCAAGTATCGCAATCATGCCTTCACGCCTCGGGAAGGCTTTGGCACCACCCTGCGTATCATCTGGAACATGATCTTCCACAAGCCGCGCACCACTCGGCCTTCGGGCGCCATCGAGGTTCAACCGCTGTCGCGCGACACCCTGCTGGCCGCGCCGAACAACAGTGTCTGGCGCCTCGGCCATTCCACCGTGCTGCTCAAGCTGCGGGACAAGTTCTGGCTGACCGACCCGGTTTTCTCCGAACGTGCCTCACCCGTGCAATGGGTCGGTCCCAAGCGTTTTCATCAGCCACCCATCAGCCTGGAAGAACTGCCGCCGATCGAAGCAGTGATCCTTTCCCATGATCATTACGATCACCTCGACCATCAGGCCATTCTCAAACTGGCTGCCAAGACTCGCCACTTCCTGGCTCCCTTGGGCGTGGGCGACACCCTGATCAAATGGGGCATCGACGCCAGCAAGGTCCGTCAGTTGGACTGGTGGCAAGGCACCGAAGTGGACGGTATCGAGTTCATTGCCACGCCATCCCAGCATTTTTCCGGTCGCGGCCTGTTCGACAGCAACGGCACGTTATGGGCCTCGTGGGTGATGATCGACGCCGGTACCCGGATTTTCTTCAGCGGCGACACTGGTTATTTCGATGGTTTCAAACGCATCGGCGAGCAATACGGCCCCTTTGATCTGACGCTGATGGAAACTGGTGCCTATAACGTCGACTGGCCGCATGTCCACATGCAGCCGGAGCAAACCCTGCAAGCTCATATCGACCTCAGGGGCCGCTGGTTGCTGCCGATTCACAACGGCACATTCGACCTGGCGATGCATGCCTGGTATGAACCCTTCGATCGCATCCTGGCCCTGGCCTGGGAGCGAAACGTCAGCATCGCTACGCCGCAAATGGGCGAAGCATTCACCCTGACGCAGCCGAAACGTGGCCGCGCCTGGTGGCTGGATGTGGAGCCCTCGGCTTATCAGGACCAGCCCGACATGGCCTGACTCCCGACGCATCGATCATTCGATCATTGCGTAGTCTGGGCGCTCCATCGGATCCGGCGTGGCGCCCTTGATGTTCATGCCGCGCCCCGGTGCGAAGCCGGGGAAGAACACCAGGCCCTCGGCCTCCAGCCGAAAGGCCAGGGCCAGGCGGGTCACATCGAGCAACTCGCCCCCAGCCTCGAAGCGGCGGATGGCCTGGACCGAGACGCCGGATTGGCGGGACAGCTCCTCGACACTCCAGCCCAGCATGGCTCGCGCCTGTGCACTGTGAGCAGGGGTGAATTGATAGACAGCGATGCGTTGCAGGGTGGTTTTGATTGCGAGAGAGGCCATGGGGGGGCTCCAAAGCTATGGGATAAAAAAGTACTGTGTTTTTGTACAGTTGTTTTGAATCCCGATCAATCTCATTTTTTTGATCAATGACCAGCGGTCTTTTCCAGCCAGGCACTCGGTGCGTGTCCCAGTACCCGGCGGAACATGGTGGAGAACGCGGCGGGGCTGTCGTAGCCCAGATCAAGGGCAATGCGGGTTACCGAATCGCCTACGGCCAATCGGGACAATGCCGACATCACACACGCCTGTTGCCGCCATTGGCTGAAACTTGCCCCAGTTTGCTGGCTGAACAGGCGATTGAACGAGCGCAAGCTGATATGTAGCTGCGCCGCCCATTGCACGGGCGAGACGTGGGCGTTGGGGTGTTTCAGAAAACCCTGGCACAGGCCTAGCAGGCGCGGGTCCTTGGGCAGTGGAAGGTGCAGCGGCAAATGCGCGCTGCGGGCCAGCTCGTGCAGCAACAGATCGATTAATGCACCGTCGCGTCCAGCCTCGTCATAGTCCGGGGCAAGTTCCACGGCTTCCATCAGCAACTGGCGCATCAGCGGCGACACGCTGATGACCTGGCAACGGGCGTCCATGGCCGTTACCGCAGCCGGTTCGATATACAAACTTCGCGTGCTGACGCCCAGCATCAGCACCTCATGGGCAACCCCGGGCGGGATCCACACCGCCCGTTGCGGCGGCACCACCCAATTGCCGTCCGCGGTGCTGACCTGCATGACTCCGGTGGCGCCGTAGAGCAACTGCGCCCGCCGGTGGGTATGGCGCGGCAACCGATGACCGTCGGGGTAATCCGTGCCGATAGCCACTACTGGCCGTGGCGTGTCGTCCAGCAGGTCAATCGAAACATTGCGCATCGAGCGGTATCCAGCGATTGGCGTAAGCACAAACATTATTGGCCTACTTGCTGAGGCAGGCCAAGCCCCATCGCTCTATCGTCGGCCTCTCTCAACTTACGGATGCTGCGCGATGTTCTACCTCTTGCTGGCACTCTTCGGTTGCATGACTGGCATCACTGCTGTGCTGTTCGGCTTCGGCGGTGGATTCGTCGTGGTGCCCTTGCTATACCGCATGCTCACCGCCAGCCACGGCGCTGACGACCCTATCGGCCAATCGGCGATGCATATTGCCGTGGCCACCTCGACCTGCGTGATGATAGTCAATGCGCTGATCGCCACCGCCAAGCATCACCGCGCCGGTAACCTCATTCGCCACTACGTGTGGCCGTTGGGCGGCTTCATCGGCCTGGGCGCTATCGTCGGAGCCGTTGCCGCGATGTGGGCGAGTAGCGAAGTCATTCGCTATGCCTTCATCGTTTATCTGGGCGTGACCATCCTGGACTGCTTGTTCAGACGCGGTTTTCTGACGCAGCCTGACGCTGTAGTCCCACGGCGATTGGGCAGGGCAGAGGTATCGGCAGGCGGAATCAGCATCGGCGTCATCGCCACTTTTCTGGGCGTGGGTGGCAGCGTCATGACCGTGCCGTTATTGCGTCGTTGCGGGCTGAACATGTCGCGCGCGACGTCCATGGCTAACCCGCTGAGTTTGCCGGTTGCGGTGGCCGGGACGTTGACTTACATGGCCATGGCCGGGTTTACCGAGTTTGATTTGGGGCCGTGGTTTGTTGGGTATGTGGATTTGCAGGCGTTTGCGGTTTTGACACTGGGCTCGTTAGTGGGGATTCGATTAGCTACGCCATGGATCGGGCGGATACCGGATCGATTTCACGCCGGGGTCTATATCGGATTGTTGATCGTCGTGATGTTGGGCATATCGGTGCGGTAAGTTGCTGCGTGGCATTGCTCAAAATTTTGTGGGAGAGGGTGGCATATCGATTCTATGAGGCTGATTCGTCATACTTCGCGCCACTCATTTCGTGAGCTGACGCTCGCTTTTTCCAGGAAGATTCCATGTTCAAAGGACTGTTGCTCCTCGCATCCAGCGCCGCGTGCCTGCTCGCGCTCTGTTCGACAGCCAGTGCCGATGCTGGTAGTGGCGTCTTTACCGGCACCTTGGGCAAGATGCCGATTGTGCTGGGACTCAACACTGCTCAAGAGGACGAGGTCATCGGTCGTTATTTCTATGAGAAATACCATCGTGACTTGGGATTGAGCGGCTCGCAGCAAGGAAAGACCCTGACGCTGGTCGAGGGCGGTACCCGTTACGACGACGGCCAATCGCTGCCAACCCTGACGCTGCAAAAAACGGCCAACGGCTGGCAGGGTGAATGGAAAAGTCTCAAGGGCAAAGTTCTGCCCGTACAGTTGACCGAGGCCAGGCTCCCGGCACCTGGGGCTGATCTTTCCCCCGTTATCGCCGAGCTGCAAAAAAGTGATCCTTATGAGTATCTCCGCCTGCAAGGCTTGAAACTCAAGCCGGGCAAGAAAGAATCTTTCATGGGGCATGACTTGCAATGGTGGACGGAGCCAGATTCCGGCATTTCCATGTTCAGCGTCGAGTCCGGCTACTCGAAAGACGAACTACAACGGGTCAATCGGCAATTGTTGGGACGGCTCTGGACCGAAGTCATCAGCTACCACGGCTGTCTGTTGCAGGGCGCGGATAATGCCGAGTTCGACCAAGGCGTTGCGCCCAAATTCCTATCGCCCGATGTGATCAGCCTGAACATTTCCACAAGTTACTACTGCGGCGGCGTGCATCCGGATTTTGGCAATTCGCCGCTCAATCTCGATGCTCACACCGGCCACAGTTTGTCGCTGGAAGATGTGCTCTGGGTTGGCACAGGCAAGCCACCGCTGTACGCCGGCCACAACGACATGGGTGATGCTCCGTTGACCGATGCAGAGAGCCAGGCGCGATACACTTACCAGCGCGAGGTATTCGCGCCATGGCTGATCAAGCAATTCACCACGCTGTACCCCGACGAGATGCTGAAGCCAACGGATGAAGACAGCTGCGACTACACCGATGAAGGCGTCTGGGGATATTCCAATTGGTACTTCACCGAAAAAGGTTTGTACCTGGGACCGTTCTTCGCCCGCGCGCAACGCGTTTGTGATGATCCTGGCTGGTCGGTGCTGCCATACGCAGTCGTAAAACAACACCCCGGTGCGGTCAAACTTCAGTTGCCCGGGACTGGTGACTAACCCTCAGCCAACCCGGGTGCCTCCCGAATAACGAAGTGATCGAGGTTCTCGATATTGGCACTGAACACCCCGAACGTCTGGTCGGGTTTTTTCTTGCTCGGTACCTGCTTGAGCTCCGGTGTCACGCCATAAAAGAAGCAATACAACGGCGCATCACTGTCGGCGGCGTGCTTGATCTCTTCCAGGAACGCTTTGCGCTTGCGGTAGTTGTCGATCAACTTCTTGCTCAGGTAAACATTGACTGAGTAAGGCTTTTTCTTCGTCTCGTCCGGTTGCCTGAACCAGACCTTCGGTTCGAAATCGATGCGAAAGCTTTGCGTGTAATCCTTGATCTCCTTGATCTTGCCCCAGTAAATGAGCCCCTTGTTATCCAGCAGGTACTCGACCTTCTTGAAGAACGAGCCATAGGGCGCCGTGTGCTCGCCAATCTTCAGCATCATGCGCTTGAGCAGGTCCTTGTCCGCGAAGTTCGACACGAAGCACTCCACCGGATGGGCGAAGACATGGGTCTTGTCCGGTGCCGAGTCACGGCCCAGGTGCTCGTCATGCCTGGCGGCTGAAGGCAGGCGCTCATCGCGCATCACGTCCGCCGCCACCGTCGAGCTGGACGGCTTGCGCACATACTCACGCCGAGTCAGCAACAACTCCGAAGGGAAATGCTCCTCCCGACCGTCATCCGATTCCGCACCATCCACTTCCAAGCCCGACGCCGATGCCTTCAGGCTGACATAAGGACAACCTTCGATATGCCGTGTGCTGGGGATGTTCTTGAAGTGCGGCGTGCGCACGTAATTCACATTCTTGGCGTTGAACGTCCCCAACACATTCGCCGCATCAAACGCCATTCGACAGGCATCGTTGGGGCACTGGAACTGTTCCTTCGCGGAATCGAACGCCACCGTCTCGTCGAAATTCAAATCGCGAACGTCATAGATCGACAGCTTGTCGTCGAGGCTGCGGCAGTAGGCGAGGTCGAATTTCATGGTGGGCTCGGGTCCTTGAGGGGGAAGGGTATTAATAGCGGGAGGCGGGGTGGGTTGCACTGACTGTTTTCAGCTCAGAGCAAATTTGTAGCAATGCCCCGCCCATGGACAGCGCCCGAGACGTTATTGATATTCTTCCAGCTCAACACCGACCCTGTGGCGAGGGAGCTTGCTCCCGCTGGGCTGCGAAGCAGCCCCCAATTCCTATCACCAACAAAAAACCGCCGCTCGAACACGGACGACGGCTTCAGATTGGGCCTCAAAACCTTCGCAAAACCCGAGACGCTTTCCGCCATCAGGATTCGTGCTGGCTAAACGGATCATCCATCAGTGCCGCCGGCATATCTCGCAACGTGGCCTTGTTAGGCCAGTATTTCGAGGCCATGTTTTTCCACGATACTGAGCAGCTTAAGGGCCATTCCTCCTGGACGTTTGTCACCGGCTTCCCACTGCTTAACTGTCGATGCGCTTGTGTTCAGGTAGCGGGCAAAAACCGGCTGACTGACGTGGCTGCGCAGACGAATCTTCTTGATCTGAGCAGGCGGGATTTCAACAGGCACCTCAGCAATGCAGGTCTCATCGAATTCCCGCATGGTGGCCTTGTCGATAGCGCCGATTTTCAGCAGTGCCTCAGCCGAGCTGTGAATCGACTCGAAAGCCTCACTTTTGAATTTTTTCGCCATTGCATATCTCCACAAATTCTTTTCCGTCCAGCAGAAGCTGGACTTGCTCCTTGCTCAAACCTTTATAGGCATCAGCAAGCTTCTTAAACGCGGCCAGTTCATTTTTAGTGATGTTGTCCTGGTCTTTCTTAGCAAACAGGAACTGATACACCCAATAGCTACGACCTTTGGCAAGAATGATCGAGCGGTGACGATTCTCATTGAGGCGCTTTTTCCAAACACCTCCGCCCAAATCATCGGCTTGTCCGTTGACGACTTCCTGCACCGCCTTGCAGAGATCAGCATCTGTGATCTTTGCTTTCTTTGCTGCGGTAGCAAAGGTCTTCGTTTTGAATACCCTCATTGGCATAAGCTTTCCCTTTGGAGTACAAAGCTACCACTCAGTGGTATAGGTGTCAAAAGCGTGAGTTTTGCAGATAGCGCCGTCTAGTATGGCCCGAGGGGTACGACTGTAAGGGGGGGACGGGACACTGATATTGTTTCAACACATCGCAAAACCTGTGAGAGTGAGCAACAACCCCAGCCTCAACGCCAAACACCCGTGGCGTGGAAGCTTGCCTCGCTGGGCTGAAGCAGCCCCACCCCAACGGAGTGTTTTTCACTCAACGACCAGTCGACCAACTTTCTGATACAGCGACAAAGTGAAAGCCTCTCTGTCACTGGCAAGATGACAGCGTCGATGGCAATTCGGGCAAAGCGCTACCGCGTTGGTAATGCTGTCCGAGCCATTCAGAGCCAGATGCTTCACATGATGCAGTTCAAGAAACGGCAACCCGTCCACCTCGAACGGTGCGTTCTGACCGCAACCTTCGCAGACCCCTTTAGCTAGCGCAGCAACCCAAGCTCGGACTTTAGGATCTCGAACGTAGGACATCGTAGTCGTGCTGACCTGCTGGGGATTTGGGTTCCCTGATGGTTCGATCTTGAGCCCTTTCTTTTGCAGCTTGGAAGCTCGGCTGATCAACGTCTGCTGATCAGCGGTCGGAGCAAATTCGCCCGCGTCAGGTATCGCTTTATTAGCGAGCACCTTACGGATTCGTTGAGCCACACCTGCGCCAATGTTCTTGGCGGGCATATAGCCGCTGATCCGCCGCAGCCCCATTTGCTCCAACACCGCCGAGATATTCTGCATGCGGTACTCAACCGATGAGGCACTGCGCTTGCCCAACGGTCCGTCACGCAGGCGCTGGTTTTCAATCGACTTCTTGAAGGTCTGGCCGTTTAATTCTCGGTCGAGCATTTTCAGATAAGCATCAACCGAGGCCTCAAGCTCTTCATCGCTCCAGCCGCTTTTTTCCTTTCGAGTATCCATACAGTCGCCGAGGGTTAAAAACCCTCGGACGATACTGACTGGCTATTACGGCTGTCTACGAAATTTCCTACAGAGAAGGTACTGACCTCGTTTGGGACACTCTTAAGAAACGGAATGCCCAGGAACGTGAAACGCCTCACGCAACCTACGCCACCAAGGCTTAGCCGCCTTCGTTCGGCCTCGAGTCCGATTGAGCAGTAGATACGGCATATCCCGAAGCCGAATCCAGCCGTCGTTTTGCCAATGCAGCAGACTCAGGGACATCTCTGGCCAATCCAAAACACTCAGCATCGGCCGATCGGTATCGCTTGACTGCGCGTCCCGTAATGCCGGCACCACTTGATGTGTTAGCCACTCACGCAACAAACGATTCCCTGGCACATAGTGGTAAACCAGTAGGGCATATACACCAGACTCACTGAGCATCAGCCGCTTCTCAGGCCGGCCGTGGTAACGAATCAAAAAAACGTGTCGCTGGTCCTCATCAAGTTTGCTGACCATACGGTCGTTCAGATGCACGCCCATCAACCGTCCGAGATCGCGGGCACAGAACCAGGGTTGGTTTTCCAGGAGGAGGGCGTGCAGGTGGAGGTTGTGGCGGGTGAATACTGCGGGAACGTAAGCATCGGAAATGATGGGTCTCCGAGGTGAGCGGAGAGCAGCGTGGAGTGTTTTGGGCATACCGTACCTCTACGTTTGAAGTTAGCGGCGCGAGCCCGACGTAGAGGATGTAAGAAAATCCCAACAAGCTATTTCGCAATACAGAGTTGCATACGTCTTCTAAGACGGTACGCGCTTCTATGTTTGGCGATCAGCTACTACGTTGGGCGTTTCTTAGGCACCTGCGACTAAGATAGGTAACGAGGCGATACGGCGTCAATGCGGAAGGATTCTGAGTTTTTCGTAGGGCAAAGGTAGCGCGCCTGCGCCAGAGTTAAACGTGGCTTGGCTTCTGCGGAACACAAAAAACCCCGTTTTCACGGGGTTTTAAGTTAAGTCGCTGGTGGTTCAGCTCAGGATTTCTCTCTCGAAATCAATCCCAGCTCAAAGCCCCACCCGTCTGATACTCAATCACTCGCGTCTCAAAGAAATTCTTCTCTTTCTTCAAGTCCATGATCTCGCTCATCCAAGGGAACGGGTTAGTCGTGCCTGGATACTCTTCCTTCAGACCAATCTGCGACAGGCGACGGTTAGCGATGAACTTCAGATAGTCTTCCATCATCGCCGCATTCATCCCCAACACGCCGCGAGGCATGGTGTCGCGGGCGTATTCGATCTCCAGCTGCGTACCCTGCAGGATCATCTGGGTCGCTTCTTCCTTCATCTCGGCATCCCACAGGTGCGGGTTTTCGATCTTGATCTGGTTGATCACGTCGATGCCGAAGTTCAGGTGCATGGATTCGTCGCGCAGGATGTACTGGAACTGCTCGGCGACGCCGGTCATTTTGTTGCGGCGGCCCATGGAGAGGATCTGGGTGAAGCCGCAGTAGAAGAAGATGCCTTCCAGGACGCAGTAGTAGGCGATCAGGTTGCGCAGCAGCTCTTTGTCGGTTTCCGGGGTGCCGGTTTCGAACTTCGGATCGGAGATCGAACGGGTGTATTTCAGGCCCCAGGCGGCTTTTTTCGCGACCGATGGGATCTCGTGGTACATGTTGAAGATCTCGCCTTCATCCATGGCCAGCGATTCGATGCAGTACTGGTAGGCGTGGGTGTGGATCGCCTCTTCGAAGGCCTGGCGCAGGATGTACTGGCGGCATTCCGGGTTGGTGATCAGGCGGTACACGGCCAGGACCAGGTTGTTGGCAACCAGGGAGTCGGCGGTGGAGAAGAAGCCCAGGTTGCGCATCACGATGCGGCGCTCGTCGTCGGTCAGGCCTTCCGGGTTTTTCCAGAGGGCGATGTCGGCGGTCATGTTGACTTCTTGCGGCATCCAGTGGTTTGCGCAGCCGTCCAGGTACTTCTGCCAGGCCCAATCGTATTTGAATGGCACGAGCTGGTTAAGGTCGGCGCGGCAGTTGATCATGCGCTTTTCGTCGACGGCGACACGGGCGGAGGCGCCTTCGAGTTCGGCGAGGCCTTCGGCGATGTCGAGTTTGTCGAGGGCGGCCTTGGCGCGAATGATCGCGGCCGAGTCGTTGGCCGTCACGGCCCGGGCTTCGAGGGCGGCGGCACCGCCGGCGCTGTCGAGGCGGTCCATGTTGGCTTCAGAAGCGTGGCCGGCGTTGGCGCCTTTTACAGCGACTTCGCCGTCTTCTTTGTCGAATTCGTCCCAGCTCAGCATGACGTGTCGTCTCCTGCGTGAGGGCCAGATGCCCAATGAAGGCCTACTGGCCGCGGTGGATCTTGGAAAAATCGTTTGTTGCAGCAGCTGACGCAGGCAATAAACAGAAAAATGTACGGGTCATTCTGAAGCGGCTGTGTACGCGAGGAGGCGATAAGCCTCTGCGGGGGCTTCAGGCTGGCTTGATCCCCTGTAAGGGAATATTGCAGGCCCGTTTAAGGCGGCATTATAAGGACTTTTTTGCCTACGTGCTGCGGCGAAATCGCCCACGAAGGAGGTGGCGGGGGGCATATCCGCGTGGGAGCGAGGGTTTACAAGGCTTTGGCTGCTGAAGATTTTTTTTGCATGGGTCGCGGGGCGGGTTTTTTTGATCAAAAAATGAGCGTTTTTTACGGTTTTGCACTACATGTTGTGTTTATGGAGGGTTTTCGGCGCTTTCAGACACAACCAGGCCCGATCGAAATCGGGCCGTGGAAAATGCCAGTAATGATCAGCCGATACGGGCCGAACCGGTTTGATCGTAGCCATCTTCCGCGACGGTAGCGGAGCCGGTACGGTCGTAGCCGTCTTGCGCGACGGTAGCAGAACCGGTGCGGTCGTAGCCGTCTTCAGCGACCGCAGAACCGGTGCGATCAAATCCGTCGGCGGCGAAGGTGTTGCCGGCCAGTACGGACAGGGTCAGGACGAGGATCAGTGGGGTTTTCATGGTGGTTGCTCCCGATTGGTTTAAAGGTTGATCAGCCGTTGGAGCAGCCGTTGCCCATGACGCTGTAGCGCAGGATGTGGCGCTGGCCCTTGGAATCGTCGTATTCCATCTTTGCCGGGACCACTTCGCAGACGTTCGGGATTTCGCTCATGGAAATGACTTTGGCGATGTCCAGGTGGGTGGAGTAGGTGTACTCCTCAATGGCCGGTTTTTGCTGTGCAGCATCGGTCGGGAGCTCGTCTGCCATCGCGGTGGCGCAAAGGCTGCCGAGGACCAGAACCCATAAAGCTTTCATCTGATTCACCTTTCTTGAGGTCGAGTGGGGTCACGCAACCTTTTTGGGGTTGCGTGTGGAGCAAGTATTGGAAGTTGGATTAACGGCCTTCGTGGGGGCTGTGTTGCGTTAATCGTGTTTGCCGGTTGGCGAGATGAATTTTAGGGAGTGGGGCGGGGCACAAAAAGACTCGGTTTTGATAAACACTGTTGGTTGATCTGGTAATAATCGCTGCAGGTGGGGGGATTGTCTGCTGTATCTATGTTGGATGGGCTACCGCCATCGCGAGCAGGCTCGGCTCCCACAGGCTCGGCTGCTGCACAGGGAAAAGCCTGGCGGGAGGGAGTTGCACGTTAGTACCGACATTTTGTAGGGACTTGTTACTACCATCGTCGAATGGTTCTATAGGCCCGCCCCGGGCTACAACGGGATCATACAAAAACAACTATTCACCGAGGTAAGAAAGATGAGTGCGGCTTCTGTGTATCCCGTTCGTCCCGAGGTTGCGGCCAATACGCTGACTGACGAGGCGACCTACAAGGCCATGTACCAGCAGTCGGTGGTCAACCCGGACGGCTTCTGGCGCGAGCAGGCCAAGCGCCTCGATTGGATCAAGCCTTTCACCACGGTGAAGCAGACGTCCTTCGACGATCACCATGTCGACATCAAGTGGTTCGCCGACGGCACCCTGAACGTTTCCTACAACTGCCTCGACCGTCACCTGGCCGAGCGCGGCGATCAGGTGGCGATTATCTGGGAGGGCGATGACCCTGCCGAGAGCCGCAACATCACCTATCGCGAACTGCATGAAGAAGTCTGCAAGTTCGCCAACGCCCTGCGCGGCCAGGACGTGCATCGCGGCGACGTGGTGACGATCTACATGCCGATGATCCCCGAGGCCGTGGTCGCCATGCTGGCTTGTGCCCGGATCGGAGCGATCCACTCGGTCGTTTTCGGCGGCTTCTCGCCGGAAGCACTGGCCGGTCGGATCATCGACTGCAAGTCCAAAGTGGTGATCACCGCCGACGAGGGCGTTCGCGCCGGCAAGAAGATCCCGCTCAAGGCCAACGTCGATGACGCGTTGACCAACCCAGAAACCAGCAGCATCCAGAAGGTCATCGTGTGCAAGCGCACCGGTGGTGGCATCAAGTGGAACCAGCACCGCGACATCTGGTACGAAGACCTGATGAAAGTGGCCGGCACCGTTTGCGCGCCGAAGGAAATGGGCGCCGAAGAAGCGCTGTTCATCCTCTACACCTCCGGTTCCACCGGCAAGCCCAAGGGCGTGCAGCACACCACGGCCGGCTACTTGCTGTACGCGGCGCTGACCCATGAGCGCGTGTTCGACTACAAGCCCGGTGACGTCTACTGGTGCACCGCCGACGTCGGCTGGGTCACTGGCCACAGCTATATCGTCTACGGCCCGCTGGCCAACGGCGCGACCACGCTGCTGTTCGAAGGCGTGCCGAACTACCCGGACATCACCCGAGTGGCCAAGGTTGTCGACAAGCACAAGGTCAACATCCTCTACACCGCGCCGACCGCTATCCGCGCGATGATGGCCTCGGGTACTGCCGCCGTCGAAGGTGCCGACGGCAGCAGCCTGCGCCTGTTGGGTTCGGTGGGCGAGCCGATCAACCCGGAAGCCTGGGACTGGTACTACAAGAATGTTGGCAAGGAGCGTTGCCCGATCGTCGACACCTGGTGGCAGACCGAAACCGGTGGCGTGCTGATCAGCCCACTGCCAGGCGCCACGGCGTTGAAGCCAGGTTCGGCTACGCGTCCGTTCTTCGGTGTGGTACCGGCGTTGGTGGACAACCTCGGCAACCTGATCGAAGGCGCGGCCGAAGGCAACCTGGTGATCCTCGATTCGTGGCCAGGCCAGGCGCGTACGCTGTACGGCGACCATGATCGTTTTGTCGACACCTACTTCAAGACTTTCAGTGGGATGTATTTCACCGGCGACGGTGCGCGTCGCGACGAGGATGGCTACTACTGGATCACCGGTCGGGTGGATGACGTGCTCAACGTGTCCGGCCACCGTATGGGCACGGCCGAGATCGAGAGCGCCATGGTCGCCCACCCGAAAGTCGCCGAAGCGGCGGTGGTCGGTGTGCCGCACGACATCAAGGGGCAGGGCATCTACGTCTATGTCACCCTCAATGCCGGCGAAGAAACCAGCGAGGCCCTGCGCCTGGAACTGAAGAACTGGGTGCGCAAGGAGATCGGTCCGATTGCTTCGCCGGATGTGATCCAGTGGGCGCCGGGGCTGCCAAAAACCCGCTCTGGCAAGATCATGCGCCGCATCCTGCGCAAGATCGCCACGGCGGAGTACGACGGGTTGGGTGATATCTCCACCCTGGCCGACCCGAGCGTGGTGGCGCATCTGATCGAGACGCACAAGACCATGAACGTGGCCTGACGGTGGTTTGTGACCTCAAGCAGCCCCGCCTGGCATTTGCCTGGCGGGGCTTTTTTGTGCGCGCCGTATGGCCTTTGTGGCGAGGGGATCTATCCCCGCTGGGCTGCGAAGCAGCCCCAAGATTCCCAACTGATTCTTCCTGATACACCGAGTTGCCTGGTTTTAGGGCCGCTTCGCAGCCCAACGGGGATAAATCCCCTCGCCACAGGTTGGGTGTTCGAACGACTGCGGTGCCTGGCTTTGGGGCTGCTTCGCAGCCCAGCGGGAGCAAGCTCCCTCGCCACGGGTTGGGTGTTCGAACGACTGCGGTGCCTGGCTTTGGGGCTGCTGCGCAGCCCAGCGGGAGCAAGCTCCCTCGCCACAGGTTGGGTGTTCGAACGACCGCGGTGCATGGCTTTGGGGCTGCTGCGCAGCCCAGCGGGAGCAAGCTCCCTCGCCACGGGGTTTTGTGTTTGGCCGGCATGGTCTGCGAATAAATATCGATCTTCGTCGTCAGACGCTTCCGAACGTTACCGGTGTTTCGAAATGTGTAACCAAAGGCGCCACAACGGGGCGATGTGAAACGCCAAGCCCCGATACAGGGCGCTTCCGGGTGTCTCCAAAAATAAGCCGACACGCTGTGCTTGCCGGATTAGAAGGGTTTGCGAATAATGGGCCCGCTATTTGCAGCATAGATCGGTTTCCCTTCTTTTGCTCTTGCATGAATTTGCGGGGCTGTCAATGCGCTCGAACAGCTTTCTCGGTGCTTCTGTAATTTGTTGTCGCATTGAAGAAATATCGGCTTCGGGCCTGTCGTTAGAATGCCGATCACTCGCTCGTCGTGGCTCGTGTTGAATAAATCGTGAGCTTCCTAGGACGCAGCACCAAAGTTCGTTTCACCCATTCGCATATTGGGCTGTTGCTCACTCTGCCGTTTTTGCCCTTTACCGATGGAGTCCCAAGATGAAGAAACTTGTGCTGCTTGGCGCCCTGGCACTGTCCGTGCTGTCCCTGCCAACCTTCGCTGATGAGAAACCCCTGAAGATTGGTATCGAAGCGGCTTACCCTCCGTTCGCTTCTAAAGCTCCGGATGGCAGCATCGTCGGTTTCGACTATGACATCGGCAATGCGCTGTGCGAAGAGATGAAGGTCAAGTGCGTGTGGGTCGAGCAAGAGTTCGACGGTCTGATCCCGGCGCTCAAGGTTCGCAAGATCGACGCGATCCTGTCGTCCATGTCGATCACCGAAGATCGCAAGAAGTCGGTTGATTTCACCAACAAGTACTACAACACCCCGGCTCGTCTGGTGATGAAGGCCGGAACCCAGGTCAGCGACGGTCTGACCGAGCTCAAGGGCAAGAATATCGGCGTACAGCGTGGTTCGATCCACGAGCGTTTCGCCCGTGAAGTCCTGGCCCCGCTGGGTGCCGAGATCAAGCCATACGGTTCGCAGAACGAGATCTACCTGGACGTGTCCGCTGGTCGTCTCGACGGCACCGTGGCAGACGCTACGCTGTTGGATGACGGCTTCCTCAAGACCGATGCCGGCAAGGGCTTCGCGTTCGTCGGCCCGGCCTTTACCGACGTCAAGTACTTCGGCGACGGCGTCGGCATCGCGGTGCGCAAGGGCGACGCGTTGAAGGACAAGATCAACGGCGCGATCGCGGCCATTCGCGAGAACGGCAAGTACAAGCAAATCCAGGACAAATACTTCGCTTTCGACATCTACGGCAAGTAACGACGTCCCGCCACTCGTGCGAAATGGCGCAAGCAACAGGATCTCTGCGGTTTGCGCCATTTTTTCATCCCACTTTCGAGGACCTGAATCATGTTGAAAGGCTACGGGGCTGTCATCCTCGATGGCGCATGGTTGACGCTTGAGCTCGCCTTGTCGTCCATGGCCCTGGCCATCGTCCTGGGGTTGATTGGCGTTGCGTTGCGCCTCTCTCCGGTGCGCTGGCTGGCGTGGCTGGGCGACCTGTATGCCACGGTCATTCGCGGTATTCCCGACCTGGTGCTGATCCTGCTGATTTTCTACGGCGGCCAGGACTTGCTCAATCGCGTGGCGCCGATGCTCGGCTACGACGATTACATCGACCTGAACCCGCTGGCGGCCGGTATCGGCACTCTGGGGTTCATCTTCGGTGCCTACCTGTCGGAAACCTTCCGCGGTGCCTTCATGGCGATCCCCAAGGGGCAGGCCGAGGCGGGCATGGCGTACGGCATGAACGGGTTCCAGGTGTTTTTCCGGGTGCTGGTGCCGCAGATGATTCGCCTGGCGATCCCGGGCTTCACCAACAACTGGCTGGTGCTGACCAAGGCCACCGCGCTGATTTCGGTGGTGGGCCTGCAAGACATGATGTTCAAGGCCAAGCAGGCGGCAGATGCCACGCGCGAGCCTTTCACCTTCTTCCTCGCAGTGGCGGCGATGTACCTGGTGATCACCAGTGTCTCGTTACTGGCATTGCGTCACCTTGAGAAGCGCTACTCGGTAGGCGTAAGGGCGGCTGATCTATGATCTTCGACTACAACGTCATCTATGAAGCCTTGCCGCTGTATTTCAGTGGCTTGTTGACCACTCTGAAGTTGCTGGCCCTGTCGCTGTTCTTCGGCCTGCTGGCGGCGTTGCCCCTGGGGCTGATGCGGGTGTCCAAGCAGCCGGTCGTCAACATGACGGCCTGGCTCTACACCTACGTGATCCGCGGCACGCCGATGCTGGTGCAACTGTTCCTGATCTACTACGGGCTGGCGCAGTTCGCGATCGTTCGCGAAAGCTTTCTCTGGCCGTGGCTGTCCAGTGCGACCTTCTGTGCGTGCCTGGCGTTCGCCATCAACACCAGCGCCTACACCGCTGAAATCATCGCCGGCAGCCTGCGGGCCACGTCCAACGGTGAGATCGAAGCGGCCAAGGCCATGGGCATGTCGCGCTACAAGCTGTATCGCCGGATCCTGCTGCCATCGGCCTTGCGTCGGGCGCTGCCGCAATACAGCAATGAGGTGATCATGATGTTGCAGACCACCAGCCTGGCCTCCATCGTGACCCTGATCGACATCACCGGTGCCGCGCGCACGGTGAATGCGCAGTACTACTTGCCGTTCGAAGCCTACATCACGGCCGGCGTTTTCTACCTGTGCCTGACTTTCATCCTGGTGCGCCTGTTCAAGCTGGCCGAGCGCCGCTGGCTGGGTTACCTGGCCCCGCGCAAGCACTGATAACGCATCGATCCGATCGACTGCTCAACGACTGACGTTTTGTGAGAACCGACCGCATGTACAAGCTTGAAGTCCAAGACCTGCATAAACGCTATGGCAGTCACGAAGTGCTCAAGGGCGTGTCCCTGAAAGCCGCCGCCGGCGATGTGATCAGCATCATCGGCTCCAGTGGCTCCGGCAAGAGTACTTTCCTGCGTTGCATCAACCTGCTTGAGCAACCCCATGCTGGCAAGATCCTGCTCAACAACGAAGAGTTGAAGCTGGTCGCCGGCAAGGACGGCGCGTTGAAGGCTGCAGACCCCAAGCAACTGCAGCGCATGCGTTCGCGGCTGTCGATGGTGTTCCAGCATTTCAACCTGTGGTCCCACATGACCGCGCTGGAAAACATCATGGAAGCGCCGGTGCATGTACTGGGCGTGACCAAGGCTCAAGCGCGGGAGAAAGCCGAGCACTACCTGAACAAGGTCGGCGTGGCCCATCGCAAGGACGCCTACCCGGGCCACATGTCCGGCGGCGAGCAGCAGCGTGTGGCGATTGCCCGTGCGCTGGCGATGGAGCCGGAGGTGATGCTGTTCGACGAGCCGACCTCGGCCCTCGACCCGGAACTGGTAGGCGATGTGCTCAAGGTGATGCAGGGCCTAGCCCTGGAAGGCCGGACGATGGTGGTGGTGACCCACGAAATGGGCTTTGCCCGTGAAGTGTCGAACCAACTGGTGTTCTTGCACAAAGGTATCGTCGAAGAAAGCGGCAACCCGCGCGAAGTGCTGGTCAATCCGCAATCCGAGCGCTTGCAACAATTTCTTTCGGGCAGCCTCAAGTAATCGCTCCCGTTACGCACCTGATTTGGGTCATGCTGCGCACCGCGCGCCAGATGGTCTAATTTGGTTGCAGCCGCTTTTGGCTTTAACACTGTTTTCGCTTCGGATCGCCCGCCATGACTGCCCATCGAATAGGTTTCCTGATTTGGCCCAGCACTAAAGCCTTGACGCTGGCGCTGGCCGAGGAGGCCTTGCGTGTTGCCCAGCGGGTGCATCCGGATGTGGTCTATGAACTTTCGTTCTTGCAGGCCGAACCACCGGTCGACGGCGCCTGGCAACTGCCGGGCGAGCCCTGGGCTGGCAAGCTCGAAGGCTTGCAGAAGCTTTTCCTGCTGGCCGATGAGCCGCCGGCTGCGCTGGCCTCATCCCTGAGCAGTGCCCTCAAGCAACTGGTGCGTGCCGGTTGTGTGATTGGTGGTTTGTCTGCCGGTGTCTATCCCCTGGCCCAACTGGGTTTGCTCGACGGTTACCGTGCCGCCGTGCATTGGCGCTGGCAGGACGATTTCTCCGAGCGCTTCCCCAAGGTCATCGCCACTAGCCATCTGTTTGACTGGGATCGCGATCGCCTGAGCGCTTGCGGCGGCATGTCGGTGCTCGACCTGTTGCTGGCGGTGCTGGCTCGCGATCACGGCGCGGAACTGGCCGGTGCGGTGTCGGAAGAGTTGGTGGTCGAGCGCATTCGCGAGGGCGGCGAGCGTCAGCGCATCCCGTTGCAGAACCGTCTTGGCTCCAGCCATCCAAAGCTCACCCAGGCAGTGCTGTTGATGGAAGCCAACATCGAGGAGCCGCTGACCACCGACGAGATCGCCCAGCATGTCTGTGTATCCCGTCGACAGTTGGAGCGGATCTTCAAGCAATACCTCAATCGCGTGCCCAGTCAGTATTACCTGGAACTGCGCCTGAACAAGGCCCGGCAGATGCTGATGCAGACCAGCAAATCCATCATCCAGATCGGCCTGTCCTGCGGCTTCTCCTCGGGGCCGCACTTCTCCAGCGCCTACCGCAACTTTTTCGGCGCCACACCGCGGGAAGACCGCAACCAGCGCCGCAGCAGCAGCCCGTTCGAACTGTCGTCGGTGCCGTCCGAACGGGGCTAGGCTGGCACAACATCTGTGGCTAGGGCAGGCACGAGTCCCTGTGGCTAGGCTGGCACAACATCTGTGGGGCAGACACAACACTCTGTGGCGAGGGGATTTATCCCCGTTGGGTTGCGAAGCGGCCCCAAGACAGTCGATGCAATCTATCTGGCACACCGAGTTGCCTGGCTTTGGGGTCGCTTCGCAACCCAGCGGGGATAAATCCCCTCGCCACAGGGGGGGGGGCTCCAGCAAGTAGGGGAAATGTGATTGTCGCTGCCTCAAACCCCGCGCCAACGTTTAAACTGCGCCTTTGCGACGCTATTTGTCGCATTGCCGTAAACCCGCGAAAAACGTGGGTTGGCGCTATAAGAAGTTGTCGCTTGGCGGCAAGGCCGGGCTGAAAACTGTCCTTACAATCCTTACCAAGCCCGCCAGTTCCAGGCGGGTGTTCCTCATCAGGAGACTCCGATGTCCGTTGAGCAAGCCGCGGTACAACGCGCCGATTTCGACCAGGTTATGGTTCCCAACTATGCACCTGCTGCCTTCATCCCTGTGCGTGGTGCCGGTTCCCGCGTATGGGACCAATCCGGTCGTGAGTTGATCGACTTTGCTGGCGGTATTGCAGTCAACGTACTGGGCCACGCCCACCCGGCGCTGGTCGGCGCACTGACCGAACAGGCCAACAAGTTGTGGCACGTGTCCAACGTATTCACCAACGAGCCGGCCCTGCGCCTGGCCCATAAGTTGGTCAACGCAACCTTTGCCGAGCGCGCGTTCTTCTGCAATTCGGGCGCCGAAGCCAACGAGGCCGCCTTCAAGCTGGCCCGTCGTGTCGCGTTCGATCGTTTCGGCAGCGAGAAGTACGAAATCATCGCCGCACTCAATAGCTTCCACGGTCGTACCTTGTTCACCGTCAACGTCGGCGGGCAGTCGAAGTACTCCGACGGCTTCGGTCCTAAAATTACTGGCATCACCCACGTTCCCTACAACGACCTGGCCGCTTTGAAAGCCGCCATTTCGGATAAGACCTGCGCCGTGGTGCTGGAGCCGATCCAGGGCGAGGGCGGGGTGCTGCCGGCCGAGCAGGCCTACCTGCAAGGCGCCCGCGACCTGTGCGATGCCCACGACGCATTGCTGGTGTTCGATGAAGTGCAGACCGGCATGGGCCGCAGCGGCCACCTGTTCGCCTACATGCATTACGGCGTGGTCCCGGACATCCTCACCAGCGCCAAGAGCCTGGGTGGTGGTTTCCCGATCGCGGCGATGCTCACCACCGAAGCGCTGGCCAAGCACCTGGTCGTCGGTACCCACGGCACCACCTACGGCGGTAACCCGCTGGCCTGCGCGGTGGCCGAAGCGGTGATCGATGTGGTCAATACCCCTGAGGTGCTCGGTGGTGTCAAAACCAAGCACGCCAAGTTCAAGGCGCGCCTGGAGCAGATCGGCGAGAAGTACGGCCTGTTCACCCAGGTACGCGGCCTGGGCCTGCTGATCGGCTGCGTGCTGAACGACGCCTGGAAAGGCAAGGCCAAGGACATCTTCAACGCCGCCGAACAGGAAGGCCTGATGATCCTGCAAGCCGGCCCGGACGTGATTCGCTTCGCCCCGAGCCTGGTGGTGGAAGACGCCGACATCGACGAAGGCCTGGATCGTTTCGAGCGGGCCGTGGCGAAGTTGACCCAAGCCTAAGGTTGAGTCGGACCCCTTGTGGGGGCGACCTTGCTCCGGGCGGCGATCCGACGATGGCGTCGGACCAGCCAGCATCGATGTTGACTGGCACACCGCTATCGCGAGCAAGCTCGCTCCCACAGGAGTCTTGCAGCGGCTGAAAAATCGAAGACCGCCGCAGATGCAATGCGGACCCGCGTGTTCGTTTAGTTTTTTCTGTGTATCGACCCTGATGGTCGAACCGTTTATTTCAAGTTAAGGAGTGACACCATGCTGGTGATGCGCCCCGCGCAAATGGCTGATCTGGGCGAGGTACAGCGTCTGGCTGCGGACAGTCCGATCGGTGTCACTTCCTTGCCGGATGACGTGGAACGCCTGAGCGACAAGATCGCCGCGAGCGAAGCCTCGTTTGCCGCCGAAGTCAGCTTCAACGGTGAAGAGAGCTATTTCTTCGTCCTTGAAGACACCACGACCGGCAAGCTGGTGGGCTGTTCGGCCATCGTCGCTTCGGCCGGTTATTCCGAACCGTTCTACAGCTTTCGCAACGAGACTTTCGTTCACGCCTCCCGTGAGCTGAAGATCCACAACAAGATCCACGTGCTCTCCCAATGCCACGACCTGACTGGCAACAGCCTGCTGACCAGTTTCTACGTGGTGCCGGAGCTGGTGGGTTCGCCATGGTCGGAACTCAATTCCCGCGGGCGCCTGCTGTTCGTCGCCAGCCACCCGGAACGGTTTGCCGATTCGGTGGTGACCGAGATCGTCGGCTACAGCGATGAGAATGGCGACTCGCCATTCTGGGACGCCATCGGCCGCAACTTCTTCGACCTCAACTATGCCGCCGCCGAGCGCTTGTGCGGGCTGAAAAGCCGTACCTTCCTCGCTGAGCTGATGCCGCACTACCCGATCTACGTGCCGCTGTTGCCGGATGCCGCCCAAGAGGCCATGGGGCAGGTCCATCCGCGGGCGCAGATCACCTTCGACATCCTGATGCGCGAGGGTTTCGAGACCGATCACTACATCGACATCTTCGACGGTGGCCCGACCCTGCATGCTCGTGTCTCGGGCATCCGCTCGATCGCCCAGAGCCGCGTGGTGCCGGTCAAGATCGGCGAACCGGTCAAGGGTGCCGGCCGCCAGTACCTGGTGGCCAATGCCCAGTTGCAGGATTACCGCGCCGTGCTGCTCGAGCTCGATTACGCGCCGGGCAAGCCTGTGACGCTGGACATGGAAGCGGCCGAAGCCTTGGGCGTCGGCGAAGGCGCCAGCGTGCGCCTGGTAGCCGTATAACGCTTTACAGCTGAGTTTCGCGGGTGGCGCAAGCGACCCGTTTGAGGAGATAGCATGATCGTTCGTCCCGTACGCAGCAGCGATTTACCCGCTCTGATCGCCCTGGCCCGCAGCACGGGCACCGGCCTGACCACCTTGCCGGCCAACGAAGAGCGCCTGGCCCATCGGGTCGGCTGGGCCGAGAAGACCTTTCGCGGCGAAGCCGGGCGCGGTGACGCGGACTACCTGTTCGTGCTCGAAGACGATGACGGTCGCGTGGTGGGCATTTCCGCCATCGCTGGCGCCGTGGGGTTGCGTGAGCCCTGGTACAACTTCCGGGTCGGCCTGACGGTCAGCGCCTCCCAGGAGCTGAACATCTACCGGGAAATCCCGACCCTGTTCCTGGCCAACGACCTGACCGGCAATTCCGAGCTGTGCTCGCTGTTCCTGCATGCCGATTTCCGCAGTGGCCTCAATGGCCGCATGCTGGCCAAGGCGCGGCTGTTGTTCATTGCCGAATTCCCACAGCTGTTCGGCAACAAGATCATCGCCGAGATGCGCGGCATGTCCGACGACAAGGGGCGTTCACCGTTCTGGGAAAGCCTGGGCCGACACTTCTTCAAGATGGAATTCAGCCAGGCCGATTACCTCACCGGCGTGGGCAACAAGGCCTTCATCGCCGAGCTGATGCCCAAGTTCCCGCTGTACACCTGTTTCTTGTCCGAAGATGCCCGGGCCGTGATCGGCCAGGTTCATCCGGACACCGAACCGGCATTGTCGATGCTCAAGAGCGAAGGCTTCAGTTACCAGGGTTACGTCGACATCTTCGACGCCGGCCCGGCGGTGGAGTGCGAAACCGGCAAGATCCGCGCGATTCGTGACAGCCAGGCGCTGGTGCTGGCCATCGGTACGCCGGGTGATGACGCCACGCCGTTCATCATTCATAACCGTAAGCGCGAGGACTGCCGCATCACGGCGGCACCGGCGCGCCTGGCTGCGGGCACCCTGGTGGTCGATCCGCTGACTGCCAAACGTCTTCAACTCAATGCCGGCGATCAGGTGCGTGCCGTCGCGTTGTCTGCTGCTCGGGAGTCGAAATAATGAATTCGCTGTACATCGCAGGAAGTTGGCTGGAAGGCCAAGGTGACGTTTTTGAGTCGTTGAACCCGGTGACCCAGCAGGTGCTGTGGTCGGGCAAGGGCGCCACGGCTGCGCAGGTGGAGTCGGCGGTGCAGGCCGCGCGCCAGGCGTTTCCGGGCTGGGCTCGGCGTACGCTGGATGAGCGCATCCAGGTACTGGAAGCCTTTGCCGCGAGCCTGAAAAGCCATGCTGACGAACTGGCCCAGTGCATCGGTGAAGAAACCGGAAAACCGTTGTGGGAAGCGGCGACCGAAGTCACCACCATGGTCAATAAAATTGCCATTTCGGTGCAGAGCTACCGCGAGCGGACCGGTGAGAAGAGCGGCCCCCTGGGCGACGCCACCGCCGTGCTGCGCCACAAGTCCCATGGCGTGGTGGCGGTGTTCGGCCCCTACAACTTCCCCGGTCACTTGCCCAATGGCCACATCGTGCCAGCGCTGCTGGCCGGTAACAGCGTGCTGTTCAAACCGAGCGAGCTGACGCCGAAAGTCGCCGAGCTGACGGTCAAGTGCTGGGTCGAGGCTGGTCTGCCGGCGGGCGTACTGAACCTGCTGCAAGGCGCGCGGGAAACCGGTATCGCCCTGGCGGCCAACTCGGGCATCGACGGGTTGTTCTTCACCGGCTCCAGCCGTACCGGCAATCTGTTGCACCAACAATTTTCCGGGCGTCCGGACAAGATCCTCGCGCTGGAAATGGGCGGCAACAACCCGCTGGTGGTGGATGAGGTGGCCGACGTCGATGCTGCGGTCTACACCATTATTCAGTCCGCTTTCATTTCCGCCGGGCAGCGCTGCACCTGTGCGCGCCGCCTGCTGGTGCCGGAAGGAGCCTGGGGCGATGCCTTGCTGGCGCGCCTGGTGGCCGTCAGCTCGACCCTTGAAGTCGGTGCTTTCGACCAGCAACCGGCACCCTTCATGGGGTCGGTGATTTCCCTGGGCGCGGCGAAGGCGCTGATGGACGCGCAGAACCATTTGCTGGGCAAAGGCGCGGTGCCGCTGTTGAGCATGACCCAGCCCCAGCCTCAGGCGGCATTGCTGACGCCGGGTATCCTGGACGTGACGACCGTGGCCGAGCGGCCTGATGAAGAACTGTTCGGGCCGTTGCTGCAAGTGATCCGCTACAAAGATTTCGCAGCGGCAATCACCGAGGCCAACAATACGCAATATGGCCTGGCCGCTGGGTTGCTGTCCGATTCCCAGGAGCGTTACCAGCAGTTCTGGCTGGAGAGCCGTGCCGGTATCGTCAACTGGAACAAGCAACTGACGGGGGCTGCCAGCAGCGCGCCGTTCGGCGGTGTCGGTGCCTCGGGCAACCATCGCGCCAGCGCTTATTACGCGGCTGATTATTGCGCGTACCCGGTGGCGTCCCTGGAGACCCCGAGCCTTGCCATGCCGGCTGCCCTGACCCCCGGCGTGAGAATGGTGTGAACCCCGATCGCGAACAAGCTCGCTCCCACAGGGGGTTGTGCAGTCCTTTGTGGGAGCGAGCTTGCTCGCGATAGCCGCGACGCGGTTGTAATTGATGCCTATAAAAACAGATTCTCGTGGAGCCTCGCTGATGAAATCCTATGAAGTCAACTTTGACGGTCTAGTGGGGCCGACCCATAACTACGGCGGGCTCTCGTACGGCAACGTCGCCTCCCAGAGCAATAGCCAGCAGTCCTCCAACCCCAAGGAAGCGGCGTTGCAGGGCCTGGCGAAAATGAAAGCGCTGATGGACATGGGGTTCCAGCAAGGTGTGCTGGCGCCGCAGGAGCGCCCGGACGTGGCGGCCCTGCGCCGGTTGGGCTTTGCCGGCAGCGATGCCCAGGTCATCCAGCAGGCCGCGAAAGAAGCGATGCCGCTGCTGGTCGCCAGTTGCTCGGCCTCCAGCATGTGGGTGGCCAACGCCGCCACCGTCAGCCCGAGTGCCGACACCGCTGATGGTCGCGTGCATTTCACCGCCGCCAACCTGAATTGCAAATACCACCGCAGCATCGAACATCCGACCACCAGTCGTGTGCTGGGGGCGATGTTCGCCAACCAGCAACACTTCGCCCACCACGCCGCGTTGCCAGCGGTGGCGCAGTTCGGCGATGAAGGCGCGGCCAACCACACCCGTTTCTGCCGCGCCTACGGTGAGGCCGGTGTCGAGTTCTTTGTGTTCGGTCGCAGCGCTTTTGACACCCGCTATCCCGCGCCGCAGAAATACCCGGCGCGCCAGACCCTGGAAGCTTCCCAGGCTGTTGCCCGCCTGCACGGGCTGAGGGAGGAGGGCGTGGTGTACGCTCAACAGAACCCATCGGTGATCGACCAGGGTGTGTTCCACAACGACGTGATCGCGGTGGGCAATGGCGAAGTGCTGTTCTATCACGAGGACGCGTTTCTCGAGACCGACAAGATGTTGGCCGAGCTGAGCAGCAAACTCGCCAAAGTCGGTGGGAAATTTCAGTCGGTGTGCGTGCCGCGTTCGGCGGTGACGGTGGATGATGCGGTGCGTTCCTACCTGTTCAATAGCCAGTTGCTGTCGCGTCCCGACGGCTCGATGCTGTTGATCGTGCCGGAAGAGTGCCGTGGCAACGAGCGCGTCTGGCAATACCTGCAAGGCCTGACGGGCACTGGCGGGGTGATTCGCGAAGTGAAGGTCTTCGACCTCAAGCAAAGCATGCAGAACGGTGGTGGCCCGGCTTGCCTGAGGTTGCGCGTGGCCCTTAATGAAACCGAGCTGGCGGCCGTCAACCCAGGGGTTATCATGACCGCGCCGCTGTACGATTCGCTGACCCAATGGGTCGAGCGGCACTACCGCGACCGCATGACCGAAAACGATCTGGCAGACCCCCAGTTGCTGCTCGAATGCCGTGGGGCACTGGATGAACTGACACAAATCCTTAAACTTGGCTCGGTTTATCCTTTCCAGATCAATTGAAAGCGCGCGCGACCTGACTACAGTCAAAGCAGGGCGCGTTGCCTTATCCCCAGACGAGAATGTAAAGACATGAGCGATACCTTGCAGCTGATCCTTGAAGACACCGACGGCACCCAACTGGAAACCTCCTGCACCCGCGTCGCGGTGATGTGGCAAGGCAAGGAGTTGTGGATCCAGCAGGATGGCCGTGGTCAGTTGCTGATCGGCGTCGATGTCGAGGAAGGGGACGAGGAATACGCCAACCTGTTGTTGCGTCCATTGGCGACCAACCTGGTCAGCCTGCAACTGGAAATGGAACCGGCGGACGTCGGCGACGATGACCATGTCCATGGCCCGGATTGCGGCCACGACCATTAAGGAAACCGCGCTATGCTCGCCCTCGGCAAACTGCTTGAACTGACCCTCGCCGGCCGTGAACCGGCGGAGAAGACTCAACTGACTGTCGAAGGCGTACGGATGCGCTGGTTGAGCGAGGGCGCGCTGGAGGTCAAGCCGCCCGAAGCCCGGGATAACGGTCTGGACCTGCTGCTGTCGGCCGGTATCCACGGCAACGAAACCGCGCCGATCGAGCTGCTCGACCGCTTGCTGCACGACATCGCCCGTGGCCATTTGAAGCCGCGGGCGCGCATTCTGTTCCTGTTCGGCAACCCCGAGGCCATACGGCGCGGTGAGCGTTTCGTCGAACAGGACGTCAACCGCCTGTTCAATGGCCGCCATGAGCTGAGCGGCGGTCCTGAGGCGCTACGGGCCTGCGAGCTGGAGCGCTTGGCCGCCAGTTTCTTCAGCCGGCCAGAACGCAGTCGCTTGCATTACGACCTGCACACCGCCATCCGCGGCTCGAAGATCGAGCAGTTCGCCCTCTACCCGTGGAAAGAAGGTCGCCAGCATTCACGCCGTGAACTGGCACGCCTGCGTGCCGGGGGCATGGAGGCGGTGTTGCTGCAGAACAAGCCGTCCATTGTGTTCAGCGCCTACACCTACGACCAGCTCGGTGCCGAGTCCTTCACCCTGGAACTGGGCAAGGCTCGGCCATTCGGACAGAACGACGGGGTCAACGTCAGTCTGCTGGAAACCCGCCTGCAACAGATCATCGAGGGCAACGAGCCGGAGCTGGATGAAGGGCTCGATGGCCTGCAGCTGTTCAGCGTGGCCCGGGAAATCATCAAGCACAGCGACAGTTTCCGCCTGAACCTGCCGGCGGACATCGAGAACTTCTCGGAATTGGGGAAAGGCTACGTGCTGGCCGAAGACATCGCCCAGACCCGCTGGGTGATCGAAGAAGAGGGCGCCCGGATCATCTTTCCGAACCCCAAGGTCAAGAATGGCTTGCGGGCTGGGATTCTGATCGTTCCGGCGACTGACGAAAACCTGATCTAAAACCCACACCGAACCATTGTGGGAGCGAGCTTGCTCGCGATAGCGATGTATCAGTCAACATCGATGCAGGCTGAACCACCGCTATCTCAAGCAAGCTCGCTCCCACAGGTTTTTCAGTGGTTTTTAGCTCGCTACCGCCCGCTGCTCACTACGGCGCAACGCCCGGGTCTTGTGCAACGTATCGGCGCAGGTTTTCGCCGCTTCCTGGCCCTTGTGCACGAAATGCTCGAAGAAGAACTTCTGATGTTCTTCCCCGGCATGGAAGTGATGTGGCGTAAGCACGACCGAGAACACCGGCACTTCGGTTTCCAGCTGGACCTGCATCAGGCCGCTGATCACCGATTGGGCGACGAATTCGTGACGGTAGATGCCACCGTCCACCACCAGGCCGGCGGCGACGATGCCGGCGTAGCGGCCTGACTTGGCCAGCAGCTTGGCGTGCAGCGGAATCTCGAAGGCGCCACCGACTTCGAAGAAGTCGATATCACTTTCCTGGTAACCCTGGATGATCATTTCGGCGACGAAGCCTTTACGGCTCTGGTCGACGATTTCCTTGTGCCAGCAGGCCTGGATGAACGCGATGCGCTCGCCCGGATGACTTTTGCTTTTGCTGTCGATTGCAGTGGGTTGCATGTTCTGGTTCCTGTTTGTGTGAAAAACAGGGCGTCATGAATCGAAGGGGATTCGAGGGTACGCCGCGCACGGACAGTCGCAGTCGGCCCTTGGGTATCAATCCCGTTCTCTCTTCATCCGGACTATGACCGTCGGCCCCGGAATCACACCGGGTCTGCTGACCTTGTCGCTACACCTCAAAAAGCGGTGCACCACCAAGCGCTCGCGGGCTATGCACGTTGCGTGCAATTACCGCCGGTGGGGAATTACACCCCGCCCTGAGAACGTTTTTGCCGCCATGGTTTGGGGCGGCTGGGGATTTTTAACACATATTTCAGCGCAACGCATGACCTGGATGTCCCGAGAACACTGTGGCGAGGGAGCTTGCTCCCGCTGGGCTGCGAAGCGGCCCCAAGATTTTGCGGCTGCTTCGCACCCGAGCGGGAGCAAGCTCCCTCGCCACGGAATATTCCTCCAGTCGGTCTTGATTAATCGTCGCCATGCCCGCAGTAATTGCCCTTCGAAAGGGATTTCCCTCCACTTGAGCCCGAGGCCAGATTCATGAGTGTTATCGATCTTCGTAGCGACACGGTCACCCAACCCAGCGCCGGCATGCTGGATGCCATGGCCAGCGCGCCTACTGGTGACGATGTGTACGGGGAAGACCCGACCGTCAATCGCCTCGAAGCCGAACTGGCCGCACGCCTGGGGTTTGCCGCAGCGTTGTTCGTGCCCACGGGGACCATGAGCAACCTGTTGGGGTTGATGGCCCACTGCGAGCGCGGCGACGAATACATCGTCGGCCAGCAGGCCCACACCTACAAATACGAAGGTGGCGGGGCGGCGGTGCTGGGGTCGATCCAGCCTCAGCCCCTCGAGGTGCAAGCGGACGGTTCCCTGGACTTGGCGCAAGTGGCCGCGGCGATCAAGCCCGATGACTTCCACTTTGCCCGCACCCGCCTGCTGGCCCTGGAAAACACCATGCAGGGCAAGGTGCTGCCACTGGAATACCTGGCCCGGGCCCGGCGTTTCACCCAGGAACATGGCCTGGCCCTGCATTTGGACGGGGCGCGGCTGTACAACGCCGCGGTCAAGCTGAATGTCGACGCCCGGCAGATCACGCAGCATTTCGATTCGGTGTCGGTGTGCTTGTCCAAGGGCCTCGGCGCGCCGGTGGGCTCGGTCCTGTGCGGCAGCGTCGAGCTGATCGGCAAGGCCCGTCGGCTGCGCAAGATGGTCGGCGGCGGCATGCGCCAGGCCGGGATTCTCGCGGCGGCGGGGCTGTACGCCCTGGAACATCAGGTCCAGCGCCTGGCCGATGACCACGCCAATGCCCAGCGGCTCGCCGAGGGCTTGCGAGCGGCGGGTTACGAGGTCGAGCCGGTGCAGACCAACATGGTCTACGTGCAAATGGGCGAGCGGGCCGAGGCGATCAAGGCATTTGCCGATGAACGGGGCGTCAAGCTCAGCGCTGCGCCACGCCTGCGAATGGTGACGCACATGGACGTGAGCGCGGCGCAAATCGACCAGGTGGTCGCCACTTTCGTCGAATTTTCCCGCCACTGACCCGTCAACCGGGCCAATTGACAGTTTCTATCGCATAAACACGCTGTACCCCACGCGCAGGGCCGATATAATGCGGCCCTTTGCCGTTGCTTCGTCTGTTGACGTTTTGCACAGGCCTTTGGCCGCAGCCTCCGTGGAAGAACCTAATGAAAAGCGCAGAAATCCGTGAAGCCTTCCTTCGCTTCTTCGAAGAGCAAGGCCACACCCGAGTAGCCTCCAGCTCTTTGATTCCGGGCAACGACCCGACCCTGCTGTTCACCAACGCGGGGATGAACCAGTTCAAGGACTGCTTCCTGGGCCAGGAAAAACGTGCCTACACCCGTGCGGTGAGCAGCCAGAAGTGCGTGCGTGCCGGCGGCAAGCACAACGACCTGGAAAACGTCGGTTATACCGCTCGTCACCACACCTTCTTCGAAATGCTGGGTAACTTCAGCTTCGGTGACTATTTCAAGCGCGACGCCATCACCTTCGCCTGGACCTTCCTGACCTCCGACAAGTGGCTGAACCTGCCCAAGGAGAAGCTCTGGGTCACGGTCTACGCCACCGATGACGAAGCCTATGACATCTGGACCAAACAGGTCGGTGTCCCGGCCGAGCGCATGGTGCGTATCGGCGACAACAAAGGTGCGCCTTACGCCTCCGATAACTTCTGGACCATGGGCGACACCGGCCCGTGCGGTCCGTGCACCGAGATTTTCTACGATCACGGCGCCGACATCTGGGGCGGCCCACCCGGCTCGCCGGAAGAAGACGGCGACCGCTACATCGAGATCTGGAACAACGTGTTCATGCAGTTCAACCGCACCGCCGATGGCGTGTTGCATCCGCTGCCAGCGCCGTCGGTCGACACCGGCATGGGCCTGGAGCGGATCAGTGCGGTGCTGCAGCACGTTCACTCCAACTACGAAATCGACCTGTTCCAGAGCTTGCTGAGCGCGTCGGCCCAGGCTATCGGTTGCACCAATGACAACCAGGCCTCGCTCAAAGTGGTCGCCGACCACATCCGTTCCTGCGGCTTCCTGATTGCCGACGGTGTGCTGCCTTCCAACGAAGGTCGTGGCTATGTGCTGCGCCGGATCATCCGCCGCGCCTGCCGTCACGGCAACAAGCTGGGCGCCAAGGGCAGCTTCTTCTATCAGATCGTTGCGGCATTGGCGGCCGAGATGGGCGACGCTTTCCCGGAACTCAAGTCCCAGCAAGCGCATATCGAGCGCGTGCTCAAGGCTGAAGAAGAGCAATTCGCCAAGACCCTGGAGCAAGGCCTGAAGATCCTCGAGCAGGACCTGGCCGAGCTCAAGGGCAACGTGGTCCCGGGCGACGTGGTGTTCAAGCTGTACGACACCTATGGCTTCCCGATGGACCTGACCGGCGACATCGCCCGCGAACGCAACCTGACCCTCGACGAGGAAGGTTTCGAGCGCGAGATGGAAGCCCAGCGGGTGCGCGCGCGTTCCGCCAGCTCCTTTGGCATGGACTACAACAGCCTGGTCAAGGTAGACGTGGCCACCGAGTTCACCGGTTATGCGGGCACCACCGGCTCGGCCAAGATCGTCGCCATCTATAAGGATGGGCAATCGGTCGACATCCTGAGCGAAGGCCAGGAAGGTGTGATCGTGCTGGACAAGACTCCGTTCTACGCCGAATCCGGCGGCCAGATCGGCGACAGCGGTTACCTGCAGGCCGGCAGCTCGCGTTTCGACGTGCGTGACACCACCAAGACCGGCGGCGCCTTCCTGCACCACGGCGTGCTGGCGTCGGGCAGCCTGATGATCGCCGCCCCGGTGGCCGCCCATGTCGACGCCGACGTTCGGCATGCCACGTCGCTGAATCACTCCGCTACGCACTTGCTGCACGCGGCGTTGCGCCAGGTGCTGGGCGAGCATGTCCAGCAGAAGGGTTCGTTGGTGGACAGTCAGCGCCTGCGCTTTGACTTCAGCCATTTCGAGGCCATCAAGCCTGAGCAGCTCAAGGCGCTGGAAGAAATCGTCAACGCCGAGATTCGCAAGAACTCCCCGGTGGAAACCGAAGAAACCGACATCGAGACCGCCAAGCGCAAGGGCGCGATGGCGTTGTTCGGCGAGAAGTACGGCGACAGCGTGCGCGTACTGAGCATGGGCGATTTCTCCGTTGAACTGTGCGGCGGTATCCACGCCAACCGCACCGGCGACATCGGCCTGATGAAAATCATCAGCGAAGGTGGCGTGGCATCCGGTGTGCGCCGGATCGAAGCGGTCACCGGCGCCGCAGCCCTGGCGTACCTCAACGCGGCTGAAGAACAACTCAAGGAAGCGGCAACCCTGATCAAGGGCAGCCGCGACAACCTGATCGACAAGCTGTCGGCTGTGCTGGAGCGCAACCGCCTGCTGGAAAAGCAACTCGAGCAGTTGCAGGCCAAGGCCGCCAGCGCCGCGGGCGACGATCTGTCGGCCCAGGCCGTGGACGTCAAGGGCGTGAAGGTGCTGGCCGTGCGTCTGGACGGCCAGGATGGCAAGGCACTGCTGGCGCTGGTCGATCAACTGAAAAACAAACTCGGCCGCGCAGTGATCCTGCTCGGCAGTGTCCATGAGGAAAAGGTCGTTCTCGTCGCAGGCGTGACCAAAGACCTGACTGGCCAACTCAAAGCCGGTGATTTGATGAAGCAAGCCGCTGCAGCAGTGGGCGGCAAGGGCGGTGGTCGTCCGGACATGGCGCAAGGCGGTGGTACCGACGTCGGCGCCCTGGACGCGGCACTGGCCCAGACCGTTGCATTCGTAGAGCAGGGTATTTAAGGCAGCGTCGCGGGCTCGTGGTCTAGTGACGAGCCCGGCCGCTGTTTGAGTGATTTATTGGGCGCCCTTCATGGGCAGAGGCGGCTTTGAAATGGCTTTGATCGTACAGAAATTTGGAGGCACCTCGGTCGGCACTGTCGAGAGAATCGAACAAGTCGCCGACAAGGTTAAGAAATTCCGTGAAGCGGGCGATGACCTGGTGGTTGTGCTGTCGGCAATGAGCGGCGAGACCAACCGTCTGATCGATCTGGCCAAGCAAATCAGCGGCGACCAGCAACCGGTTCCCCGTGAGCTGGACGTGATCGTTTCCACTGGCGAGCAGGTGACCATCGCCTTGCTGGCCATGGCGCTGATCAAGCGTGGCGTGCCAGCGGTGTCCTACACCGGCAACCAGGTGCGTATCCTGACGGACAGCGCGCACAACAAAGCGCGTATCCTGCAGATCGACGACCAGAAGATTCGCGGCGACCTGAAGGCTGGCCGTGTCGTGGTCGTCGCTGGTTTCCAGGGCGTGGACGAGCAGGGCAATATCACCACCCTCGGCCGTGGCGGTTCCGACACCACCGGGGTTGCCCTGGCGGCGGCCCTCAAGGCTGACGAATGCCAGATCTACACCGATGTGGACGGTGTCTACACCACTGACCCACGGGTGGTGCCTGTGGCCCAGCGGCTGGACAAGATCACGTTCGAAGAAATGCTGGAAATGGCCAGTCTCGGTTCGAAGGTGTTGCAGATCCGGGCGGTCGAATTCGCCGGCAAGTACAACGTTCCGCTGCGCGTTCTGCACAGCTTCAAAGAGGGTCCGGGCACCCTCATTACTATTGATGAAGAGGAATCCATGGAACAGCCGATCATTTCCGGCATCGCTTTCAACCGCGATGAGGCCAAGCTGACCATCCGTGGCGTGCCAGACACCCCCGGCGTGGCGTTCAAGATTCTCGGCCCGATCAGTGCCGCGAACATCGAAGTCGACATGATCGTGCAGAACGTCTCGCACGATAACACCACTGACTTCACCTTCACCGTGCACCGCAACGACTACCAGTCTGCCGAAGCGATCCTGAAAAAGACCGCTGGCGAGATCGGTGCCCGGGAAGTGGTGGGTGATACCAAGATCGCCAAGGTCTCGATCGTCGGTGTCGGCATGCGTTCCCACGCAGGCGTGGCCAGCCGCATGTTCGAATCCCTGGCCAAGGAAAGCATCAACATCCAGATGATCTCTACCTCGGAAATCAAGGTTTCCGTGGTGATCGAAGAGAAGTACCTGGAACTGGCCGTGCGCGCCCTGCACACGGCTTTCGAACTCGACGCTGCTGCCCAGCCGGGCGAGTAAAAAGCGTTGTCTGGAGGGCGCGGCTGGACCGCGCCCTCTGTTTTTCTGAATGGCGCGTCCCAAAACTGTTCTTTTGCCCGCGCTGGTCAATACTAGGCCTGTAGGCTTCGACCGTTTCGGTTGTAGGTCCAATGCCTTTTTTTTGCAGACTGTTGTCCCTTAAGTGAATTGCGTGAGGAGAAAGGTATGCTGATTCTGACCCGTCGGTGTGCAGAAAGCCTGATTATTGGCGATGGCGAAATCACCGTGACCGTGCTCGGCGTCAAAGGAAACCAAGTGCGTATCGGCGTCAATGCCCCGAAAGAGGTTGCTGTACACCGCGAGGAAATTTACCTGCGTATCAAGAAAGAGAAGGACGACGAACCAAGCCATTAATTTTTATCGATTTTTATGTTTGCAAACGGGGATGAAGGTGGTTAATATACGCCCCGTGTTGCGGAGAGCTGGCCGAGTGGCCGAAGGCGCTCCCCTGCTAAGGGAGTACACCTCAAAAGGGTGTCGGGGGTTCGAATCCCCCGTTCTCCGCCATTATTCGTTTAGTGCGTCAAAACCTGGCTTGCTCAGTAAGTGATTGAAATTACTGAAAAAAGCGCTTTACAAAAGGAATTGACGACCTATAATGCGCGGCAACAAATGCACTCGTAGCTCAGCTGGATAGAGTACTCGGCTACGAACCGAGCGGTCACAGGTTCGAATCCTGTCGAGTGCACCATTTAAGAGTTGTTTGCAGCAATGCAAATAACTTGGCTTCAACCAGTTGTGATCTGGTATAAAACCACAACTTGCACTCGTAGCTCAGCTGGATAGAGTACTCGGCTACGAACCGAGCGGTCACAGGTTCGAATCCTGTCGAGTGCACCAAACACCAAAAAGCCCGCGTTAAACGCGGGCTTTTTGCTGTCTACGATTTGCCTTTCACGCATCCCCTCTCATCGAACACGACCTCTGCGCTGCGGCCTTTCTTCGCCTTGTAGGTATAGCGCGTGCTCGAATTCCGAACTTTGATCGAGTCTGGCTTGCCCAGGGCGCTCTCTACGTCCTGCTGGCTCATGCCGGCGATGATGCGTCGGCCCAGGATGGCGTCGCGGCGTCGCCTGGCGTCGATGAGGTTCCCGCAGCGGTCCTGGAACTGGCCAATCACGGTTGGTTCCTTGCGCGTGGTTTTGTTGCTGGATGTTTGTCCGCGCTCCGCTTCAGGCAGCATCGCCTCGGTCGTCGGTTTGATTGTCGGTTCGATCGAACCTGGGCGGTACGGATGGATCTGTTGTAGTGACAGAGCTTCTCCCGGGCCGCAGCTCAGGGTGGTGAATGTCACGTGCCCTGCGATGTTTTCGCAGCGATGCACGGTCTGCCCGGCAGCCCATAAAGGCAAGCAGGCGAGCAGGAACAGGCAGTGGTTGAGGTGCATCCGGTCGTCCTCCTTGACGGTGCAGAAGAGAAGAGTAGTCGCCGCATTTCTGCCGCGGCGTGTGTTTTCTTTTCCGGATAAGTCGTCGTAAAGGAACAGGTTCAGCCTGTGTTCAGGTTTGTCTCGCAAGCGCTTGTTCTTGCCATGATTTTTTAGCGTTTTAAAGCGTCAAGCGGTGTATGATTGCGCCCGTCAGCCCCGCCGGGGCTTTGGAATATATCCATGGACTTACCCAGTAGTTACTCAATATTAAGTTTTGCCAATCATGAATTAACTGATTGATGCTTCCGGCGTGCTCCACTGCTGGGAGTGGAGTTCGCCTATGACCCAAGTAGAAGTAAAAAAAACGCAGGAAAGCCTTCAGGATCGTCTCGCTCAAGTCGTTGAGCTGCTGCAGCGCCAGCGGGTCGTCGAAGACCTGACGCATCGCCAGGAAGGCCCGCATCATGACCGGGTCGAGAACCTGGTCCACCGGCAGAATCTCGTCGAGCTGCAACGCAAGCTCGATGACCTGCACTCCGCCGACGTTGCCTACATTCTTGAAGCCTTGCCACTGGAAGAGCGTCTGACGGTCTGGCAGTTGGTCAAGGCTGATCGCGACGGTGACATCCTGCTCGAAGTGTCGGACTCGGTTCGGGAAACCCTGATCGCCGACATGGATGATCACGAGTTGCTGGCGGCGGCCAAGGAAATGGACGCCGACGAACTCGCCGACCTTGCGCCCGAACTGCCGCGGGACGTTGTCCATGAACTGATGGAAGCCCTCGACGGCCAGCAGCGCGAGCGTGTGCGCTCGGCGTTGTCCTATGACGAGGAGCAGGTCGGTGCGCTGATGGACTTCGAGATGGTGACGATCCGCGAGGATGTCAGCCTTGAAGTGGTCTTGCGCTACCTGCGTCGCCTCAAGGAACTGCCGGGGCATACTGACAAACTGTTTGTGGTCGACTACGACGGCGTGCTCAAGGGCGTGCTGCCCATCAAGCGTTTGCTCGTCAACGACCCGGAAAAGCAGGTGGCCGAGGTCATGGCCAGCGATCCGGTGAGTTTCCATCCGGACGAAGACGCCTACGATGCGGCCCAGGCGTTCGAACGTTATGACTTGATTTCTGCACCGGTGGTCGACAAGAACGGCAAGCTGATCGGCCGTCTGACCATCGATGAAATGGTCGACTTGATTCGTGAGGAAAGCGAAAGCGAAGTTCTCAACATGGCCGGTCTGCGCGAAGAAGAAGACATCTTCGCCTCGGTCTGGAAGTCCCTGCGTAACCGCTGGGCCTGGCTGGCGATCAACCTGATCACGGCGTTTGTCGCTTCCCGGGTCATCGGCCTGTTCGAAGGCTCCATCGAGAAGCTGGTGGCGCTCGCGGCGCTGATGCCCATCGTCGCCGGTATCGGTGGCAACTCCGGTAACCAGACCATCACCATGATCGTCCGTGCCATGGCACTGGACCAGGTCAGCACCGGCAATACCTCGCGATTGATGCGCAAGGAACTGGCGGTGTCCTTGATCAACGGCGTGATTTGGGGGGGAGTGATTGGTGTGGTGGCTTACCTGCTTTATGGCAGTTGGTCGCTGGGGGTGGTCATGACGGCCGCAATGACGCTCAACCTGCTGCTGGCGGCATTGATGGGGGTCTTGATCCCCATGACCCTGGCCCGCATGGGGCGCGATCCTGCCATGGGTGCCAGTGTCATGATTACCGCGGTGACCGACAGCGGCGGGTTCTTCATTTTCCTGGGGTTGGCGACGATTTTCCTGCTCTGAGTCGCTCATCGAAAAACCCGCCTGTTTGGCGTAATACTGTCCACATAGAAAAAACGGCGCTTCCTTCAGAAATGGGCGGCGCCGTTTTTTTTGCGTTTCTTTTGGTTTGCGGGGCGTCAAGAACCAAAGACACGAGCAGCAGGCAGGTCCAGCCTCTATGCAACTGCAGCACCGCTATCGCGAGCACATTGACACATCGCCTTCGCGAGTCTGTTTGGCGGTTTTTTCATCACGCAAAATCCCCTGCGCATCACTGCATCAACGCCAGTCGTGCAGCCAGTAGCACAAAGGCTGCCGAGAATAGCCGGCGTATCCACTGCAACACGGATGGACGCTCCAGAACATGGCGGCGCATCGATGCGCAGAGCACGCCATAGATGACGAAGACGACAAAGGTGATCGCCATGAAGATGAAGCTCAGTTGCAACATGCGCCACATGGCATCCGTTTCTCCTGGCGCGAGAAATTGCGGTAGAAAGGCCAGGAAAAAAATCGACAGTTTTGGATTCAGCAGATTGACCAAGATGCCCGAAAAAATCACCGCGCCGTTCGAACGTGGGGTCTTGTGCGGATCAATATGCAATGCCCCATGGCTCTGGAGCGTGCTCCATGCCATCCACAGCAGGTAAGCGACGCCAAGGTACTTGATGATCTCGAAGGCCAGTGGGCTTGTGTGCAGCAGTGCAGCGAGGCCCGTGATGGCTGCCAGCATGTGCGGCACGATCCCCAGGGTACAACTCAATGCCGCTATCACGCTTGCGCGCCAGCCCCGGGCCAGGCCGGCTGCCACTGTATAGACCACGCCAGTGCCAGGCGAGGCCGCCACGATCAGGGAAGTGATAAAAAATTCGAGGTTCATGCGACGCCGACCTTGGCAGTTGTGAAGTCTCCAGCCTGCCTGCTGTGAGGAGGGGCGTCTTGAACGAAATTGCAGGTTGCTACGGGTGTCCTTGCCGGGCGTACATGCCCGGTGAAAATCCAAAGCTGCGCACGAAGTATCGAGTCATATGGCTCTGATCGGCGAAACCGCTGGCCAGGGACGCATCGGCCAGCGGCATGCCTGCAGCGATCAGTTGTCGTGCTCGGTGGATGCGTCGTTGCAGCAGATAGGCGTGGGGTGTCAAACCGGTCAGGCGGGTGAAGGCGCGTACCAATTGAAAGCGGCTTAAATCGGCCTCCCTGGCGAGCAGGGCAAGCGACATGGACGACTGCGGATCGTCGTCGATCAAGGCTTTTGCACGGTTTGCCGCGACCTTCGGCAAACACGATATCGGCATGGAGCGATCCAGCAAATGTTCGAGCAAAAGCGCGAGCGTTTCTTCGATCTTCAGGTGAGCGCCAAATTCCTCGGCTTGAGCGAGGGCTTGATACAACGTGCGGAACAACTCTGCCGCACGGGGGCTTTGCAGCACCGGATAAGCGAATTCCTGGGCACAGATGCCTCCATCGTTCTCCATATCCTTGAATGCCTGCGCAATCAGCAGCGGGTCGAAATACAGCATCTGCCAACGACGCGTTCCGTTTCCGATGGGCGCGCCGTCATGCACTTCGGCCGGATTGACCGATATAAGGTCGCCAGCCATCGCTTCTACCTGGCCTCGGCCGCTGGCTGAACGTTGCGCCCCGCGCACAAGCAAGCCAATGCCAAAATGTTCGTGCATATGCCGGACGAACGTTCGATCTGAATCGGCCTCGACGATTTCCACGCCCAGCCCTGGAATTCTTTGGATCTTGAATGCGTGACCTGTCATGCAGGCCTCCATGCCCGTACTTTTTAGAGGATCAATTTAGCATCACTGCCATGGATCAGCAGTGGCGTTGGTTCGATGGCTCTATGAGTGCTTGAAAAGCAGGCTTGAGGCCAAACGCCAGGCAAAAAAAAGCCAGCACGAGGCTGGCTTGAGTATTTTTGGGCTATCAGGTCGCGTCTGCGGCCATTTCTGCGTCATGGGCAATCAGCGAAACGAGGGCGTTCTGCTGGCGATGGGAGAGTTGTCGGAAGCGTTGAAGCAGTTCGCGCTCATGCAATGACAGCTCTGGACTGTCCAGGCGCATGCTCAACTCTTCACCCAACGCGCCTTCCTGAATAAGGCTTTGCTCAAGACGCGCGATGATTTCAGAGTTCATGCTGCGGTGATGATTGCGAGCCACTTCGGCAATGCGTTCCCGCATTCCGTCTGGCAGACGTACGACGAACTTGTCAGCCGTACGGCTGGAATAAATTGCCTGTTTCAATGGGCGCATATATTTAACCGGTTAGTTCAGGGGAGCGGTTCTCGGGATTGGCCGCAGGATGTCGATAGGACAAGCTCCATTGCCAAATGTTCAACCTGAATTGTTAAGAGGCCCGCATCATGCCTCAAAATTGCCAGATCATTGGCGCCAATTCTGTGACAAATTCTGATCGGGGTAAAGGCGTTCTGCCAGTATCCTTCATCAAAAAATGCGGACTGGTTGGTAAAAAACAACAGGTTCGCATTTGTGACCGTCGAATTGTGTCTATGTGCCATACCGTCTGGCGGATAACGGAAATGGACAAAAAACTGTGCCATCCCTGTCTTGTACAGGATAGTGGCAAATGGCCGATTTACTAGGATGAGCGAGCCAGGACAGATGAATGGCGGCCCGCGCTCGGCGTCCAGAATCTGCCAGCCTTACAGGGGAGTACTATTTGCCTACACTTAAAAAGCCATGGGCGACATGACAAACGCAGGGCAGGTCGTTAACATGCACGCCGTCCTGCGCACCGCATCTCTTGTGGTCGACTCGTGTCTCAGTAGCTCAATTGGATAGAGCATCCCCCTCCTAAGGGGAAGGTTGGCAGTTCGAACCTGCCCTGGGACACCATATTAATCAAAGATTTAGCGAATTTTTTGCCCGGCTCTCGTTTTTTTTCCTGGTCCCCACTTCTTAATGCATTCTTTGTGGCGAGGGAGCTTGCTCCCGCTCGGTTGCGCAGCAGCCGTCAAAAAACGGGTCCGCTGCGCGGCCCAGCGGGAGCAAGCTTTCTCGCCACGGTCTGATTTTCTGCACTCGGTTTTCCCTACAGCTTCCCCTTAACGGAACGCCATTTCCTGCCGATAACCCGATGAGCCCGGTTGTCTCCTGCGTTTTGGCTCGCAATGTGCGTCACGACACAGCCAGGCCAAGCGATTGCTGAAATCCCTTGAACGTTGCTGGCTGGTGGCTATCATCTGCGCGCCTCGGGCTTGTGACACGGCGTTTCGTTGTTATGCCATTGGGTTATTTTTTTACTTGCCTGGACATCCTCGATGCTGGCGTACCACCAAAAAAGTTTTCTGATCGTCGATGATTTCTCGGATTTCCGCAGTTCGATCCGGTCCATGCTGCGTGAGCTGGGCGTCAAGGACGTGGACACCGCCGACACCGGTGAAGTGGCGCTGCGCATGTGCTCGCAGAAGCGTTATGACTTCATCTTGCAGGACTATCATCTGGGCGATGGGCGCAAGAATGGCCAGCAGGTGCTGGAAGACCTGATGGTCGAGAAGCTGATCAGCCATGAAAGTGTGTTTCTCATGGTGACCGCCGAGACCAGCCAGGCGATGGTGCTCAGTGCCTTGGAGCATGAGCCCGATGCGTACCTGACCAAACCGTTCAACCGCTCTGGCCTGGCCCAGCGGCTGGAGCGGCTCGAGCAGCGCAAGACCCTGCTCAAGCCGATCCTGCAAGCCCTCGATCGTGGCAAGCCGATGGACGTGCTCAATGCCTGCATCGCCTTGTGCAAGCAGGACCCGCGCTACGGGCCGTTGTGCCTGCGTTATCGGGCCGATGCGTTACGCGACCTGAATCAGAACGAGGCCCTGGAGCGTCTGTACAACTCCATCCTCGCGGATCGCCCGTTGCCGTGGGCCTACGCGGGGCTGGGCAAGTTGATGTTCAAGCGCGGCCAGGTGGGGCAGGCCAAGGCCGTTTATGAAAAGGCCCTGAAAGTCTTTCCAATGATGCCGGCGTTGTACGATGGCATGGCCGAAGTGTTGATGGCCGAAGGTGACACCAAGCAGGCGCAGCATGTGCTGGAAGAGGCGGTGCGCCTGTCGCCGCTGGCGGTGCGCCGTCAGTCGTTGCTGGGCAAGTTGGCGATGACCAACGAAGACTACGACACGGCTTCCCGGGCTTATCGCCAGGCGGTCGGGCAGGGCGCGCAGTCACGTTTCAAGGATCCGGAAAGCAACCTCGGCCTGGCCCATGCGCTGATCAGCAAGGGCAGCGAAAAAGGCCTCGATACCCGCACCCGGCTGGAGATCAACACCACGCTCAGTGCCGTGGCGAAGGAGAACCTCAACGACCCGGGGTTGCAGGTCCGGGCGCGGCTGATGAAGGCCACCAGCCTGTTGCTCAACGATGCCGAAACCGCCGAGAAGCTCACCGAACAGGCTTTGCAGCGCCTCGATGGCATGGAGCAATTCATGAGCGCCGAGGCCGCGTTGCTGGTGGCCAAGCAGTTACAAATGCTTGGCCAGGCCAGCGCCGGCGAGTCGATGCTCAAGAACTGCGCGGAAATCTACGGTGATGACCCGACGGTGATGCAAGGCATCGCCAAGCTGACCGACGATCCGAACATCCTCAATCAAGGCAATGCCGCCGCCGAGCTGAACCGCGAAGGCGTGCGGGTCTACAAGACCGGCGCGTTGCCGGAGGCGCGGGAGCTGTTCCGCCGCGCCCTGAAGATGCAACCGAAGAACATCAGTATTGCCCTGAACATGGCGCAATCGCTGCTGCATGGCACCGACACCAGCGTGGAGTCGGAACTGCTGCAGGAGTGTCGCGCCTGCCTGAAACTGGTGGGCATGATGCCCGACACCGATGCGCGTTTTGCGCGCTATCAAAAACTGCGAAGCAAGGCATTTGGCGATGAATGACAGCGAACAGGTCCTCGATTTTTCCACGGTGATCGCATCGACCGTGCACGACATGAAGAACTCCCTGACCTTGCTCATGCAGACGCATACGCAATGGCTCGAGCGCTTGCCCGACGCCGAGCGCCAGACCTCGGAGCAAGGCGTCATCGAGTTCGAATTCGCCCATCTCAATGGTTTGCTGGTGCAACTGCTGGGGCTGTACAAGCTCGGTGTCAACCAGTTGCCGCTGCACCCGGCCTACCATGAGCTGGATGACTTCATCGAGGCGCAACTGGCCGGCCATCAGGACGTGTTCCGCAGTCGCGGGATCATGGTCACCTATGAAGTCGATCCGCTCAGCCCCTTGGGTTTTTTCGACCGTGAACTGATTGCTTCGGTGCTCGACAATTGCATCAATAATGCCATTCGCCATGCGCGCCAGGCGCTGCTGATCAGTGTGAGCGACGAGGCTGGGCAACTGGTGCTGACCCTCAATGACGACGGCGAAGGTTACCCGCCTGAGATGATCGAGCGTCAGGCCGAGTACGTGCAAGGCATCAACCACAGCAGCGGCAGCACCGGGCTGGGTCTGTACTTCGCCGCGCGGATCGCCAGGCTGCACCAGCGCGGCGGCGTGAGCGGGCGTACCGAGATTGCCAATGGCGGTGTGTTGGGTGGTGGGGTGTTCCGGCTTTACCTGCCCTGAGCGTGCGCTTTTTAAAAAACAGCACAAATCCTCTGTGGGAGCGAGCTTGCTCGCGATAGCGGTGTATCAGTCAGCTCAATATTGACTGAGCCGATGCCATCGCGACCAAGCTCGCTCCCACACGCGTATTGCGTAAATTTTAATTGCCTCCGGGTGCTTGATATTCCGAACAGCCGAAGCCTATTTTGTACGGGTTGCCGTTCGCGGCTCGCACATAACAAGGATTGCGTCATGACGACCGATGGCCAGCGTTCACTCGCGCAGCGACTGACGGGCATTGATGAGATTGAATGTGTCACGCCGGATTTGAATGGCGTGCCGCGGGGCAAGGTAATGACCGCTGAGGGTTTCCTCGAAGGCCGGCGGTTGCAGTTGGCGCGGGGCGTGCTGCTGCAATGCATCATGGGCGGTTATCCGCCGTCGCGTTTCTACGGCAGCGACGACGGCGACCTGGCGCTGGTGGCCGATCCGAAACAGATTCATCGCCTGCCTTGGAGCCAGCAGCCCCGTGCCCTGGCGATCTGCGATGCCGACGAGTTGACCGGTGAAAGCTCCCGGCTCTCGACGCGCGGCCAGCTCAAGGCCGTTGTCGCGCGCTATGCCGCCCTTGGCCTGGCGCCGGTGGTGGCGACCGAACTGGAGTTTTTCGTGTTCGCCCCCAATCCGGACCCGACCCAGCCGTTCCAGCCGCCGATGGGCCTGGATGGGCGTCGCGAAGACGGCCATTCGGCGTTCAGCGTCAGCTCCAACAATGGCCTGCGCCCGTTCTTCAGTGAAGTCTATGCCTGCATGGCGGCGCTGGGCCTGCCTCGCGACACCTTCATGCATGAAATGGGCGTAAGCCAGTTCGAGATCAATCTGCTGCACGGCGATCCGCTGTTGCTGGCCGACCAGACGTTCCTGTTCAAGCACCTGCTCAAGGAAGTGGCCCTCAAGCACGGCCTGACCGTGGTCTGCATGGCCAAGCCTCTGGCCCACACACCGGGCAGTTCGATGCACATCCACCAGAGCGTCGTCGAGGCGGACAGCGGCCGCAACGTCTTCAGCGACGAAGCGGGCGAGCCGACGGCGACTTTCCGACATTTCATCGGTGGGCAACAGGCGTGCCTGGCGGATTTCACCGCGTTGTTCGCGCCGAACGTGAATTCCTACCAGCGCCTGTGCCACCCGTTCGCCTCGCCGAACAATGCCTGCTGGTCCCATAACAACCGTTCGGCCGGGTTGCGGATTCCTGCCAGCTCGCCGGTGGCCCGGCGGGTCGAGAACCGCTTGCCGGGAGCCGATGCCAACCCCTACCTGGCGATTGCCGCCAGCCTGGCCGCCGGGCTGTATGGGATTGAACATCGGCTGGAGCCGAGCGCGGCGATCCAGGGTGAATTCGAAGTGCCGGATAATCTGTCGCTGCCATGTACCTTGCATGCCGCCTTGGAGCGTCTGAAGCGTAGTCATCTGGCGAAGGAACTGTTTGGTACGGAGTTCATCGAAGGCTACATCGCCTCCAAGACCCTGGAGCTGACCAGCTTCTTCGATGAAATCACGCCTTGGGAGCGACGTGTCCTCGCGGCCCAGGCATAACGAACCGTCGCATTCGGGCTATCTTCAACAGGTAGCCCTTACTCACCTCAAGGAGCCGCTCGGAACGCCGATGCGCCAAATCTGGAAACCTTTTCGAGCGCTTTATTTCGCTTCGCTGATGATGTTGATCGGCTCGGGCCTCTTGAGTACTTACCTGGCCTTGCGCCTGGCCGCCGACCATGTGGACAGTCTCTGGGTCGGTGCGCTGATGGCCGCCAACTATTTCGGCCTGGTGCTGGGGGGCAAGATCGGCCATCGGCTGATCGCCCGCGTCGGGCACATCCGCGCCTATTCGGCCTGCGCCGGGATTGTCGGGGCGGCCGTGCTGGGCCATGGCTTGGTGGACTGGCTGCCGGCCTGGGTCGTGCTGCGGATGATTGTCGGCCTCGGGATGATGTGCCAGTACATGGTCATCGAGAGCTGGCTCAACGAGCAAGCCGATGCCAAGCAGCGTGGGGTGGTGTTCAGCGGCTATATGATCGCCTCGTACCTGGGGTTGGTGCTGGGTCAGTTGATCCTGGTCATGCACCCGGCCCTGGGGCCTGAGCTGTTGATGCTGGTGGCGCTGTGCTTCGCCTTGTGCCTGGTGCCGGTGACACTGACCCGGCGGATTCACCCGGCGGCGCTGCATCCGGCGCCCATGGAGCCGCGATTCTTCATCAAGCGTGTGCCACAGTCATTGAGTACGGTGCTGGGTTCCGGATTGATCGTCGGCTCGTTCTATGGTCTGGCGCCGCTGTATGCCTCTCAGCAGGGCTTGTCGACCGAGCAGGTCGGTCTGTTCATGGGTAGTTGCATCTTCGCTGGACTGCTGGTGCAGTGGCCCCTGGGCTGGCTGTCCGATCGATATGACCGGGCGCTGCTGATCCGCTGCTTTGCGCTGGTCCTGACGATCTGTGCGCTGCCATTGGCGATTCTTCCGACGGTGCCGCTGGAGGTGCTGTTCGTCGCGGGGTTCTTCTGTTCGCTGGTGCAGTTCTGCCTGTATCCGCTGGCGGTAGCGTTCTCCAACGACCACGTCGAAGCTGATCGAAGGGTGTCCCTGACCGCGATGCTGCTGGTGACCTACGGCGTGGGAGCCAGCATCGGGCCGCTGGTGGCCGGCGTGCTGATGAAAATGTTCGGCAGCCAGATGCTCTACGGCTTTTTCGCTTTCTTCGCCTTGGTACTGGTGTGGCGGATCCGACCGAAAGCGGTGACCAACCTGCATCAGGTCGATGACGCACCGCTGCATCACGTGGCGATGCCGGACAGCATGTCGAGTTCGCCTTTGGTGGCGTGTCTTGATCCGCGGGTGGATGAGCAGGTGGTGCAGGAGCAGATGCAGGCGCCGGCCAATCCGGACGTGGAGCCCGAGCCGGCCACTGAGGCTGCGGCCGAGGCTGAAACTGAAACCGAGGCGCCCGAGACACCGAGTTTTACCCAGGCCAGGCCTTGAAGCAGGCATAAAAAAACGGGCAGTCGCCGTAAGGGACTGCCCGTTTTTCATGCCTCGAAAAATCAGAGGTCGTCTTTATCGAAGCGCCGGGCTTCTCGTTGGAGCTGGTAGACGAACCGCTCGACCTGCCGTTGCACCAAGCCACTGATGTTATGGAAGCGTACACCGGCGAACGTGGTGTTGATCCTTTCTTCGAAATGCAGGTAACGCAGCTCGACTGGCGCGGTCATGTTGCCAAAAGGCAGGGCCGCGATGAAACGCTCATACACCTGGCCCAATTGCAGACGCTCCGTGATGTCGCCGTCAAAGCGCAATTTGCAACCGGTGGCGGAGATGTCCAGCAACTTGCCATCTACGGGGGACTTGAGCTTGTCGCCGCCCAGTTCAACGCTTACCAGTTGTGCCAGTTTCAGGGCGGCGCGGAAGGCGTTGCGACGTTGGTGGTAGACCACTTCGTCGGGCAGGGCGCCGCGATAGCAGCGACCGTCGCTGGATTCATCGATGGTCAGTGGACCCTTGCCATCCCAGGCGATACGCACGCCGTCATGAAAACCCTCGACACGAAACGGCTCGCCAGCCAGCAGGAAACGCTCGCCGTCCCGGGGGATCATTTCATCCAGGGCGATGGAGTTGGTCTCGCGATCGACGTTGACCAGATAGCTCTGGAAGCGCTGGCTACGTTCGTGGAAGGTGATGATCAGTGGGTCGTGGCTCTCTTGCAGCATCCGCAGGTTGCCGGAGATTTCCAGGGGCGTGGTGAGGACCTTGGGGGGCTGCGGAGCATCATCCGCGTTTGATGCATTGAACACGGTGAGTCAATCTCCAGGCAAAATACGACTACGAATGGCCGGCATTTTGCCAGCATGTATCGCGCGTTGATAGAGCGAAGGCATTGTTCGTTTCATGCCTGGCTGAGCGGGCGGTGCTTGACCATTCTGGCCGTTGAACCGCTAGCGTCATACAGCGTCGGGATCTCGCCACCGTTGAGAATGCGCAACTGGTTGGCGGTGGCGGCCTGCTGCATCAGGATCGACTGGCCGTTGCGGGCGTTGGTTGCCTGGCATTGGGCGAGCAGGTCGTTGAGTACTTTGCTCTGGGAGCGCAGCTGATCGCCGATCGTCGACTGGCTGGCCAGTTGCTCGAGGCCGTCATGGCTGGCAGGCAGGTTGAGGCTGGCGAGGATCTCGCTGCGTTTGCGGCCATGCTGGTCAAGCAAGATGATCAATGCCTGTTTCTGCGCCAGGATATTCTCCAGCAGAGGCATGTCACGACCGTGCAGTGCCACGGATTCGGCCTGCAACAATTCCAGTAGCTGTTGCGCTGGAACGAAGTCGTCGATGATCAATTGCAATAAATGAGTGTCGTGCATGGCTGGCCTTGGGTCTTAGCGTCCAAAAGCCTGGCGCAGGCGGCGGCCTAGCGCTGGGCTTCGAAGTTGAGCAGTTTGCTGGCTACGCGGTTGCTGTCGACTTTGTAGCTGCCATCGGCGATTGCTGCTTTCAACTCGGCCACGCGGGCGTTGTCGACGACAGGTTGATCGCGCAGCTTGTCAGTGACCTTCTGCAACTGCTGAGCCTCATTGCTGAGGTGTACCGACTCCCCATTGCTGACTTGGTCGGCTGGTGTAGACAGCGGCGCGGATTTGCCGGCTTCGGCGGTTTCCTTGGTAGCGCTGGTACGCGTAGTGCCTGTCAGCGGTGAAGAGCTGTTTAAACGATTGAAATCGATGACCATGGTAAAAAACCTCTGGGTATTTGGACGCTTGCCATGTTTTCGGCCATTCCCAAAAAAACTTTAGGCTCATTTATTCAATGAACGTGCGCACGTCTGCGCTTGCCTTTGCGTAAGGCACAGTCTAGGGAACACCGGGATCAAGCGCCAGCTTTCTACCTCCTCTACCGGGTCATTACATCGCCACTTCCACTTGGCCTGGAGCCATCACTTGCGCCTTGATGACGCGCTGGGAATTGAGGTTTTTTACCCGTATCTGTTCACGCATGCCGCCGTTGGACAGGGCTTCGCCGGGCATCCGCACGGCCAGGGAGCCGCTGCGGGCGGTGATGACCACCTGGTCGCCCTTGCGGACCACTTCGGCCTGCTCCAGGTGCACCAGCGTCACGACCTGATCGGCGACCATTGGTCGGACAAGTTTCTGCCCGATGGCCTGATCGACGGAGGTCAGGAAGCCCTGGGTGATCTGGCTGATGTCCCGTTCACGCAGCATCACGTCCTGGGGCTCGACGATCCCGGCCCGCTTGAGCGGACGCGTGGTGGTGACAATTTCCCGAAACAGGCGCACTTGAGCGGGCACGAACACCGTCCAGGGCGCGGCGCTGTCGCAACGAACCTTCACCGTGACGCGGCCCAGGGGGCGAGCGGGACTTTCCAGCGAAGCAGTCAATTCCTTGTCGCACATTGGCATGCGCAGGCGCGGGTCGAGTTGGTTGACTTCGATTTCGTAGCGACCTTCGGTTTGACTGGTAGCCAGATAGTCTTCTACGGTGAATTCAAGAAAGCCCTGAGTGACGCCGATAAGGAGATCAGGCAAGGTAACCGGAACAGCAGCAAGGGCAGGACCGCCCGAAGTGAACAGGCAGACAGCCAGCAGTGCACCGAGCCAGTGGCGGCAGTGAGTGGTCAGGCGTCGAGAAAATGTCGTTTGTGCGTTCATGCCGGTTCAATAGCAAGCCCCGTGCCGTTTAGTGATGAATGCGCGTCGGACACATTAGCGTTAGGTAGGAGTCAGGGCATGGCGGGAGTAATGGATTCGGTGAACCAGCGCACTCAGCTGGTCGGTCAGAATCGCCTGGAGCTGTTGTTGTTCCGTCTCGACGGCCAACAAATGTATGGGATCAACGTATTCAAGGTCCGCGAGGTGCTGCAATGCCCCAAGCTGACCCTGATGCCCAAGTCCAGCCCCGTCGTGTGCGGTGTGGCCAATATTCGGGGAGCGACCATCCCGATTCTCGACCTGGCGATGGCGACCGGTTCCGGTCGGCTGCTGGACCAGAGCAATCCGTTTGTGATCATCACCGAGTACAACACCAAGACCCAGGGGTTCCTGGTCCGCTCGGTGGAGCGCATCGTCAACATGAACTGGGAAGAGATCCATCCTCCGCCCAAGGGGACCGGCCGCGATCACTACCTCACGGCAGTGACCCGGGTCGATAACCAGTTGGTGGAAATCATCGACGTGGAAAAGATCCTCGCCGAAGTAGCACCCACGCCGGAAGCGATCTCCGTGGGGGTGGTGGATGCCGAAACCCAGCACAAGGCGATTTCGCTGCGGGTGTTGACCGTCGATGACTCTTCGGTGGCCCGCAAGCAGGTGACCCGTTGTCTGCAAACGGTTGGCGTCGAGGTGGTGGCGTTGAACGACGGGCGACAGGCGCTGGATTACCTGCGCAAGCTGGTCGACGAGGGCAAGAAGCCTGAGGAAGAGTTCCTGATGATGATCTCCGACATTGAAATGCCGGAGATGGACGGGTACACCCTGACTTCGGAAATCCGCAGCGATCCGCGCATGCAAAAGCTGCACATCATCTTGCATACTTCGTTGTCCGGGGTTTTCAACCAGGCGATGGTCAAGAAGGTCGGTGCCGACGATTTCCTGGCGAAATTCCGTCCCGATGACCTGGCGTCCCGGGTCGTCGATCGGATCAAGGCAGCAGAATAAAGTAAAGGTCGGGCGCGTTGTGCGCCCGGCAAGTCAACACGATGAAAGAGGCGGTATCTTGTCTACGGGTAATTTGGATTTCGAACAGTTCCGGGTCTTCCTGGAAAAAGCCTGTGGCATCTTGCTTGGTGAAAACAAGCAATACCTGGTGTCGAGCCGTCTCAATAAATTGATGGAGCAACAGGGCCTCAAGTCATTGGGCGAGCTTGTGCAGCGTATCCAGACCCAACCGCGCAGTGGTTTGCGCGAGATGGTGGTGGACGCCATGACCACCAACGAAACCCTGTGGTTTCGCGACACCTATCCGTTCGAAGTGCTGAAGAACAAAGTGCTGCCGGCTGCCATCAAGGCCAGCCCGGGCCAGCGCCTGCGGATCTGGTCGGCGGCCTGCTCGTCGGGGCAGGAACCCTATTCGCTGTCGATGTCCATCGATGAGTTCGAACGCTCCAACCTCGGCCAGTTGAAAGGCGGCGTGCAGATCGTCGCCACCGACCTGTCCGGGACCATGCTCAATAACTGCAAGACTGGCGAGTACGACAGCCTGGCCATCGGCCGTGGTTTGTCGCCGGACCGCCTGCAACGCTACTTCGACCCGAAAGGGCCGGGCAAGTGGGTGGTCAAGGCGCCGATCAAGAGCCGGGTGGAGTTCCGCTCGTTCAACCTGCTGGACAGCTATGCCAGCCTGGGCAAGTTCGACATCGTGTTCTGCCGCAACGTACTGATCTACTTCTCCGCCGAAGTGAAGAAAGACATCCTGCTGCGCATCCACGGCACGCTCAAGCCGGGCGGCTACCTGTTCCTCGGCGCCTCCGAGGCGTTGAACGGTTTGCCGGATCATTACCAGATGGTCCAGTGCAGCCCGGGGATCATTTACCAGGCGAAGTGATTGGCTTGGGTTGACAAAAAACGGGAGTCCCCACGGGCTCCCGTTTTTTTATGCCCGCTCATTCCTCCCTATCACCATTATCCCTGTGGGAGCGGGCTTGCTCGCGAATGCGGCGGTCAGTCGAGATAAATGTCGCTGTCACACCGCTTTCGCGAGCAAGCCCGCTCCCACAGTTTGAATGCCATTGCCCTTGAGAAGCGGCAGAAAAGCGGCAGCTTGCGGAAGCCAGTTGCCGCTTTTCTGGCATTGCCGCCTTGCCGATGCCCGCAAAGCCCCGGTTTACGGGGCTTTGGAAAGTGGCACGCCGCTTGCTATAGCCAACGTACGTACATTCTGGTCACCCAAAGGTTTCCGACATGAGCATCAGCTTCGATAAAGCGCTCGGTATCCACGAACAGGCCCTGAGCTTCCGCGCCCAGCGTGCCGAAGTCCTGGCCAACAACATCGCCAACGCCGATACCCCGAACTACAAGGCTCGGGACCTGGACTTCTCCAAAGTGCTCGCCGAGCAGAACGAGAAGGCCAAGAACGGCCACTTCGCCTTGAACATGACCAACAGCCGTCATATCGAAGCCGAAGGCCTGGGTAATGGCGACGAGTCGTTGATGTATCGCACGCCGATGCAGCCGTCGATCGACCAGAACACCGTGGACGCTCAACTGGAACAGTCCAACTACGCGGAAAACTCCGTGAACTTCCAGGCCAGCTTCACCCTGCTCAACAGCAAATTCAAAGGGCTGGTATCGGCCCTGCGTGGAGAGTAAGCCATGTCGATTGCTAGCGTATTCAACATTGCCGGCAGTGCCATGAGTGCCCAGACCACTCGCCTGAACACCGTCGCCAGTAACATCGCCAACGCCGAGACCGTTTCGTCGAGCATCGACCAGACCTACCGCGCCCGCCACCCGGTATTCGCCACCATGTTCCAGGGCGGCCAGTCCGGCGGCAGCGACTCGCTGTTCCAGGAGCAGGACGCGGCCGGGCAGGGCGTACAGGTGCTTGGCGTGGTCGAAGACCAGAGCAACCTCGAAGCCCGTTATGAGCCGAACCATCCGGCCGCTGATGCCAAGGGTTATGTCTACTACCCGAACGTCAACGTTGTCGAAGAAATGGCCGACATGATTTCCGCCAGTCGTTCGTTCCAGACCAACGCCGAAATGATGAACACCGCCAAAACCATGATGCAGAAGGTCCTGACCCTCGGTCAGTGATAAGGGGCGAGTCACATGAGCGTTACCAACACTACCAGCGGTTTGAGCCTGAACGAGATTCTGGCCAATTCCTCGGTCAAGACCAACAACACCTCCGATACCCTCGGGGCAATGACAGGTGCGGCGACCGGCAAGAAGGAACTGGGCAAGGATGCGTTCCTGCAACTGCTCGTTACCCAGCTGAAGAACCAGAACCCGCTGGAGCCCCAGGACAACGGTGAGTTCGTGGCCCAATTGGCGCAGTTCAGCAGCCTGGAAGGTATCACCACCCTCAACGAGACCGTCAGCGGTATCGCCGGCAACTACAACTCGTCCCAGGCTTTGCAGGCCTCGTCGCTGGTCGGTCGCTCGGTCATCGCCCCAGGCGACAAAGCCGTGGTCGATACCTCCAAGAGCCTCAACGGCACGGTGGTGGTACCGACATCGGTGTCCTCCGTCGCGGTCAAGATCGTGGACAAGGACGGCAAGACCGTCCGCACCATCGACCTGGGCAGCCAGAACGCCGGCAATTCCGCTTTCATCTGGGACGGCAAGAACGATGCGGGCACGGTCGTCGAATCGGGCACTTACACCTTCGCCGCCTCGACCACCATCGACGGCAAGGCCACGTCGTTGATCACCAACCTGCCGGCCACGGTCAGCAGCGTGACGATCAGCCAGACGGGCGGTGAGCTGATGCTCAACCTGGCCGGGCTGGGCAGCATTGCCCTGTCCAAAGTACAAACTATTGGTATGTAGAGCCGACTAACCGGCAAAAGGAGTCAACATGTCTTTTAACATCGGCCTTAGCGGTCTCTATGCAGCCAACAAACAGCTGGACGTGACCGGCAACAACATCGCCAACGTGGCGACCACCGGTTTCAAATCGTCCCGCGCGGAATTCGAAGACGTCTACTCGGCCACCAAGCTGGGTTCGGGCAGCAAGACCGTCGGCAACGGCGTGCGCCTGGCCAACGTTTCCCAGCAGTTCGGCCAGGGGGATGTCAACAACACCGGCAACGTGCTGGACATGGGTATCCAGGGCCAGGGCTTCTTTGTCCTGAGCAACGACGGCTCCCTGAGCTACACCCGTGCCGGTACCTTCAAGACCGACAAGGAAGGCTACATCACCAACAGTGACGGCACTTCGCGCCTGCAAGGCTATGGCGTGGATGCCAACGGCAAGATCCAGAACGGGATCCTGACCGACCTGCGCATCGACACTTCGAACCTGCCGCCGCAAGCCACCAGCCTGGTTTCTTCGACGATCAACCTGAACTCCACGGCGACGCCGATCACCGTTGCGTTCAACCCGACCGACACGGCCACATTCACCAAGCAATTCACTACCCCGGTCTATGATACCCAGGGCAACCAGCACTCCATGGACCAGTACATGGTCAAGACTGCCGGTAATACCTGGAACGTCTATACCTTGATCGATGGTCGTAACCTCAATGGCAGCGCGCCGGTTGCTCCGAACGCTCCGGTTCCTTCCACAATGACGTTCGACTCGAACGGCAGACTAACCCAGGTCAGCACTCCGGTTCCGCCGACCGTTCCGCCGACTGTTCCGACACCTGCGCCAACCATCAGCAATGATCTGAATCTGGTTGGCTGGGTCCCAGGCACTGTGACTAATGGTACATGGACTGCTAATGGCGCGGGCTCGTCGACTATTACGATCTCCATGGCCAACACCACCCAATTCAACGCCGACACCGCCCGCTCGATTCCAGCCCAGAACGGTTACGCCACGGGCCAGATTACCAACCTGACCATCGACGGCAGCGGTGTACTGTTGGCCAACTTCAGCAACAACCAGACCAAGCCGATCGGCCAGCTCGCGCTCGCCAGCTTCACCAACGAGCAAGGCCTGCAGCCGGTAGGCGGCACCAGCTGGAAAGAAACCTTCGCCTCGGGCATCCCGGGCTACGATGCCCCACAAACCGGCACCCTGGGTTCGATCGTCTCCAACTCCCTGGAAGAGTCCAACGTCAACCTGACCAACGAACTGGTCGAGCTGATCAAGGCCCAGAGCAACTACCAGGCGAACGCCAAGACCATCTCCACCCAGAGCACCATCATGCAGACCATCATCCAGATGGCTTGATGTCGATGGTTGCTTGAAGGCTGCACAAGGAGCCCCTCGCAAGAGGGGCTTTTTCATGCGTGCTAGAGCCCGTCCTCATGCCAGGTTTCCCTTTGTGGCGAGGGGATTTATCCCCGCTGGGCTGCGCAGCAGCCCCCTCCACAAGCAGTCAATACGACCTGCCTGATCCACCGGGTCGCTGGCATTCAGGGCCGCTCCGCGCCCCAGGGGGGATAATCCCCTCGCCACAATGAATGTCACCCTGAATATGGATGAGGGCAGCCCAGGCGACGTCGTTTCCAAGGCAAAAGAAAACCCCCGATAAACCAGCGGTCTATCGGAGGCTTCTTCAGTCGGCGCCTTTACACGCCCACCCACTCAGCTTATTGGCAAGCTTCGCAATCCGGCTCGTCGATCGCGCAGGCCTTTGGCACTGGCGCAGGGCCTGCTGGAGCCGCCAGGACCGAATCGTCACCGTGGTTGCCGCCGCTGGAAACAGCGTTCAGCTTGCCGGTGTTGATGGTCGACTTCTCGGTGCTGGTCGCGGCCAGGGCACGGAGGTAGTAAGTGGTTTTCAGACCACGGTACCAAGCCATGCGGTAGGTCACGTCCAGCTTCTTGCCCGAAGCACCGGCGATGTACAGGTTCAGCGATTGAGCCTGGTCGATCCACTTCTGGCGACGGCTGGCGGCGTCGACGATCCACTTGGTGTCCACTTCGAACGCGGTGGCGTAGAGGGCTTTGAGCTCTTGCGGGATGCGTTCGATCTGCTGCACCGAACCGTCGTAGTACTTCAGGTCGTTGATCATGACCGAGTCCCAGAGGCCGCGGGCCTTGAGGTCGCGAACCAGGTACGGGTTGATCACGGTGAACTCGCCCGACAGGTTCGATTTCACATACAGGTTCTGGTAGGTCGGTTCGATCGACTGCGACACGCCGGTGATGTTGGCGATGGTGGCGGTCGGTGCGATGGCCATGATGTTGGAGTTACGGATGCCTTTCTGCACACGGGCGCGAACCGGTGCCCAGTCCAGGGATTCGTTCAGGTCAACGTCGATGTATTTCTGGCCGCGCTGGGCGATCAGGATCTGTTGCGAGTCCAGCGGCAGAATGCCCTGGGACCACAGCGACCCCTGGAACGTCTCGTAGGCGCCACGCTCGTCGGCCAGGTCGCAGGAAGCCTGGATCGCGTAGTAGCTGACCGCTTCCATGGACTTGTCGGCGAATTCGACCGCGGCATCGGAACCGTACGGGATGTGCTGCAGGTACAGTGCGTCCTGGAAGCCCATGATGCCCAGGCCGACCGGACGGTGCTTGAAGTTGGAGTTCTTCGCCTGTGGCACCGAGTAGTAGTTGATGTCGATCACGTTGTCGAGCATGCGCACGGCAGTGTTCACGGTGCGTTGCAGCTTGGCGGTGTCCAGCTTGCCGTCGACGATGTGGTTCGGCAGGTTGATCGAGCCCAGGTTGCAGACCGCAATCTCATCCTTGTTGGTGTTCAGGGTGATCTCGGTGCACAGGTTCGAGCTGTGGACCACGCCCACGTGCTGCTGCGGGCTACGCAGGTTGCACGGGTCCTTGAAGGTCAGCCATGGGTGGCCGGTTTCGAACAGCATCGAGAGCATCTTGCGCCACAGGTCTTTGGCCTGGACGACTTTGAACAGCTTGATCTTGTTGTACTCGGTCAGGGCTTCGTAGTACTCGTAGCGCTCTTCGAAAGCCTTGCCGGTCAGGTCGTGCAGGTCCGGCACTTCGGATGGCGAGAACAGGGTCCACTTGCCGTCGTCGAAGACACGCTTCATGAACAGGTCAGGGATCCAGTTGGCGGTGTTCATGTCGTGGGTACGACGACGGTCATCACCGGTGTTCTTGCGCAGCTCGATGAACTCTTCGATGTCCATGTGCCAGGTTTCCAGGTAGGCACAGACCGCGCCCTTGCGCTTGCCGCCCTGGTTGACCGCGACGGCGGTGTCGTTGACCACTTTGAGGAACGGCACCACGCCCTGGGATTTGCCGTTGGTGCCCTTGATGTACGAGCCCAATGCGCGAACCGGGGTCCAGTCGTTGCCCAGGCCACCGGCGAATTTCGACAGCATGGCGTTGTCGTGGATCGCGCCGTAGATGCCCGACAGGTCATCCGGAACGGTGGTCAGGTAGCAGCTCGACAGCTGTGGACGCAGGGTACCGGCGTTGAACAGGGTCGGGGTCGAGGCCATGTAGTCGAAGGACGACAACAGGTTGTAGAACTCGATCGCACGGTCTTCGCGCTGCTTCTCTTCGATCGCCAGGCCCATGGCCACGCGCATGAAGAAGATCTGTGGCAGTTCGAAACGCACGCCATCCTTGTGGATGAAGTAACGGTCATACAGGGTTTGCAGGCCCAGGTAGGTGAACTGCTGGTCGCGCTCGTGGTTGATCGCCTTGCCGAGTTTTTCCAGATCGAATTCGGCCAGGACCGGGTTCAGCAATTCGAACTCGATACCCTTGGCAACATAAGCTGGCAGCGCCTTGGCGTACAGGTCGACCATTTCGTGGTGGGTCGCGCTCTCGGCGACTTCCAGGAAGCTCAGGCCTTCGGCACGCAGGGTGTCCATCAGCAGGCGGGCGGTCACGAAGGAGTAGTTCGGCTCGCGCTCCACCAGGGTCCGCGCGGTCATCACCAGGGCCGTGTTGACGTCCTTGAGTGCAACGCCGTCATAGAGGTTCTTCAGGGTTTCGCGCTGGATCAGGTCGCCATCGACTTCTTCCAGGCCTTCGCAGGCCTCGGTGACGATGGTGTTCAGGCGGCCCATGTCCAGCGGCGCCAGGCTGCCGTCGGCGCGGGCGATGCGGATCGAAGGGTGGGCCTGGACCGGTGCGTCGGCCGGGGAGCGGGTCGCACGTTCCTTGGCGCGGGAGTCACGGTAGATCACGTAGTCGCGCGCCACTTTCTGCTCGCCGGCACGCATCAGGGCCAGTTCGACCTGGTCCTGGATTTCTTCGATGTGGATGGTGCCGCCCGAGGGCATGCGACGTTTGAAGGTCGCGGTGACCTGTTCGGTCAGGCGGGCCACGGTGTCGTGGATTCGCGACGAAGCGGCAGCTGTGCCACCTTCAACTGCGAGGAACGCTTTGGTGATGGCGACGGTGATCTTGTCATCGGTGTAAGGAACGACAGTGCCGTTACGCTTGATCACACGCAGTTGGCCCGGCGCGGTGGCGGACAGATCCGGGTTCGAATCGGCGGCCAGCGGCGCGGTGCCCTGCGGGTTCTCGCGAGTTGTGTCGGTGTGCATGGGTGTCTCCACGTTCTCTATGTTTGTTTGGGCACCATCACGGTGCCCACCGTTCCGTCCTGAAGCACTACAACCGACTGGCGCCGGGCATAACAACTTCGGGACAGTAGGAAGCAGGCGTTTAATGCCGCTTCCATCCGAAGTTCTCAGGTTGCGAGCGGGGCTCGAAACCGGGTTGCCGGGGTGGCAGCAATTGACTGCAACACCCGTACCGTTTCGGTCGTTTTCGACCTTGAAACAGTTGCCATCCGCAGGGGCGGTCTGGGCTTGGGGAAATACGGTGTTTCAGCTGGACAGAAGCAAGAAAAGCGCTTGAATTCTCTGCCCGACTTGTGTTTGGTTTTTGGCCTGAAACCCTACATGTAGGGTTTTTTGCGCGGCGGGCTACAAGATAATGCGTTTTTGGGGGGTATGCAACGTGCTACCTGTGGATAAGCCTGTGCGTAATTTGTGTGCGAAACGTGGAACTGCTCTGTAGGCCGCGACCTAGCTGGAGTGGACCTTTTTTCATCGGTTTCAACGGTCTGAAAACTGCCCGATGGTTTTTTGCGGGCGCGGACGTTACCACATAAAACCTGCTTCGACCGAACGCATTTGTCCGCTTGTTTTCTAGGGGTGCGACGTTTATACAATCGACCGGTGTGCTGGCATGTTTATCCTCCTTTGATATGACAAAAAGAGGAGGCTGTATTCGAATCTCTGGAATGAACACTGTTGTGGCCAGAGATTGCTCCCGCTCGATTGCGCAGCAATCGCAAAAAACAGGGGCCGCTTCACAGCCCAGCGGGAGCAAGCTCCTTCGCCACGGGGTAGTGATCCTTCTGCAAGGGTTGTGGCCATCCGGTCCTTTATTTTCATAACAAAACGAGGCCCCCATGGAACAAGAAGCCTGGCAGGTATTGATCGTCGAGGATGACCAGCGTCTGGCCGAGCTGACCCGGGAGTACCTCGAAAGCAACGGGTTGCGTGTCGCCATCGAAGGCGACGGCGCGGTGGCGGCGGCGCGGATCATTGCTGAGCAGCCGGACCTGGTGGTCCTCGACCTGATGCTGCCCGGCGAAGACGGCCTGAGCATCTGTCGCAAGGTGCGCGGGCATTATGACGGGCCGATCCTCATGCTCACCGCCCGCACCGACGACACCGATCAGATCCAGGGCCTGGACCTGGGCGCCGATGATTATGTCTGCAAGCCGGTTCGCCCGCGTTTGCTCTTGGCGCGTATCCAGGCCCTGCTGCGGCGCAGCGAACCGGAGCCGAGCGTCGCGCAGAAGCAGCGACGCCTGCAATTCGGCCCGCTGGTGGTCGACGACGCCCTGCGCGAAGCCTGGTTGCAGGGCAACGGTATCGAGCTGACCAGCGCCGAATTCGACCTGCTGTGGCTGCTGGTGTCCAATGCCGGGCGCATCCTGTCCCGGGAAGAAATCTTCACCGCTTTGCGCGGCATCGGTTATGACGGCCAGGACCGTTCCATCGACGTGCGCATTTCGCGTATCCGCCCCAAGATCGGCGATGACCCGGACCATCCACGGCTGATCAAGACCATTCGCAGCAAAGGCTACCTGTTCGTTCCTGAAGCCTGCGTAGACCCGACACCGTGAACTCGATCTTCCTGCGTATTTATGGCGGCATGTGTGCCGCACTGGTGCTGGTGGCGGTCCTCGGCGTACTGGCCCTGCACCTGCTCAACCAGACCCGCAGCGAGCAATACCGCGAGCGCCTGGCCCACGGTACGTTTTCGTTGATGGCCGACAACCTGCGGCCGATGAACGACACCGAACGGCGGCGGGCGTTGCTGGTATGGGAGCGCCTGCTGGGCATTCCCCTGGCGTTGCAGACCTTTGCCCAGACCGACCTCGACCTCGGCCAGCGCACCCGCGTACTGCGTGGCCAGGCATTGGTGGAGCAGACCGGACCCCATGCGGCGAAGGTCTACCGGCTGGTCAGCGATGGCGAACAGTTGATGCTGGTGGGTGAAGTCCAGCAGATCAGTGAGCAACTGGCCCGCGCGACCATCTATCTGTTGGCCGACGAGCTGGTGCGTTCCCCGGTGGCCGAACAACCCAAGCGGCTGGCGCAACTGGCGCAGGAAAAAGGTTTTGGTTTCGATCTGCGACTCATGACCGCCGAGCAGGCGGACATGGATGAAGACCAGCGCCGTCGTGTGTCCGAGGGCGATACGGTGATGGCGTTGGGCAAGGGCGGCGACTCCATCCGGGTCTTCGCCGGCATGGTCGGCACGCCGTGGGTGCTGGAGATTGGTCCGCTGTACCAGATGAACCCTTATCCGCCGCAATGGCTGGTGCTGATCGCGGCGCTGGGCTTGAGCCTGATCGGCTTGATCGTCTACCTGTTGGTGCGCCAGTTGGAGCGGCGCTTGCGCGGCCTGGAGTCGGCCGCCACCCAGATCGCCCAGGGCAGCCTGGAAACCCGGGTACCGGCCCGAGGTGCCGACTCGGTTGGGCGGCTGGCCGCTGCGTTCAACGGCATGGCCGAGCACTTGCAGCAATTGTTGGCCATCCAGCGCGAGCTGGTGCGGGCGGTGTCCCACGAATTGCGTACCCCGGTGGCGCGCCTGCGCTTCGGCCTGGAAATGCTCGGGAGCGCCACCACGCCCCAGGCCCGGGACAAATACCTGGCGGGCATGGACCACGACATCGAAGACCTGGATCGGCTGGTGGACGAAATGCTCACCTATGCGCGGCTGGAACAGGGTTCACCGGCCCTGAACTTCCAGCGGGTGGACCTGGATGCGCTGGTCAATCAAGTGATCGATGAATTGGGGCCGTTGCGGGCCGGGATCACGGTCGAGCGCGGTCTATGCCTGTCGGCCGTCGATTGCGACGGCGCCTGGGTCGAGGCCGAGCCACGCTTTCTGCATCGGGCCCTGCAGAACCTGGTGGGCAACGCCATGCGTCACGCCAGTTCCCGGGTCACCGTCAGCTATCAGGTGGGCCAGTTGCGCTGTCGGGTGGATGTGGAGGACGACGGGCCTGGTGTGCCGGAGGCGGCATGGGAGCGGATCTTCAAGCCCTTCCTGCGCCTGGATGACAGCCGCGCCCGGGCGTCGGGCGGCCATGGGCTGGGGCTGTCGATCGTGCGGCGGATTATCCACTGGCATGACGGTCGGGCGTTGATCGGCAAGAGCAAGAGCCTGGGTGGCGCCTGTTTCAGCCTGAGTTGGCCGAGGCATCAGGACAGGTCTTGATAGGTGGGCTCCCAAACCCACAACTCTCAGGCTTTGATCCCCACCAGGCTCAATAGCTGCCCATCCTTCACCCCGAACTGCGCCTGCAGTTCGCTGCCATGACGCCACTCGGCCGACAGGTCCGTCAGCAACCGCAGTCGCACCTGTCCGTCGTGTGTCCATTCCAGCACTTCGGCATGCTCGAAATAAAAGCGCTGCCTGACGATGGGATACAGCGCCTTGAACAAGCTTTCCTTCACTGAAAAGGTCAGGGTGACCAGCAAGGCGCGGTCGTCATGCGCAAGCGTTGCCATGCGCAGCAGCTCCGGCGAGGTGAGGATTTCACCGGCCAGGCGCTCGGCGCGCTCGGGGTCGAGCAGGTTTTCCACGTCCATGCCCAAGCCTTGCCAGTGGTCTTTTTTCGCGACGATGGCCGCGGCCCGGCCCGTGCTGTGGGTGATCGAGCCGCTGACATGGGCCGGCCACACGGGGGCGCGGTCTTCACCGATGGCCGGCACGCAGGCCAGGCCGTCGAGTCGCTGCAATGCCGCCCGGGCGCAGATCCGCCCGGCCAGGAATTCAGCCTGACGCTTGGCCACTGATCGCTGGATGCTCGCCGGTGGTTCGATGGCGCTGTCGGGGAAGTCGGTGCCTACCAGCAGCAACGGGTCGAAGCGGGTGCTCAGCAGCACCGTATCGGGCAGCGCATCGGGCAAAAGCCAGTGTTCATCCAGAGGCGAGCAACAGGCGGGCAGGGTGGGGAGTGTCTTCATGCCCGGCATTTTGCCGGGTTGACGGGAGGCTGGGTAGTGGGGCAAGCCTGAGTGGCGCAAGTGAGTGGAAAAGAAGCTTCTGTGGCGAGGGAGCTTGCTCCCGCTGGGCTGCGAAGCAGTCCTGAATCTGACAGCTCGGAGTATCAGATTGAACGCATCGCTGCTGTTGGGGCTGCTGCGCAGCCCAGCGGGAGCAAGCTCCCTCGCCACAGGGTTATGCGTCAGTCAAAAACTTTCTTGAAGAACTTCTGCATATCCGCCCACGATTTCTCATCGGCTTCCTTGTTGTAGCCAATGTCCGGCCCGCCATGTTCGCCGTGGCTCAAACGGTCGGCATCGGGGTTGCTGAAGCCGTGTTTGGCGCCTTCGAGGCTGACGAATTTATAGTCGGCGCCGGCCTTGTCCATCTCGCTCTTGAACGCGGTGACGTTGTCCTGGGTGACCATGCTGTCCAGGGCGCCATGCTCGACCAGCACCTTGGCCTTGACGCTGCCAGGTGTTGCCGGGGTGTTGGTCACCAGCGCACCGTGGAAGCTCACCACGCCGGCCAGCGGCACACCCTGGCGCGCCGCATCGAGTACCACCTTGCCGCCGAAGCAGTAGCCGATGGCAGCGAGTTTATCCGGATCGGTCTGGGGTTGTTTTTTCAGCAGGTCCAACCCCGCCTGGAAGCGTGCGCTGGCGGCCTTGCCGTCCTTGAGCGCCGCCTGCATGAAGGCCATGGCGTCCTTGGGGTGCTCGGTGTTCTTGCCGTCGCCGTACATGTCGATGGCCAGGGCGCTATAGCCCAGGCCGGCGAGGTCACGGGCACGGCGCTTGGCGTAGTCGTTCAACCCCCACCATTCATGCACCACCACCACGCCCGGGCGCGGGCCCTTGACGGTGTCGTCATACGCGTAATAGCCGATCAGCTTGGTGCCGTCGGCACTGGTGTAGGGGAGCTCCTGGGTCTGGATGGCGGCTTGGCTCACGCCGCTAATAGCCAGAAGTACAACAGCAAGCAGCCTGCGCATGATGGATCTCCTTAAAAAGTGCTGAGACAGGACACTCTAGCCGATTCATTCAGCGAAGGTTCAGAGAACGTTCAAGGGGGGTTCAGGTATCGCTGGTTAAGGTGACGGCGACTTCACAATTCACCCACGCTGCAAAGGAACTTGATCATGACTGCTATGAAAAAACTGCTGTTGGCTTTCACCGTGCTGGGCGCCAGCGCCCTGGCCCACGCCGATGACAACTTCGCCAGCCTGACCCTCGGCCAGACCAGCGACAAGGTGAAGAAATCCAGCGCCTTGGACAGCGCCCTGAACAACCCGAACGCCGACGGCGTCATCGGCAAGGACACCACGTATGGCCTGCGACTGGGCAAGCAAAACGACCAGGGCCGCTACTACGCCACCTACGACAACGTCTCGGGCACCCACAACGGCATCAAGCTGCGCCAGGAAAACCTGCTGGGCAGCTACGATGTGTTCTATCCGGTCACCAGCAGCACCAAGCTGTTCGGTGGCGGCACGGCGGGCCTGACCAAGCTGACCCAGGATTCTCCCGGCTTCAGCCGCGACAGCGACATTGGCTACGCAGTGGGCTTGCAAGGGGGCGTGCTGCAACAAATTTCGCAGAACACCTCGGTTGAACTGGGTTACCGTTACCTGCGCAGCAACGCCAGCACCGAGATGAGCCCGCACGGTGGCGATAAGGTTGGCTCGTTGGACCTGACCAGCAGCGCCCAGACCTACCTGTCCGCCAACTACACGTTCTAAGCGGTTGATGGTGAGCGTATCCAGCCGGATCGGTCGAAGACGATCCGGCGCCTTTCGTTGAAGTGCGCCGCACTGGATTGTTTGATTTGCCTGGGAGAGGCTCCATGAAATTACTGGTCGTCGAAGACGAAGCGCTGTTGCGTCACCACCTGCAAACCCGTCTCACCGACAGCGGCCATGTGGTGCAGGCCGTGGCCAATGCCGACGAGGCCTTGTACCAGGTTCGGGAATTCAACCATGACCTGGCGGTGATCGACCTGGGCTTGCCGGGCATCAGCGGGCTGGAGCTGATCCGCCGGCTGCGCTCGCAGGACAAGACGTTTCCGATCCTGATCCTGACCGCCCGCGGCAACTGGCAGGACAAGGTCGAAGGCCTGGCCGCCGGCGCCGACGACTACGTGGTCAAGCCGTTTCAGTTCGAAGAGCTGGAGGCCCGGCTGAACGCCCTGTTGCGCCGCTCCAGCGGTTTTACCCAATCGACCATCGTCGCCGGTCCGTTGCTGCTCGACCTCAACCGCAAGCAGGCGTCCCTCGATGAGGAGCCGCTGGCGTTGACTGCCTACGAGTACCGCATCCTCGAATACCTCATGCGCCATCACCAGCAGGTGGTGGCCAAGGACCGCTTGATGGAGCAGCTTTACCCCGATGACGACGAGCGTGATCCCAATGTCATCGAAGTGCTGGTCGGGCGCCTGCGCCGTAAGCTGGAAGCGCCGGCGGGCTTCAAGCCGATCGATACCGTGCGCGGCCTGGGCTACCTGTTCAACGAGCGCTGCCAGTGATTCGTTCGCTTCGCCTGCGGTTGATGCTGGCCGCCATGACCCTGGCGGTGCTGTTCATGCTGGCCTTGTTGCCGGCCATGCAAGGCGCGTTCAGCCTGGCGCTGCAGGAATCCATCGAGCAACGCCTGGCTTCGGACGTGACCACGCTGATTTCCGCCGCCCGAGTGGAAAACAACCGCTTGAGGATGCCGGCGCAGTTGCCCGATGAGCGCTTCAACCTCGCCGATGCCCGCCTGCTGGGTTACATCTACGATCGCGAGGGGCGGTTGGTCTGGCGCTCGAAGGCGACCCAGGAAGAAAACATCAATTACACGCCACGCTATGACGGCCAGGGCAACCAGTTCGCGCGCATTCGCGAGAACGACGGCCAGGAGTTTTTTGTCTATGACGTCGAGATCAAGCTGCTCGGCGGCCAGAGCGCGGCGTTCAGCATCGTTACCTTGCAACCGGTGCGCGACTATGAGGTGACCCTGCAGGGCCTGCGGGACAATCTGTACCTGGGCTTTGGCGCGGCCCTGTTGGTGTTGCTGGCGCTGTTGTGGATCGGCTTGACCTGGGGCCTTCGGGCGCTGCGGCGCCTGAGCCAGGAACTGGACGAAATCGAAAGCGGGGCCCGGGAAAGCCTCAGTACCGAGCATCCCCGGGAACTGTTGCGCCTGACCGGCTCCCTCAACCGCCTGCTGTACAGCGAGCGGGAGCAACGCAGCCGTTATCGCGATTCCCTCGATGACCTGGCCCACAGCTTGAAGACCCCGTTGGCGGTGTTGCAGGGCGTCAGCGAGGACATGGCCCGACGCCCGGAGGACCGTGGACAGGCTTGGGTGCTGCAAACCCAGATCGAGCGCATGAGCCAGCAGATCGGCTACCAGTTGCAGCGCGCCAGCCTGCGCAAAAGCGGGCTGGTGCGCCATCAGGTACGCTTGCGCCCGGTGTTGCAAAGCCTGTGTGACACCCTGGACAAGGTCTATCGCGACAAACGAGTCAATGTCAGTTTCGATCTGCCGGAGCACTGCCAGGTGCCGATCGAACAGGGCGCCTTGCTGGAGATGCTCGGCAACCTGCTGGAAAACGCCTATCGGCTGTGCCTGGGCGAGGTGCGCGTCAGCGTGCACCAGACCCTTGGCGGTACGGAGTTGAGTGTCGAGGACGACGGGCCGGGCGTGCCACCGGATCAACGTGCGCGGATTCTCCAGCGGGGCGAGCGACTGGATCGCCAGCATCCGGGGCAGGGGATCGGACTGGCGGTGGTGAAAGACATCATCGAGAGCTACGGCGCCAAGTTGACCCTGGGGGATTCAGAGCTGGGCGGGGCGGCGTTCCGGATTCATTTTCCGGTGGTTTGACTGGAATACTTCGGTGGGGTTGCCGGCCTTTGTGGCGAGGGAGCTTGCTCCCGCTCGAGTGCGCAGCGCTCGCAAGTTCTTGGGGCCGCTTCGCAGCCCAGCGGGAGCAAGCTCCCTCGCCACAGGGGCCGGCGGGCTCCCCACAGGATTTGGATGTCACCACTCAATTCTCCTGCTCCCGATAAGCCCCTGGCGTCAGCCCCGTCCACTTCTTGAACGCCCGGTGAAACGCCGATGGTTCGGAGAAACCCAACTGCTCGGCAATCTGCTGCAACGACAGGTCCGCACGCCCCAAGTGGTAGATGGCGATATCCCGCCGCAGCTGATCCTTGAGTTCCTGGAAGCTGGTGCCTTCTTCACGCAAATGCCGGCGCAAGGTCTGCGGGCTGATGTGCAGATGGCCGGCGACGGTGTCCAGGTCGGGCCAGCGGGCGGTGTCGCGGCTGAGCAGGCGGCGCAGTTGGCTGCTCAGGCTATGGCCATCGTCCGGGCGCGACAGCAGGTCGGCGGGGGAGCGTTCGAGGAAATGCTTGAGGGTGCGTTCGTCCTGCAGCAGTGGCATGTCCAGGTAACGGCTGTGGAACAACAGGCTGCTGCTGCGCGCTTCGAACACCAGTGGACAGGAAAAAAGTAAGTCGTATTCGGCACCGTGGGCGGGTTTGGTGTAGCCGAAAGTCGCCTGTTCCAGGCCGATACGCTGGCCGATCAGCCAACTGGCCAGGCGATGCCAGACTACCAGCAAGCTTTCAGTCAGAAAATGATCCGGGTCCCACAGCGTCGAATCGTCCAGCACCAGCCGCACTCGCTCGCCTTCGGCTTCCAGGGTCAGGCTCGGCGCGTCGGGGAACAGGCTGTAGAACAGCAAGCCGCGTTGAAGGGCCTTGCCCAGGGTCCGACAGTGGATCAACGCGTGACACATCATGGCAAACGTCCCGGGTTTACTCGCAGCCCTACCGAATCCCAGGTATTCGTCCCCCAATGCCAGCCACAGCGCCTGCAACAGGCGCGCGAACTGCTCGGGCGCAATCCGCGCGCGCGGCTCATCCAACAGCTCTGGGCTGATGCCCAGCTGTTGCAGCACAGGAACATAGTCGAAGCCTTGCCGGCGCGCGCCGCCCAAGGCTGCGCGGGCGAAGTGGCTGGCGATCGTGCGTTGGCGCATGGCTGGAATCCGTCCGGTAAGCGGGCGATGGTAGCAGGGCACTGCGGCCCGACAAGGCGGATATCCGCCAAATCCCGGAGTGATAAACACCCCGTGGGCGGAAATCCGCCACATTCCACGGCCGTGTTTAACTCGTGAATAATTCCAGAACCCTTCTGCGACAGCGCTTGTAGGGGTTTTCCGAAAAATGGCACGAGCCTTGCGATACAGCACACAGGTCTGCCGCGTGCAGCCGACAAAAAACAAATCCCTCCAGTGCAGGAGGGTTCGCAATTGAGGTGCCGTGGACGACAGGTGGAAGTCGTCAAACGGGACTCTTGAGGAAGGTTTGCCATGACGACTCGTCAGCCACTGTACAAATCCTTGTATTTCCAAGTGATCGTAGCCATTGCCATCGGCATTTTGCTCGGCCACTTCTACCCGCAGACTGGTGTTGCCCTCAAGCCGTTCGGTGACGGGTTCATCAAACTGATCAAAATGGTCATCGCCCCCATCATTTTCTGTACCGTCGTCAGCGGCATCGGCGGTATGCAGAACATGAAATCGGTCGGCAAGACCGGCGGCTATGCGCTGCTGTACTTTGAAATTGTCTCCACCATCGCCCTGCTGATCGGTCTGGTGGTGGTCAACGTCGTGCAGCCGGGCGCCGGCATGCACATTGACGTATCGACTCTGGACACCAGCAAGATCGCCGGTTTCATCAGCGCCAGTAAAGACCAGAGCATCATTGCCTTCATTCTCAACGTGATCCCGAACACCATCGTCGGCGCGTTCGCCAACGGCGACATCCTGCAAGTACTGATGTTCTCGGTGCTCTTCGGCTTCGCCCTGCATCGCCTGGGTGCCTACGGCAAGCCGGTACTGGACTTCATCGATCGCTTCGCCCATGTGATGTTCATCATCATCAACATGATCATGAAGCTGGCGCCGATCGGTGCGTTCGGTGCCATGGCCTTCACCATCGGCGCCTACGGTGTCGGTTCGCTGGTGCAACTGGGCCAGCTGATGATCTGCTTCTATATCACCTGCGTGGTGTTCGTGCTGGTAGTACTGGGCGCCATCTGCCGCGCCCACGGCTTCAGCGTCGTCAAGCTGATCCGCTACATCCGTGAAGAACTGCTGATCGTGCTGGGCACTTCCTCGTCGGAATCGGCCCTGCCACGCATGCTGATCAAGATGGAGCGCCTGGGTGCCAAGAAGTCGGTCGTAGGCCTGGTCATCCCGACTGGCTACTCGTTCAACCTCGACGGTACCTCGATCTACCTGACCATGGCCGCGGTGTTCATCGCCCAGGCCACCGATACCCCGATGGACCTGACTCACCAGATCACCCTGCTGTTGGTGCTGCTGCTGTCGTCCAAAGGTGCGGCTGGCGTAACCGGTAGCGGCTTCATCGTGCTGGCGGCCACCCTGTCGGCCGTGGGCACCTTGCCGGTGGCCGGTCTGGCACTGATTCTGGGTATCGACCGCTTCATGTCCGAAGCTCGCGCCCTGACCAACCTGGTGGGCAACGCCGTTGCCACGATCGTGGTTGCCAAGTGGGTCAAGGAACTGGACGAAGACCAGTTGCAGACCGAGCTGGCTTCCGGTGGTCGTGGTATCGCCGATGTCCGTGAAGATGACGAGCAGATCGCGGCGGCGCAGATTGCAGCGGCTGAGTCCTCTGCTCCAGTCACTGTGAAGTAAACTTCAGGCTGTAATGAAAAACCCGCTTCGGCGGGTTTTTTATTGGAAGAACTCTTCCGTCGAGGAGGCTTCTGTGGCGAGGGAGCTTGCTCCCGCTGGGTTGCGAAGCGACCCTAAGATGTATCTGCCACCGCGGTGCCTCAGACAAATGGCGGGGGGGGCTGCTGCGCAGCCCAGCGGGAGCAAGCTCCCTCGCCACAAGAGCTCTCACGCTGAGCGCAATGGTCATCCAGACTGGCACCTGCGGTGATTGCCCTACCACCAACCCCTGCCTAGTCTTTAGCCATCACCCACCGGAGATCGCTATGCAAGGCCCACTGGCATCGCTCAAGGTTCTGGATTTCTCGACCCTGCTGCCCGGCCCGTTTGCCTCGCTGTTGCTGGCAGACATGGGGGCCGAGGTGTTGCGCATCGAGTCGCCGACCCGCCAGGACCTGCTGCGGGTGCTGCCGCCCCATGATCAGGGCTCCTCGGCCAGCCACGCCTACCTCAACCGTAACAAACGCAGCCTGGCCCTGGACCTCAAGCAACCGGAAGCGTTGGCGGTGGTCACGCAATTGCTGGAGGACTACGACATCCTGCTGGAACAGTTCCGCCCCGGCGTGATGGAGCGGTTGGGCCTGGGATACGAAGCCTTGAAAGCCATCAATCCGCGGCTGATCTATGTGTCGATCACCGGCTACGGCCAGACCGGGCCCTACAAGGACCGCGCCGGTCACGACATCAATTACCTGGCCCTGGCGGGGCTGGCCAGCCACACCGGCCGCGCCGACAGCGGTCCGTTGCCGCTGGGGATCCAGGCGGCGGACATCGCCGGAGGTTCGTTGCATGGGGTGATCGGGCTGTTGGCGGCGGTCATCGCCCGCCAGCAAACCGGTCAGGGGCAGCATCTTGACGTGAGCATGACTGACTGTGTGTTCAGCCTCAACGCCATGGCCGGTGCCGGTTACCTGGCCTGCGGTGTCGAGCCGGGGCGGGAAAAACAGATGCTCAACGGCGGCAGCTTCTATGACTATTACCGCACCCGCGATGGTCGCTGGATGTCGGTGGGTAGCCTGGAACCGGTGTTCATGCAGGCGTTGTGCGAGGCCTTGGGACGGCCGGAACTGGCGGCCCTCGGGTTGTCGCCCAAGCCTGAACAACAGCACGCTCTTAAGCAGGCGCTGCAAGCCGAGTTTGAAAAACGCGATTTTGCCGAGCTGTGCAGCCTGTTTGCCGGGATCGATGCCTGCGTCGAGCCGGTCCTGAGCCTGGAGGAAGCTGTTCGGCATCCGCAGTTACAGGCTCGGGAGCTGGTGACACAGGTGCCCCGGGGCGATGGTTCAAGCCAGGCGCAGATGGCTTGTCCGTTGAGATTTTCCGGAGGCTTGCCTGAGCCTCGGCATATTGGCGCGGGATTGGGGGCGCATACGGATCAGGTGTTGGGGGAGTTGGGGTTCAGTGCGCAGCGGATCGCTCAATTGCGGGATGCCAAGGTGATTTTGTAGTGCCCTTTAGGGCCTCTTCGCGGGCAAGCCCAGACACCACAAAAGCCTGCTATTCCACCCGGGTTTCTCCACTGAACACCAAGGTATTGCGACAGCTTCGGCACAAATACCGCCGCCCTTGGCGCACCAGGCTGTGGCGCTGGGCCGAGAACGGGAAGTCGCTGCCGTCGCAGGGGCATTTGTAGATGTAGCGGGTCACGCTGCGGCGTTTGATTTCGTAGGTGTGGCAGCGGTTGGGCGGCAGTTCGTACACCCCACGCATGATCAGTTGCCATTCTTCGCCATGGGGCTGGATGCGTTCGCCAAACAGTTGATGGGCGATCAGGTGCGCGACTTCATGGGCGACGGTCTGCTTGAGGAAGTCTTCGGCGTTTTCCCGGTACAACTGTGGATTGAAGCGCAGCAGATTCTCATGCAGGTGTGCAACGCCGGCCTTCTGGCCACGCAATTTGAAGCTGACCACTGGGCGTTTGAAAGGACGTTTGAAAAAGGATTCGGCTTGTTGGTAACACTCTTCGACGCGGGTATTGAGTTGCTCGAGCATGCTTTACGGGTCTCCAGAAGCCCGAGTATGCCGCAAGCGTCGGCCGTTGCGAATCGTCCAGGCGCCCAGCGGTCGTGTCGAGCGGCTCAAACACAGGAAGGCCGCCTTGCGGCGGCCTGTGTCGGCAGATCCTGTTTTTATTGGAGGGTACTATCGGGACCGTTTCAATCCTTCAATTGGTATAGACCGGGCCGACGCCGAGCCCCCAGACAATCACCGTGAACGCCATGATGGCTACCAGCACCACCAGGCCTACGGCAAGCACCGAACTGGAAAACAGAAAACCTTCGTCCTGGGGAATGTTCATGAACGTCGGCAAGCCCACATACAGCAGGTAGACCGTGTAGCAGATCGCCGCCGTGCCGACGATCATCCCCAGCCACATGTGCGGGTAGAGCGCCGCCAGGCCGCCGATGAACAACGGTGTCGCGGTGTAGGTGGCGAACGCGACGCAACGGGCCAGGCTCGGGTTGGCGTCATAGGTTCGGGCCATCCAGTGGATGAAGGCGCCCATCACTGCCACACCGCCCAACATGGCCAGGTACGACATGACGGTCATCCACAGCGCACTTTCCTGGGTGAGCATGACCGGTGCACGATTGCCGATGACCCATCCCACCTGCGTGGTGCCGATGAACGCCGATACCGCGGGAATGGCCGCCAGGATCAGCGTATGGGTGAGGTACATGTGGCTGATGCTTTCCTCCTGATCGCCACGGATTTCTTTCCATTCTTGATCAGGGTGGGTAAAGAGCCCCACGACATGATGGATCATAGTCAGTCACTCCTTTGTTATTGCCATCGCCCCCCAACGGAGCGCCTACGGGCCAAATGGCCGGGTAAGTAAAGGTCTGTAAGTGTGTGCGACCTTATGTCGCAGTATAGAAAGGAGTCACCCCAAGGGGGATGGTGGGCTTAGAGCAAATCGCGCTGTAAAGGAGCAGGTTAATCGCGGCTTGATCTGTATGCGTAATTCTCAGGCGAAGAGATTCATGTGGCGAGGGAGCTTGCTCCCGCTGGACTGCGCAGCAGGCCCCTGCGTTCTGTCCGGCACCGCGGTGATACATACATTTTCGGGGCTGCTTCGCACCCCAGCGGGAGCAAGCTCCCTCGCCACAGGGGGGCGGTGCCATACGGGAGGTTTTTTGCGTAAAATGCCGCCCTTTCGTCACACCTCACGGATTTCGCGTCATGGGCACTCTTACGGTCAACCAGAACAAACTGCAAAAGCGCCTGCGCCGCCTGGCCGGTGAGGCGGTCGCCGATTTCAACATGATCGAGGACGGCGACAAGGTCATGGTCTGCCTGTCCGGCGGCAAGGACAGCTACACCTTGCTCGATGTGTTGATGCATCTGCAGAAGGTTGCGCCGATCAAGTTCGACATCGTCGCGGTAAACATGGACCAGAAGCAGCCCGGGTTCCCCGAGCATGTGCTGCCGGCCTACCTTGAATCGCTGGGTGTGGAATATCACATCGTCGAGAAAGACACCTATTCGGTGGTCAAGGAACTGATTCCCGAAGGCAAGACCACCTGTTCGCTGTGCTCACGCCTGCGGCGCGGAACGCTCTACACCTTCGCCGACGAGATCGGCGCAACCAAGATGGCCCTGGGGCACCATCGCGACGACATCGTCGAGACCTTTTTCCTGAACATGTTCTACAACGGCTCGCTCAAGGCCATGCCGCCCAAGCTGCGAGCCGATGACGGGCGCAACGTGGTGATCCGGCCATTGGCCTATTGCAGCGAGAAAGACATCCAGGCCTATTCGGATTTCAAGCAATTCCCGATCATCCCCTGCAACCTGTGCGGCTCCCAGGAAAACCTGCAACGTCAGGTGGTCAAGGAAATGCTCCAGGAGTGGGAGCGCAAGACGCCGGGCCGTACCGAGAGCATTTTCCGCGGCTTGCAGAACGTCATTCCGTCGCAACTGGCGGACCGCAACCTGTTCGACTTCACCAACCTGCGCATCGACGAAAACGCCACGCCGCGGTTCGTCAACGTGGTGAACCTCTGACGGCGCCAACCGCTCTATTCACGGCGCCAATGGCTATAAGGGCCACTGGCGCCGTTTTCATTTCCGACCCCAGGAGAGGGCATGCGCGATTACAAGTGGCTGCACGAGTATTGTCTGAACCGCTTCGGTTCGGCGGCTGAACTGGAAGCCCACCTGCCGGTTCCCAAGACCCCGGCGCAACTGCGCAAGATCGGCGACGACCGCTACCTTTCGACCATGGCGCTGCGGGTGTTCCGCGCCGGGCTCAAGCACAGCCTGGTGGACGCCAAGTGGCCGGCGTTCGAAGAGGTGTTCTTCAAGTTCGATCCGGAGAAAGTCGTGCTGATGAGCGCCGAGCACCTGGAGCGGTTGATGCAGGACGCGCGGATCATCCGCCATCTGGGCAAGCTCAAGAGCGTACCGCGCAACGCGCAACTGATATTGGACGTGGCCCACGAAAAGGGCAGCTTCGCCGCACTGGTCGCCGACTGGCCAGTGACCGACATCGTCGGCCTGTGGACGTACCTGAAAAAACGCGGCCATCAACTGGGCGGCCTGTCGGCGCCGCGCTTTTTGCGGATGATGGGCAAGGACACCTTCGTGCCCAGTTATGACGTGGTGGCCGCGCTCAATGCCCAGGACATCATCGACAAAGTCCCCGCCAGCCAGCGGGACCTGGCGACGGTGCAGAATGCCTTCAACCAGTGGCATGAAGAGAGCGGGGGAAGGCCCATGAGCCAGATATCGATGATGCTGGCGTATACCGTGAATCATTGAGACCGCGTTGCGGCCATCGCGAGCAAGCTCGCTCCCACAGGGACTCGATGGCACCCTGTGTGCGAGCTTGCTCGCGATAGCGGTATATCAGGCGACGGAGACATCTCCCTCGCCCGCCAACCGTCGATTCAACTGGAACCGCCACCGCACATACAACAACGCCGAGCAGAACACCGCCACGCTCGCCGCCATTTCCAGCACACCGAACAGTTGCCGGTTCGGGTCATAGGCTGCCAGTGCGCCCTTGATGAAATACAGGTTCACCACGAAGCACATCCACGAGTGTCCGCGGGCGCTGCCGCTGAGCATGCCGGGCGCGAGTATCAGCAGCGGCACCAGTTCGATCAGCAGAATCACCCAGGGCCGCGCGCCGTGCAGGTCGGCGATCAGCAGGTAATAGGCGCTGAGCAGCCCCACCAGGACGAAAAAACACAGCAGGCTGAGGGCGCGGGCGATGCGTACGCGCGGTTCCAGCCATTGGATCGAAGGCAGGATCTTCGGCTTCTTAGCCACGGCCGTTCTCCAGCAACAGGGCGGTTTTCGCCAGGCGCAAACCCAAGGCGCGGCACAGGGCAACCTCATGTTCGTTCAAGCCGCTTTTACCGTCGGCCCCGGCGTGATGGCTCGGGCCGTAGGGCGTGCCACCGCCCAGGGTGTCGATCAGGGCCGATTCGCTGTAGGGCAGGCCGGTGATCAGCATGCCGTGGTGCAGCAGTGGCAGCATCATCGACAGCAGGGTGGTTTCCTGACCACCGTGTAGGCTCGCGGTGGAGGTGAACACCCCGGCCGGTTTGCCCACCAGCGCGCCGGTCAGCCACAGGTTGCTGGTGCCGTCGAGAAAGTACTTGAGCGGCGCGGCCATGTTGCCGAAACGGGTCGGGCTGCCCAAGGCCAGGCCAGCGCAGTTCTTCAGGTCATCGAGGCTGGCGTAGAGCGGGCCTTGTTCTGGGATGTCTGGCGAAACCGCTTCGCACTCGGCGGAAATGGCCGGCACCGTACGCAACCTGGCTTCCAGCCCGGCCTGCTCGACACCACGGGCGATCTGCCGGGCCATTTCGTTGGTGGCGCCACTGCGGCTGTAATACAACACCAGGATGTACGGCGTGGTCACGGCAGGATCTCCAGGATCTTCTCCGGCGGACGGCCGATCACGGCCTTTTCCCCGGCTTCCAGAATCGGCCGTTCCATGAGTTTCGGGTGGGCGGCGATGGCTGCGATCAACTGGGCCTGGCTCAGGCTTTCGTCGGCCAGGTTCAAGTCTTTGTACTCGTCCTCGCCGGTGCGCAGCAATTGCCGGGCGGTGATGCCGAGCTTGCCCAGCAGACGCTCCAGGTGCGCGGCGTCGAGCGGGGTTTCCAGGTAGCGGACCACGGTGGGCGTCAGGCCACGGGCCTCCAACAGTTCCAGCGCACCGCGGGATTTCGAGCAGCGCGGGTTGTGATAAAGCGTCAGATCGGTCATGAGTGGGTCGCATCTTGCGTAAGGTGGCGGCTATTCTACTGTGCCGCGAAGCCCCTAGCACCTGAGAGAGGCGACGGGTCGCAGCAGCGTTCACATTCAGACAAGGATTGGCACATGGCAAGGCGATTGACGGCGGCACTGACATTTATCGGCATTTTGTTGCTCGCCGGCTGCGGGAACGACTACGGCGTGGACCAGAACGGCCAGGCCATTGCCTCGCAGCGGCTGGACAAACAATGGGTGGTGCTCAACTACTGGGCCGAATGGTGCGGGCCGTGCCGTACCGAAATCCCGGAATTCAATGCCTTGGCCGAACAGCTCAAGGGGCGCAACGTCGGTGTATTCGGGGTCAACTTCGACCAGGTGCAGGGCGAAGAACTCAAGAGCGCCAGCGACAAGATGGGGATTCGCTTCACGGTGCTGGCCCGGGATCCGGCCGAGATCTTCGACCTTCCTCGCAGCGAAGGGCTACCGGTGACGTACATCATCGATAACAAGGGCAAGGTGCGCGAGCAGTTGCTGGGGGAGCAGACGGCGGCGGGGGTGATGGCCAAGCTTGAAGCGTTGCAGGCGTTCAAATAACCCCTGTCATGGCTGAGGGCTGTGTGGCGAGGGAGCTTGCTCCCGCTGGACTGCGCAGCAGGCCCCTGCATTCCGCCTGAAACATCAAAGTGACAGGTGCATCCGGGGGCCGCTTCGCAGCCCAGCGGGAGCAAGCTCCCTCGCCACAGGGTTAACCATGTCCCTGGTCCAACCGGGTATGTCTGGAGGCCTCAGCCCTCTTCCAACCACCACCGCAGCGGCTTGCCCTGGGCCGGCCAGAAGCGTATTTGCTCGATGGGCGAGATGTCCCAGCGCTCGACCTTTTCCAAGGCCTGCAAGAAGCGCGTTTCTTGCTCCATCACCGCCGGGGCGCAGAGTTTGCGCGTGCTGCCGATCTTGCCGAAGCTCAAACGGTGGCCTTCCAGGGTATAGGGCGCGAACCAGTGGTTGCAGCCGCCATTGCCATAGGCGCGACCGTCATCCCCAAGGGTGATGGTCAGGTGGCTGTAGTCCATCAATGGCCGTTCACCGATCCACTCCAGGATGTAGCTGCGGTTATGTTGCAGCTGTACAGGTTCAGCGGCACAGCCCATCAGGCTCATGCCGATCAACGCGGACAGGGCCAAACGTTTCATCAGGCGGTTTCCTGGCATTTCGGGCACAGGTGTTTTTCACCCACTGTGATCCAGCCCAGTTCGGCGATCCGTGCGGAGGCGGCCGGTTTTTCGGCCTTGACGCCGAGCTTGGCATCGACGGCGAATTCGAAGCTCAGTTCCTTGGCGCAGCTGTCGCAGTTGACCTGCCAGGTGTGGATCGCCAGTTCACCGAACACCGGGCCGGTGGTCATGGCGGTCCATTGGCCCATGGGCTTGAGCAGGTGCCGCACGGTGTCCACGGTCAGGCGCATGGACAAGTCCTTGCTGCCTTTGAGCGTGACGAGCAACACATCGTTGGCCTGGATCGAACCGCCATTGCCGGTGACCTGGTAGCGGCCCGGCGCCAGTGCGCGGACTTCGGTCAAGGTGTGCTGCGGGTTCATCAGGGTGTAGCGGAAATCGTGTTCGGCCATGGGTCCTCCAAATAGGCGCGACATGCTAGCACGGGGCATGGCTTTGGATGCTCCATAAGGGATCTGACCGACGAAACTCCACCCCTGTGGGAGCGAGCTCGCGATGGCGTCAGCCCAGACAACCCACAACCCGTGGCGAGGGAGCTTGCTCCCGCTCGGCTGCGCAGCAGTCGCCAACCGGATCATGCGGTCCGGCTGAAAAAATGCAGAGGCCTGCTTCGCAGGCCAGCGGGAGCAGGCTCCCTCGCCACATTGGGTTTGTGTGAAGCCGAAATTGGAGCTCGACCAAAGTCCCTATGTGAGCGAGCTCCTACAGGGGGGGGCTGGCTAGAGCGGATCAGCCATCCACCAGGTTTTGCGGCGTGCCGGCTGCCCAGGCGGCGATGTTGTCCAGGGTGGTCATGGCAATCGCCGCCAAGGCTTCATGGGTCAGGAACGCCTGGTGAGCGGTGACGATCACGTTGGGGAAGGTCAACAGCCGGGCCAGCACGTCGTCCTGCAAGGGCAGGTCGGAGCGGTCCTTGAAAAACAGCTGGGCTTCTTCCTCGTAGACATCCAGGCCCAGATAGCCCAGCTGGCCGCTTTTCAACGCCTCGATCAAGGCCGGTGTGTCCACCAGGCCGCCACGCCCGGTATTGATCAGCATGGCGCCGCGTTGCATCGCAGCAAGCGATTGGGCATTGATCAGGTGTCGGCTTTGTTCATTGAGCGGGCAATGCAGGCTGATGATCTGCGCCTGCGCGAGCAGCTCGGCCAAGGGCAGGTAGCGGGCGCCCAAGGCTTCGACTTGCGGGTTGGGGTAGGGGTCATAGGCCAGCAACTGGCAGCCGAAGCCTGCCATGATCCGTGCGAACGTCGCGCCGATCTGCCCGGTGCCGATCACGCCAACGGTCTTGCCCACCAGATCGAACCCGGTCAGCCCATGAAGGCTGAAATTGCCGTCCCGGGTGCGGTTGTAAGCGCGGTGCAGGCAGCGATTGAGGGCCATGATCAATGCCACGGCATGTTCGGCCACGGCATGGGGCGAGTAGGCCGGCACCCGGACGATGCTCAAGCCCAGGCGCTGGGCGGCGAGCAGGTCGACGTGGTTGTAGCCGGCCGAGCGCAGGGCAATCAGCCGCGTGCCGCCTTCGGCCAGTTGCTCCAGCACCGGGGCGCTGAGGTCATCGTTGATGAAGGCACACACCACTTCATGCCGTTCGGCCAGGGCCACGGTGTCGAGGTTCAGGCGGGCGGGCTGGAATTGCAATTGAAGGCCTGCGGGCGTCGGGGCCTTGGTGAAACTGTCGCGGTCGTAGGTCTGGCTGCTGAAAAAAATCACGCGCATGGCGGCCTCCTGGCATTGGAATAGACCCAGCTTAACCGCCATCGCTCCGGTCGCCATTGCCCTGGATCAGGCGCTGATACGCGCCTCGCTGGCCAGGCGGTTGATGGCCCGCTCCAATTCTTCCAGGGCGTCGGCGGCCTTGGGATCCTGTTGCTTGAGCAGGGTTTCGCTGCGCTGGCAGGCCGCCCGCAATTGCGGTACGCCGCAGTAGCGGGTGGCGCCGTGCAGGCGGTGGACGCGTTCGATCAGTGCGTTGTGATCGTTGGCCTCGATGGCCTGGCGGATCGCTTCGCGGTCGGCTTCCAGGGAGGCCAGCAGCATCGCCAGCATGTCCGCCGCCAGGTCAGCCTTGCCGGCGGCCAGGCGAAGGCCTTCTTCGTGATCGAGCACCAACAGTTCGCTGCCGCCCGGGGCATCGCCGCTGCGCTCCGGTGACTGGTTGCGCAGGGCCAGGCCAGTCCATTTGAGCACCACCTGGGCCAGTTGCCGCTCGCTGATGGGTTTGGTCAGGTAATCATCCATGCCACTTTGCAGCAGGGCGCGCTTTTCGTTGGCCATGGCGTGGGCGGTGAGGGCGACGATCGGCAGCGGTGTGCAGTGCCGCTCGCTTTCCCACTGGCGGACCGCCTCGGTGCTCTGGCGACCGTCCATGCCGGGCATCTGCACGTCCATCAAGACCAGGTCGAAGGTTTCCTTCTGCACGGCCTTGACCGCCGCATAACCGCTTTCCACAGCCAGCACCTTGGCGCCCATGTCTTCGAGCAGGGTCTGCACCAGCAGCAGGTTGGCCGGGTTGTCGTCCACGCACAGCACTTTCGGGGCGCGGCTGGAAACCGGTTCGTGGGGGTCGCTGCGGGTCGGGCGCGGGTTGACCAGGTCGGAAAGCGCGCGGCGCAACTTGCGGGTGCAGGCCGGCTTGGCCTGGAGCTGGCTGTGAGGGTTGGGCACCGAGAGGTGATACAGGGTCTGTTCGGTGGTGGGGCACAGCACGAGTACTTTGCAGCCCAGGTGCTCAAGGTCCCAGATGTGTTGGTTGAGGCGCTCCGGTGGCATGTCGTTGCTGGTGATGCCCAGCACGGCCAAGTCGATCGCCTGATCGGTCTGGTGGGCGATGGTGATGCCGTTGGTCAAGCTTTCCAGGGTGTTGAACGGCGTCACTTGCAGGCCACAGTCTTCAAGCTGGTGCTGCAAGGCCTGGCGGGCCAGTTCGTGATTCTCCAGCACCGCTACACGCCGGCCCAGCAACGGTGGGCCGGGCAGGTCCTCGGCATCGTCACGGGTCTTGGGCAGGCGCAGGCTGATCCAGAATTCCGAGCCTTCGCCCGGTGTGCTGTCGACGCCGATTTCCCCGCCCATCTGTTCCACCAGGCGCTTGGAAATCACCAGGCCCAAGCCGGTGCCCCCCGGTTGCCGCGACAGCGAGTTGTCAGCCTGGCTGAACGCCTGGAACAGCGCCCGCACATCCTGGTTGGACAGGCCGATGCCGGTGTCCTGGATGCTGATGCGCAACTGCACGCTGTCTTCGTGCTCGTCTTCGAGCATGGCCCGGGCGACGATGGTGCCCTCGCGGGTGAACTTGATGGCGTTGCTCACCAGGTTGGTGAGGATCTGCTTGAGGCGCAGTGGATCGCCCACCAGCGACAGTGGCGTGTCCCGGTAGACCAGGCTCACCAGTTCCAACTGCTTGGCATGGGCGGCGGGGGCGAGGATGGTCAGGGTGTCCTGCAGCAGGTCGCGCAAGTTGAACGGAATGCTGTCGAGCACCAGCTTGCCGGCCTCGATCTTCGAAAAGTCGAGGATCTCGTTGATGATCCCCAGCAGGCTGTCGGCGGATTTTTCAATGGTACCCAGGTAGTCGAGCTGGCGTGGGGTCAGTTCGCTTTTCTGCAACAGGTGGGTAAAGCCGAGGATACCGTTGAGCGGCGTGCGGATTTCATGGCTCATGTTCGCCAGGAACTCGGATTTGATCCGGCTCGCTTCCAGGGCTTCCTTGCGAGCCAGGTCCAGCTCGATGTTCTGGATCTCGATGGTTTCCAGGTTCTGGCGCACGTCCTCGGTGGCCTGGTCGATGCTGTGCTGCAATTCTTCCTGGGCGTTCTGCAAGGTACTGGCCATACGGTTGATGCCCGAGGCCAGTTCGTCCAGCTCCTGGCTGCCCAGCGGCGGCAGGCGGGTTTCCAGGTGACCGTCCTTGAGTTGTGCCACGGCCTGCTTGATCTGGCTCAGCGGGCGGTTGATCGTGCGGCCCATGCGCAGCGCCAGCAAGCCGGTCAGGCACAGGCCAGCGGCGATCAGCAGCAGGCTGGCGAACAGGCTGCGATAGCCGCGCAGCAACATACCGCTGTGGGACAACTCCAACTCGACCCAGCCCAACAGGCGGTCGGCTTCTTCGGGAATCAGTTCGCCCGACAGGTTGCGGTGCTTGCCGAATACCGGCAGCAAGTAGCGCGTGGCGTCGTTGCCAGTGCGTTGCAGTAGCTGCGTGCTGTTGCCCTCCGGCGCCCGGTTGAGCATGGTCGGGCCGGCGTGGGCCAGTGGTACGCGGTCGGGGGCGAGGAAGGTGACGGCGCGCACGTCCGCCTGTTCGAGGGACTGGGTGGCGATGCGCTCCAGTAGATCGATGTCCTGGCGGCTCATGGCTGGGGCGACCAGCGGCGCAAGTTGTTCGGCGATCATTTCACCACGTTGCAACAACTGGGCGTGCAGCTCCGATTGCTGCATCCAGGTGAAATAGCCGCCCAGGACCAGCGCCATCAGGCTGGTTGGCAACAGGGTCAGCAACAGCACGCGGCCTTTGATTCCCAGTTTCTTGAGCACACTTGTCTCCTGCATCCAGCGTCTGATTGAGCGGTGCGCGCATCCAGCACGCAGTACCTGCGCAGTGTAGCGATTTGCGGGCGGGCGATCTTCGTAAAATTCATGTCCTCCGTGCATCGGTCCGGTCGGAGACCAGTCGTAACGCGATCTGAAACGCTTAGTGAATATCCGCCGATAGACCAGTGTCAGAGGAGGACGACTGTGGGTGCAGAGTGGTAGGAAGAGGCTGCCGTTGAGCTTTAGGTTGGTGGCTCAGGAGCGCGAAAAGATGCGCAGTCTTGCTGTGAATACTTCGGCGCCTCCGCAGGAGAGTTCGTCATTGCCTTATTGAAAGCGATCAGACGATCTGTCGTTGCTTTCCAATCTGCGATCCTGCGGTAATGGAAGCCGGCGTCTCCACTGAAAGTGAGACTGCATTCATATAATTCATCTGCATGGGGCCTGAAGCCTGCCCGTTAGGCTATAAAGAGCCTCTAATACCCATTCATAAAGATGGCGAGTCTCTTGCATTATGTCCGCTTCAAGTAACATGCCCGTTTGCAATGGCCGTTGTTCGCCATACGCTAGAACATGCTGTTGGTCCAGATCGACGCGTATTCGATAATAGCGTTCGCTGTCCAAGCCAATGCCGGGTATTTCTCCGACCGCGTTTGCAAGCTCCCCCGGCAGAAATCGAGGCCTTGGAGATGGATTTTACTGTATCGTTGTGCTGCCCGAATTCTTGATAGGGACAGGTTTGATAGCGAATACGTAATTTATCGCCGACCCGGATGAAACCGATGGATTTACTTGAGGAATAAAGGTTGGCCTGCAATAGCGAGTTGTTTGGAACGATGCCTAAAAGCGGTCTAGTGATGCCTGTGGTCTGTCCGGACTCCGCAAAAATGGCAGTCACGACACCTGTTTGAGGAGCCTTGATAACTAATATTCGCCGCGCCTCACTCTCAATGAACTCTCGATCAATTTCCGAAAGCATTCTATGCACGATGGCGAGTTGATTTTCATGGCGAGAGGATAAGCCAGAAAGCTCGTTGCGGCGCTCGGTTATCTGTTGTCGCAGCGCGGAGCGGTCACGTTCAAGGGTATTTGATTTCTGTCGATGATTGAGTAGCTCTGCTTGGCGCTGCTGTAGCTGATCCATATATATCCCTTTTCCATTAATCCCGAATAGCGACTGGTGGCATTTAAAGCCAAGGCGACCAGCTGTTTTTGACTGGAAATTTGTCCGGCTAGAATATCCAACTCATTTTCTAGGGTGCTTAAATGGTTGGTAAGGCTTTTTTTTCATCAGCCTGCAGTGTTTTTATTTTTTGAGCTCATCAATCAAGGGCAGTTTCCTTTCCTTGAAGTTGTTGCTGTGCTTTCCTGAATTGGATCGGAATTTTCGCCATAGTGCTCACTGGATAATGTGAGCAAGTCCGTGCCCGCTTTAACGTATTGCTCCTCATGGATAAAGCTTTCGAGCACTCGTCATTACTGTGGTGCATAAACTTTAATCTGTCCGATGAGGGCAGTAACTGCCCAGCCATGGTGCTTCGCTTGGTATAGCTCCCCCATATGAAAACAATAATCACGATTGATGCGAAGAATGTGGCGAAGGCTGTGAGGAAGGTAAACGAGAGTGGGCGAATCAGCACTATGCTGCCCAACCATTGCACTTGCTGGACTTCTAGAGCTTCTGTTCTGAATAGCGATGTGTCTTAGGTCAATGTGAGCATTCCTTGCTGACAATATTTGCATTCCGAAGCCCCTTGGGAAGGCATGCCGCATCGCGGCGAGGCAGGGAAGATCCCATGGATGCCCGTTTGGGTCATCCCTACATGTGTAGGGTACAAATCATCGAATTTCGTCGTTATCGTTGATCCATGTGTGCTGTTTGGAATGGCGTTGGGTGGGTGTTTTAAAAAAAGTTGCGCAGCGAGGACGAAAGTATGGCAGAAAATGTTCTGAAAAAGCTAAAGCTTAGTGAGCAATTGTCAGGGGATCCTTTCAAGATCTTTGTCTTGGTTGAAAAAAGTATCGTGTTCTCATTACTGATAGCTGTGATATTTATTTTTATGGATGAGTTTTCATTGAGAAATGGTTTTTCAGGTTGGGAGGTTGTGGGCGGAACAATTGGATACTTGGCGATAACTGCCAAGAAAATGTATTGTGATGAGGCGTTTTCTGAATTAAGAGTGAGGGCTGATATGCAGCTAGGCTTGTTGCGGGACGCAATGCTATCCATCGGCTATTCAGAGAAGTATGATGGTGTATATCTACCGTGTGGTAGGAATGCCAGCTTTCTTTTCGATTACAAATCCGAAGTTGTCACATGCACCATCCAAAGGGATGGTGCAATTTTTACAGGGCCATACGACCGATTAGTGAAATTGTCACGTGCTATGCAGTGAGCGTTTCCGATAGTGGCAAGTCGCTAATGCCGAGAATTAAATATGTTTTTTGTTTGCTCCGCCCAGTAGAAGTAGTTGCAGGACTTCATTCTATTGTTTTGTTAGGTCTTTGTCTTTTTCTTTAGTTGACTGTTCCATGGCTAGGAAGGCGCGGTGAGCATCAATATGATAAAGGGGGGTGGCATTGGCTACGGAGTCGGAGTGTTTGGTGGAGGACTAAGTCGCGAAATGCAAGGCGCATGACGGATGAGGAATAATAAATAAAATAATCTGATCGCAGTCTAACCATTTAAAAAGTTGATTTTGTTGGATTTCTTTGGCTTTTGTTTGTATTTGAATTGTTTTGTCGGTGGCGCTATGTATATGGTATGTCTGTTGTTTTAGGCATTCATAGCGCTTGCCTTATCGGTTTTCAATGGGGTTGGTATGTCTATTCTGTTATGGATTTTAATAGGAGGAGTGATGGGGCTTGCTTTAAGAGGGCTGGTTGCGGTATGTAAGTCCGTGTTTGAATATACGATTTCAGATAATATGATGTTTATGTTTATATATCCGGTTGTTTTTGTGTTTCTAATTCAGGTGGTCCCGCGACTGATAATTTGTCTGGAAGGGGTGGGTGGTTAAGATTCTTAAATTAGTTGCGGGTTTTAATGTTTATTGAGTCTCTCCGAAAATAATTTTCCTCTGGTGTTTACCCCTTTCTTTCTTAAAATTGAGGAGACATATTCTCGCACAGTGAAATCGCTAATGCCGAGCGCTAAAGCTATTTTTTTGTTTGTTTCGCCTAGCAGAAGTAATTGCAGGACTTCATGTTCTCGCTTTGTTAGGTCTTCATTGTTTTTCTTCAATTGGCTGTTTCCTTGGTTAAGATTGAGTGCTGAATTTCTTGGTAATAATGTTATCGGTATGTCTGATGATTTACTAGTTCATGAATGTCTCGATGAATCGCAGGAAAGATCCGATAAAAAATCGTATTCCTACAGATTTTTATGTGGCGCGAGGAAAGAACTTCCCTTGTGGGGTAATAAGTACTACAGAAAGTGACAGATCTTTCGGTTAGATGGAGCGAATATGGAGGAAGCGAACGATAAAGCCTTGGCGCAGTGACAGGCCCGGACGCCCAGCTAGCCATTGATTACAGCCAGAATGCCGGTAACCAAATCGCGCTTTTCAATCAGGCGAGGAAATTGAGGAAGGTGCTTTTATCGGGAGGGCGCTCCAGTCTTAACCTCTCGAACCCGCCTGATCCTGTTCCACCTCCCGATGTAGGTCACGTGTCCGCTCACCCTCCCCAGTCGTCAGCCATACTTCACTGACACTCAGCAAACGTGCCAATGGCTCCACCCGCAGCCTAGGTATACCCCGCGCGCTCCAGTTCGTCAGGCATTGAGGGCTGATGCCTAGCACCTCGGCAAAGGCCGAGTGAGAGATGCCGTACTCTTCCAATAGGTTGCGCAAGCGTTGCCCGCAAGTCCGCCGGGCGCTGGGCTGTGGATATTTTTGTTTCGCCTTGGCCATTGTTATTGCTCAATATCTACTAATACGTTTAGCCGGACGACTGTAAAGAACACGGTGTAAAGCCAGACATCTTTGACTGCTTAGTCATCAATATAAGAGGAGCGAACCCACAAATAGGGCGGAAGAGTGCCTACAGATGGTGCTTACAACAGATATGCATGCACGATTTGAGCTCTCAGATCTGCAGCAAAAGGACTGCGGGGAATACAAGGTCGATTACATGGGCTTGAGCGTCATGCGCACGAGCGCGGATAGCGCGGATCTGGTGGCGAGGAGACAAGCTCCCCACACAGCAGCATGCTCGGCTTTCGTCTCGCTTATTCCCATAAGCCATAACCCCCTTACTTTGCGTGATATGGCCGCGCCAGGTTTGCCGGTATGATAGGCGCCCCCGCAGTCCGGATTGCGAATACGCCATGACTCTGCAGTACCCAACCATCGCCGATTGCGTCGGCAACACTCCGCTGGTCCGTTTGCAACGCTTGCCCGGCGTGACCACTAATACGCTTTTGCTCAAGCTTGAAGGGAATAACCCGGCGGGTTCGGTCAAGGACCGGCCGGCGCTGTCGATGATCACCCGTGGCGAATTGCGCGGGCAGATCCGGCCTGGCGACACGCTGATCGAGGCGACCTCCGGCAACACCGGTATTGCCCTGGCGATGGCGGCGGCGATCAAGGGCTACAAGATGATCCTGATCATGCCCGACAACTCCAGCGCCGAGCGCAAGGCAGCGATGACGGCCTACGGTGCCGAGTTGATCCTGGTGACCCAGGAGCAGGGCATGGAAGGTGCCCGGGACCTGGCCGAGCGCATGCAGGCCGAGGGTCGTGGCAAAGTGCTGGACCAGTTCGCCAACGGCGACAATCCAGAGGCCCACTACACCTCCACCGGCCCTGAGATCTGGCGCCAGACCGACGGCACCATCACCCATTTCGTCAGCTCGATGGGCACCACCGGCACCATCATGGGCACCTCGCGCTACCTGAAAGAACAGAACCCGAACGTGCAGATCATTGGCCTGCAACCGATGGAAGGCTCGGCCATTCCCGGCATCCGCCGCTGGCCCGAGGAGTATTTGCCAAAGATCTACCAGGCCGACCGCGTGGATCGCATCATCGACATGGCCCAGAGCGAAGCCGAGGACGTGACCCGTCGCCTGGCGCGCGAGGAGGGCATCTTCTGCGGCGTGTCTTCGGGCGGTGCCGTGGCGGGGATGCTGCGCCTGTCCAAGGAAGTTGAAAACGCGGTGATCGTCGCGATCATCTGTGACCGTGGCGACCGTTACCTGTCGACCGGCATTTTCGACGCGCCCAACTGATGGCCAAGCAAGAGAGAGGCCTGCGCTTCCAGCCCAGCGGCGGAAGCCGGGCCCCGCAAGTGCCCACCGGCAAGAAGCAGCGCTTGACCATCGAGCGCCTGGCCAACGACGGTCGGGGCATCGCCTTCATTGAAGGGCGCACCTGGTTTGTCATCGGCGCCCTGGCCGGCGAAGAAGTCGAGGCGCGGGTGCTCGGTGCCCATGGCAAAGTGGTCGAGGCCCGTACCGAGCGCGTGTTCCTGCCCAGTGAACTGCGACGTGCGGCGCCGTGCGTCCATGCTGGTCGCTGCGGCGGTTGCAGCGTCCAACATTTGCCCCATGACGAACAACTCGCCCTGAAACAGCGCATGCTCGCCGAGCAGTTGTCGCGGGTGGCCGGGGTGGTGCCAGAGGAATGGGCCGCGCCCTTGAGCGGGCCGGAATTCGGTTACCGGCGTCGCGCCCGCGTGGCGGTGCGCTGGGATCAGAAGGCGAAAAAACTCGAAGTCGGTTTCCGCGCCGTCGGCAGCCAGGACATCGTCGCCATCGGTGATTGCCCGGTGCTGGTACAGCCCTTGCAGCCGATCATGAGCCGCCTGCCGGAGATGCTGCGTCGCTTGAGCAAACCCCAGGCGTTGGGGCATGTGGAATTGTTCGCCGGTTCGTCCCTCGCGGTATTGCTGCGCCACATGGCGCCGCTGTCGGAGGCCGACCTGACGATCCTCAAGGACTTCTGCGCGTTCCATGAAGCCCAGTTGTGGCTGCACGGTGAAGGTGAGCCGCAACCGGTCGAGCCCGGGCAAGCTCTCGGGTTTCGCCTGGATGCCTGGGACCTTGAGCTGGCTTACCGACCGGGGGATTTCATCCAGGTGAACGCCGGGGTCAACGAGGCGATGATCGCCCAGGCCCTGCAATGGCTGGCACCGCGAGCCGAGGAACGGGTGCTGGATCTGTTCTGCGGCCTGGGTAACTTTGCCTTGCCGCTGGCCAAAAGCGTGCGCCAGGTGGTGGCTGTCGAAGGCGTGCAGACCATGGTGGATCGTGCGGCGGCCAATGCCGTCAGTAACAATTTGAATAACACGGCCTTTTTTCAGGCCGATTTATCCCAGCCTCTGGCTGATGCCCAATGGATCGGCGAAGGCTTTTCTGCGGTACTCTTGGACCCACCCCGTGACGGTGCTTTCGAGGTGGTGCGCAAACTGTCGTCCCTGGGTGCCAAACGGTTGGTCTATGTATCGTGCAACCCGGCAACTTTGGCCCGGGATACGGTCGAACTGATCAAGCAGGGCTACCGGTTAAAACGTGCCGGGATTCTCGATATGTTTCCTCAAACGGCGCATGTCGAGGCCATGGCGTTATTTGAAGCGAGCCAGGATGGCTTGTCCGACTGACCCGTTCGTGCCAACTCGCCACAGCCCTGGGCGTAAACACGGGCATGAAGGTCAGCGAAGTTGACGCATTGAATCTGCGTCGTAGGGAAGGTAAGTAAAGATGGTACAGGTGAGAGCACACCAGCCGATCAACACCGACGGCAGTATCAATCTCGAGGCTTGGCTCGATCATGCGGTCAGCGTCGACATGGCTCTGGATCGCGAAGCCTTGAAGGCCGCCTGCGAGTTCGCTCGTGAGGCGGAGCAGCAACATAACGCAGCGAAGAACCTGTGGTCCGAAGGCACCTCGAGTTTCCAGACGGGCCTGGAGATCGCCGAAATTCTTGCTGACCTCAAGCTCGACCAGGACTCCCTGGTGGCGGCGGTGTTGTACCGCGGCGTGCGCGAAGGCCAGATCCAGCTACCGGTGGTCAGCCAGCGCTTCGGCACGGTGGTCGCCAAGCTGATCGATGGCGTGCTGCGCATGGCCGCCATCAGCGCCAGCCTCAGCCCGCGCCAGTCCATGGTGCTGGGCACCCAGGGCCAGGTGGAAAACCTGCGCAAGATGCTGGTGGCGATGGTTGACGACGTGCGCGTCGCGCTGATCAAGCTGGCCGAACGTACCTGCGCCATCCGCGCCGTGAAGTCTGCCGATGACGAAAAACGCAATCGCGTCGCCCGGGAGGTGTTCGACATCTATGCCCCCCTGGCCCACCGTCTCGGCATCGGTCACATCAAGTGGGAGCTGGAGGACCTGTCCTTCCGCTACCTGGAGCCGGATCAATACAAACAGATCGCCAAGCTGTTGCATGAGCGGCGCCTGGATCGCGAGCGTTTCATCACCGATGTGATGACCCAGTTGCGCGAAGAGTTGCAGGCCACCGGCGTGGTAGCCGACATCAGTGGCCGGGCCAAGCACATCTACTCGATCTGGCGAAAAATGCAGCGCAAGGGCCTGGAATTCAGCCAGATCTACGACGTTCGCGCCGTTCGCGTCCTGGTCCCGGAAATGCGCGACTGCTACACCGCGCTGGGGATCGTCCATACCTTGTGGCGGCACATTCCGAAGGAGTTCGACGACTACATCGCCAACCCCAAGGAAAACGGTTATCGCTCGCTGCACACTGCAGTGATCGGCCCCGAGGGCAAGGTACTGGAAGTGCAGATTCGCACCCATGCGATGCACGAGGAGGCTGAGCTGGGCGTCTGCGCCCACTGGAAATACAAGGGCACCGACGTCAAGTCCGGCTCCAATCACTACGAAGAGAAGATCTCCTGGCTGCGTCAGGTGCTGGAGTGGCACGAGGAACTGGGTGACATCGGCGGCCTGGCCGAACAGCTGCGGGTCGATATCGAGCCGGACCGGGTCTATATCTTCACCCCCGACGGCCATGCCATCGACCTGCCCAAGGGCGCGACGCCGCTGGACTTCGCCTACCGGGTCCACACCGAGATCGGCCACAACTGCCGTGGCGCCAAGATCAACGGGCGGATCGTACCGCTCAACTACAGTCTGCAGACCGGTGAACAGGTCGAGATCATCACCAGCAAGCACGGTACGCCGAGCCGCGACTGGCTGAACCCGAACCTGGGCTACATCACCACGTCGCGGGCCCGGGCGAAAATCGTCCACTGGTTCAAGTTGCAGGCTCGCGACCAGAACGTCGCCGCTGGCAAGACCCTGCTCGAGCGCGAACTCGGTCGCCTGGGCCTGCCGCAGGTGGATTTCGACAAGCTGGCCGAAAAAGCCAACATGAAAACCGCCGAAGACATGTTCGCCGCCCTCGGTGCCGGCGATCTGCGCCTGGCGCAGTTGGTCAACCTGGCCCAGCAACTGGTGGAGCCGGAGCGGGGCAACGAGCAACTGGAGCTGATCCCGCGCAAGGCTACCGGCTACAAACCGGGCAAGCGTGGCGATATCCAGATCCAGGGCGTGGGCAACCTGATGACCCAGATGGCCGGCTGCTGCCAGCCGTTGCCGGGGGATGCGATCGTCGGCTACATCACCCAGGGCCGTGGCGTGAGCATTCACCGACAGGACTGTGCCTCGGTGCTGCAACTGGCCGGTCGCGAGCCGGAGCGGATCATCCAGGTCAGTTGGGGCCCGGTACCGGTGCTCACCTACCCGGTGGACATCGTCATCCGCGCCTATGACCGCTCCGGCCTGCTGCGTGACGTGTCCCAGGTGTTGCTGAACGAGCGGATCAACGTGCTGGCGGTCAACACCCGTTCGAACAAGGAAGACAACACCGCGTTGATGTCGCTGACCATCGAGATCCCGGGGCTGGATGCGCTGGGGCGGTTGCTGGGGCGGATTTCCCAGTTGCCGAACATCATCGAGACCCGGCGTAACCGGACGCCAGGTTAAGCGCAGTCCAAACATGTGGGAGCGAGCTTGCTCGCGATAGCGGTCCATCACTGACCGGCCGCCATCGCGAGCAAGCCCGCTCCCACAGGGTTATTTTGTGATGAGATGGATTGATGTATAGCCTCGAAGACCTGCTCCACCTGATGAATCGCCTGCGGGACCCGCAGTACGGCTGCCCGTGGGACATCCAGCAAACCTACGCGACCATCGTTCCTCATACGCTTGAAGAAGCCTACGAAGTGGCCGATGCCATCGAGCGCGGCGACTTCGATCATTTGCAGGGCGAGTTGGGCGACTTGTTGTTCCAAGTGGTGTATTACAGCCAACTGGCCCGGGAAGAGAACCGCTTCGAATTTGCCGGCGTGGTCGACAGCATTACCCGCAAGCTGATCCGCCGCCATCCCCATGTGTTTCCTACCGGGGACCTTTACGCGCCAGTGGACATCCCGCGCCTGAGTGAAGAGCAGGTCAAGCAGCGCTGGGAAGAGATCAAGGCAGAGGAGCGGGCCGAGAAAGCCGCGGCCCCCGAGCAGTTGTCGTTACTCGACGATGTGCCGGGGGCGCTACCGGCGTTGTCCCGTTCGGCGAAGCTGCAAAAGCGTGCGGCGCAGGTCGGTTTCGACTGGCCAGGCCCGTTGCCGGTGCTCGACAAGGTCCGGGAGGAGCTGGACGAAGTGCTTGAAGCCATGGCCGACAACGATCCGGTGGCTATCAGCGACGAGATCGGTGACTTGCTGTTCAGCGTGGTGAACCTGGCTCGCCACCTCAAGGTCGACCCGGAAACCGCCCTGCGTGGCGCCAACGGGAAGTTCGAACGACGGTTCCGATTTATCGAACAGGCATTGCGCGACACCCACCGTCCCATGGAAGATTGCACCCTCGAAGAGTTGGACGCCTTGTGGGGCGAAGCCAAACGTCAGGAAAAGAATTTGCCCAGCTGTGGCTGAGGCCGTTGCCTAAGTGAGTAAGCACCATGAGCCTTTCCCTTCGCGACCAGTTGCTCAAAGCAGGGCTGGTCAACCAAAAGCAGGCCAAGCAGGTCGGCAAAGAGAAACAGAAGCAGCAACGCCTGGCCCATAAAGGCCAGATCGAACTGGACGATTCCCAGCAGCGCGCGGCCCAGGAGGCCATGGCCGAGAAGGTCAAGCGCGACCAGGAACTCAACCGTCAGCAGCAGGAAAAGGTCGAGCAGAAGGCCCGGGCTGCGCAGATCAAGCAATTGATCGAAGTCTCGCGCCTGCCGAAGCTGACCACCGAGGATTACTACAACTTCGTCGACGACAAGAAGGTCAAGCGCATCTCGGTCAACACCCTGATGCGCAACAAGCTGAGCAGCGGCTCGTTGGCGATCGTCCACCATGCCGGCGGTTACGAAGTGATCCCGCGCGAGGCGGCCCTGAAGATCCAGGAACGCGATCCCAAGCGCATCGTCCAGCTCAACACCCAGACCGAAGAAGTGGATGCCGATGATCCGTACGCGGCGTATCAGATTCCGGATGATTTGATGTGGTAAAGCCGGCAACCTGAAAAAACGACCCGTGGCGAGGGAGCTTGCTCCCGCTTGAGTGCGAAGCGCTCACAAGAAAGGGCTGCTATGCAGCCCAGCGGGAGCAAGCTCCCTCGCCACAGGGGCCCCGTGTCGTTCAGGATTCCGTCATTTCTCGCGAGCGCAGCCGTTCCTCGCGCTCCAGCTCAGCCTTGTAGCTATGGGCATCCGTCTCCGAGTGGAACATCCCCACCAGCAAATCCTGTTGATGCACATCCCAGATCCGGATACCGGCGGCAATGCCTTCGTGGGACATATGGGCGTCATCGCGTTCAGTTACTTTCACAGTCATCTTGCAAGCTCCAATCTCTGTTATCTGCAGCAAGGCGTGTGCAGGACTTTGTTATAGATTTGGATAGCGTGCTAAGTAAATGCCCCGGTTCGTTAAGAAGTTTTCATGGAAAGCGCCATAATCCTGCAGGCCAAGTGGTGCGCGGCATTCGGTCGCAGGTGTTTTTCATGAAGAAGATTTCATGTCGCAATCCTCCATGAATACAAATCCTGTGGGAGCTTGAAATCCAGGCAATAAAAAGCCCCGCATGGCGGGGCTTCCTGGTGTTTGCGTCGATCAGCTGCCTTTCACAGCCTTGCCGTTGACCGTGCCGTCCAGGAGCATGATGTTGTACTCCTTGCCGTCGGTCTCGACCTGTTGCAGGCGCACCAGCAGGTAGTCCCAGTCCTTGGCGAACCAGAGCACGGTGATGCGTTTGCTTTGCGTCGGGTCGCGCACGCGCTCGACCTTGATCGCGTCGATCTGGCCGGCCTTGGTGTCGACTTTTTCCGAGCCCAGCACGCGGAAGTCATAAGTATCGATCTCGCCATCATCGACGACCTGATAGCTCATGCTTTTCTTGCCGGCCGCCACGTCGTGCTGCAGGGCCAGTTGATAGGTGGATTTATCGACCATGCCACGGTTGAGCGGCAGCTTGACCGCGTCGCCGCGATCGGTGCCGGTGACCATCTTGGTGTTCCAATCGAAGTCCAGGTCGGCCTTCTTGGCTTTGCCCAGGCCACCGCGTTCGAAGTGGTAGGACTGTGGCAGCAGCGTGTCCTTGTCCAGGGTCAGGGTGCTTTCTTCGGTCAGGCTGGCGATCATCATCGAAGCCTTGAAGCTCAGCTTCCAGGTGCCGTTGGCTTCCTTGGTCAGGCTGCGCTCGGCGGTGCCGCTCATGGGCAATTGTTTCCAGTCGGCGGTATAGCTGGCGGAGAACGGTTGTAGTTCCGCAGCCTGTGCCAGGGGCAGGGCAAGCAGAGCGCAAGCGAAGAGCAGGGCGCGACGCATAAAATCTCCTAGTATCGAATCAAATGGCCGCTGGCGGCGAGCAACTGGCCGTCCAGTGAGGCTCCGCGATCGTCGAGGGTCAGCCTTCCTTCGGCAAACCAACGCACGGCCATCGGGTAGATCTGGTGCTCGCGGGCGTGAACCCGTTGCGCCAGGCTTTGCGGCGTGTCGTGCAACTCTACCGGTATTACTGCCTGTACGACCAGTGGTCCGCCATCGAGTTCCTCGGTGACAAAGTGCACCGAGCAGCCATGCTCCGTGTCTCCGGCCTCCAGCGCCCGCTGGTGAGTGTGTAACCCTTTGTATTTGGGTAGCAGCGAAGGATGGATATTGAACAGGCGGCCCTGGTAGTGACGCACGAAGCCGGCGCTGAGGATGCGCATGAAGCCAGCGAGGACCACCAGTTGCGGATTGAAGGTGTCGATCTGTTCGATCAACGCGGCGTCGAAGGCTTCGCGGCCCTCGAACGCCTTGTGATCCAGGACGCGGGTGTCGATCCCCGCGTCCTTGGCGCGTTGCAGGCCATAGGCATCGGCGCGGTTGGAGATTACCGCGCGGATACGGACCGGGCTGTCGCCGGTCCGGGTGCTGTCGATCAGGGCCTGCAAATTACTGCCGGTGCCGGACAGCAGCACCACCACGTCACAGGTTGCGGACATCAATGCGCCTTAAGGTTTTTCAGCTCGACCTGTGCAGCGCCTTCGGCCGCGGTAGCGATCTGGCCGATGACCCAAGGCTGCTCGCCAGCTTCACGCAATACGTTCAGGGCGGTCTCGACGTGCTCCTGGGCCACGCAGATGACCATGCCCACGCCGCAGTTCAGCACGCGGTGCATTTCGGTTTCATCGACATTGCCTTTCTCTTGCAGCCAGTCGAACACCGCCGGGCGGGTCCAGCTCGCCACGTCGACCACGGCCTGGGCGCCTTTTGGCAGCACGCGCGGGATGTTGTCCAGCAGGCCGCCGCCGGTGATGTGGGCCATGGCCTTGACGGCGCCGGTGTCCTTGATCAGCTTGAGCAGCGGCTTGACGTAGATGCGGGTCGGGGCCATCAGCAGGTCGGCCAGTGGCTTGCCGTCGAGCTGGGTGTTTTCGATGTCGGCACCCGAGACTTCGATGATCTTGCGGATCAGCGAGTAGCCGTTGGAGTGCGGGCCGGAGGACGGCAGGGCGAGCAGGGCATCGCCAGCGGCGACTTTCGAGCCGTCGATGATCTCGGCTTTCTCTACCACGCCGACGCAGAAGCCGGCCAGGTCGTAGTCTTCGCCTTCGTACATGCCAGGCATTTCAGCGGTTTCGCCACCGACCAGGGAGCAGCCGGACAGTTCACAGCCGGCACCGATGCCGGTCACCACCTGAGCGGCGGTATCGACGTTCAGTTTGCCGGTGGCGTAGTAGTCGAGGAAGAACAGCGGCTCGGCGCCGCAGACCACCAGGTCGTTCACGCACATGGCCACCAGGTCGATGCCGATGCTGTCGTGCTTGTTCAGGTTCAGGGCCAGGCGCAGCTTGGTGCCGACACCGTCGGTGCCCGAGACCAGGACCGGTTGCTTGTAGCCGGCCGGGATCTCGCAGAGGGCGCCGAAACCGCCCAGGCCGCCCATGACTTCCGGACGCGCAGTGCGCTTGGCGACGCTCTTGATGCGTTCGACCAATGCTTCACCGGCGTCGATGTCTACACCGGCGTCCTTGTAGCTCAGGGAGGGTTGCTTGCTCATGATCCAGGCCTTTAGGGGGGATTTCTGGGTAACGACCGACGCCGGGGCCATTGAATAACCGTTGTACGAATTATTCCGGGAGCCCAGCCATTGCCGGTCTGCGAAGGCGCGCGATTTTATCAGGCTTGAGGGGCAGCGGCCATCCTCGCGCCGACGGGCAGGGACATATCCACGGAAAAAAACCGATATTTCTTATATTGGTACTGCGTAGCGCGTCTGTATAAGGTGTAGCGGTAACCGGCTATGGTGATGACCATGCGAAACTTCCATCGGGCGTGTGAATGTTTTGCCGGGTGTTGTGGTCACAGCCATGCTCAATCTTCTTCACACGGCCTGTTCCAGCCGTTATGTCCGGGAATCTTCCATGCGTTTGTTCAAATTCTTGTCTATGGGCTGCCTGGCGCTGATCAGCCTGGCGAGCCATGCCGAAACCGTCAATGGCCTGTATCAAGTGCTCGAGCCGGTCAGCAGCCAGACCCCGGAAGAGCGTAACCAGGCGACTCTGCGTGCGCTGGACACGTTGGTGCTGCGCCTGACCGGCGACGCCAAGGCCTCCCAGAATCCTGGCCTGGCGGCGATCCGCAAGGACCCGCAACAGATCATTCTTCAATATGGCTACGACGCCGGCCCGCCGGAAAGCCTCAAGGTGGACTTCGACCCGGCGAGTACCGACCGGGCGTTGCGCTCGGCAGGCTTGTCACTGTGGAGTGCGAACCGGCCATCGATCCTGGGTTGGTGGCTGAACGACTCAGCCGAGGGCTCCAGCCTGGTGGGCGATGGCCAGGCCAGCGCCACGCCATTGCGGCGTGCCGCCCAGCATCGGGGGCTGGCGTTGCACCTGCCGCTGGCGGACTTGAGCGAGCAGATCGTTGCCACCGCACCAAACCTGGAAGGCAGCGATCCGGCGCCTTTGCGCGATGCCTCGGAGCGCTACGCGACAGACGCCTTGCTGGCGGTCCACGCCAAGGAGGAGGGCGGGCAGTGGAATGGGGCCTGGCGCCTGTGGCTGGGCGATCAGCGTGAGCAGGGTACGGCCCAGGGCGCCGATCCGGCCGCATTGGCTGACGCGGTGATGTTGGCGGTGAACCAGCGCCTGGCGCCGCGCTTCGTCGCCAAGCCGGGCGTGGCGACTGAGCGTTTGCTGGAGGTGCAGGGCATGAACCTTGAGCGGTATGCGGCGCTTGGGCGTTTGCTCGAACCATTTGGTGGGCAGTTGCAGCAGGTCGAGGGTGATCGGATCGTCTATCGAGTCAACGGCAGCGCCGAGCAGTTGAAGGCGCAACTGGCCCTGGCGAAACTTCAGGAAGTTCCGCCCGACGAGGCCGTCGCGCCAGTGCCAGTGGCGCCTCCCGCCGCCGATGGCTCGGCCCCGGTTGCAGCACCTGTGCCGGCGCCGGCAGCCAATCTGCGGTTCCGCTGGTAGGTTTTCTTTCTTTATATAGCTAGGAGTGGTTCATGGGCGATACGCGGCGTTGGTTCTGGTTGGGTGGGGTTGCCCTGCTGTTCGCCCTTATCTATTTGCTGCATCCGATCCTCACACCGTTCCTGGTCGCGCTGCTGTTGGCCTATCTGTTCGATCCGGTGGTGGATCGCCTGGAAAAACTCGGCCTGTCGCGCACATGGGGCGTGGTGGCGGTATTTGCGCTGTTCACACTGATTGTGAGCGCCCTGTTGCTGGTGCTGATACCGATGCTCGCCAAGCAACTGTTGCGCCTGTACGAATTGGCGCCGCAGATGCTCGATTGGTTGCAGCACAGCGCGGTGCCGTGGGTGCAATCGAAGCTAGGGCTGGCGGACGGTTTCTGGAAGTTCGACAAGGTCAAGGCGGCTATCAGCGAGCACATGGGCCAGACCACCGACATCGTTGGCGTGGTGTTGAGCCAGGCCACGGCCTCGGGCCTGGCGTTGATCGGCTGGCTGGCGAACCTGGTGCTGATTCCGGTGGTGGCCTTCTATCTGCTGCGGGATTGGGATCTGATGATGGCGAAGATTCGTAGCCTGCTGCCGCGTCACCGTGAAGAACGCATCATGACCTTGACCTTCGAATGCCACGAAGTGCTGGGGGCGTTCGTGCGCGGGCAACTGCTGGTGATGGTGGCGCTGGGTTTCATCTATGCCGCAGGGCTGATGCTAGTAGGACTGGAGCTGGGCCTGTTGATCGGCCTCATCGCCGGCCTGGCCGCCATCGTGCCGTACATGGGGTTTGTGATTGGTATTGGCGCGGCATTGATCGCCGGACTGTTCCAGTTCGGCGGCGACCTGTACCCGATGCTGGGCATCGTCGCGGTGTTCATGGTCGGTCAGGCGCTGGAGGGCATGGTGCTGACGCCGCTGCTGGTGGGCGATCGTATTGGCCTGCATCCGGTAGCGGTGATCTTCGCGATCCTGGCTGGGGGAGAGTTGTTCGGCTTCACCGGGATTCTGTTGGCGCTGCCGGTGGCGGCGGTGATCATGGTGCTGGTGCGCCATATGCATGATTTGTACAAGGATTCGGACATTTATAGCGGCGCTGAAGACCCCGACCTGTAGGGCAAATCGTTGGCGGAGCGTCAGGGAAACCGACGCTCTGTCCTCTTGCCGCTGCAAACCTTTGATTTTGCTCGTGGTCCGGCGCATTGTGCGGTCCGTGTCACGGGTATAAACTTTGCGAACTTTACACAGAGGCCACTAACGGTTCCTTTGGAACTGTTCAGTCAGCATGAAACCGATTCAGCTGCCCCTAGGTGTGCGTCTGCGTGATGACGCCACCTTTATCAATTACTACCCAGGCGCCAATGCCGCTGCACTCGGCTATGTCGAGCGGCTTTGCGAAGCCGACGCCGGCTGGACCGAAAGCCTGATCTACCTGTGGGGCAAGGACGGGGTAGGGCGCACGCATCTGTTGCAGGCCGCGTGCCTGCGGTTCGAACAATTGGGCGAACCTGCGGTGTACCTGCCGTTGGCCGAATTGCTTGACCGCGGTGTTGAGATCCTCGACAACCTTGAGCAGTACGAACTGGTCTGCCTGGACGATCTCCAGGCCGTGGCCGGCAAGGCTGATTGGGAAGAGGCGCTGTTTCATCTGTTCAATCGGTTGCGCGACAGCGGTCGGCGCTTGCTGATCGCCGCGTCGACGTCGCCACGGGAGCTGCCGGTGAAGCTGGCGGACCTCAAGTCCCGTCTCACCCTGGCGCTGATTTTCCAGATGCGTCCGCTTTCCGACGAAGACAAACTTCGTGCCTTGCAGCTGCGCGCGTCCCGGCGTGGCCTGCACCTGACCGACGAAGTCGGGCATTTCATCCTCACCCGTGGCACCCGCAGCATGAGCGCGCTGTTCGAACTGCTCGAACGCCTCGACCAGGCCTCCCTTCAGGCCCAGCGCAAGCTGACCATTCCTTTTTTGAAAGAAACTTTGGGCTGGTAAAACTGTCGTCCGATGATGGCTTAAAGCCTCTTCTGGGTCCGGTGAAGCCCGCGGTTTTACTGGGCTGTAGGGCTGTAACCCGCTCAGGTCGGGCTTAAGCGCTTAGATGTAAGCGTAAAACCGAGAAGTCACATTTGCATCGATTGAATTTGCAAATGAGGTTGATAGAAGGCATAGTCTCGCCATCTTTACTACTTCAGCCACGGTCGTGCCCATGCTAAATCGCTTCGCACCCCTCGTGCCTCTCGCACTCGTTACCCTGTTGTTTGGTTGCGCTGCCCACTCCCCAGTGTCCCAGCAAGCGCAGGAACCACAGGTCAAGAACTCCGTTACCGCCCAGTCTTCCTCCGTTGCGTTCCAGGAAGAAATGGCCTCCGACAAAGAGCTCGCAGCCTTCGCCGGCAGCAAGCCTTACCAGCTTCCAGTATTGGCTGACAGCATCCTGGAACGCGGGATGTCGTTGATCGGGACCCGCTACCGTTTTGGCGGCACCTCTGAAGCTGGCTTCGATTGCAGCGGTTTCATCGGTTATCTGTTCCGCGAAGAGGCCGGCATGAACCTGCCGCGCTCCACCCGCGAAATGATCAACGTGAACGCCCCACTGGTGGCTCGCAACCAACTGGAGCCCGGTGACCTGCTGTTCTTCAGCACCAACGGTCGTCGCGGTCGCGTCAGCCATGCCGGTATCTACCTGGGCGACAACCAGTTCATCCATTCCAGCAGCCGCCGCAGCGGTGGCGTGCGGATCGACAGCCTGGGCGACAGCTACTGGAGCAAGACCTTCATCGAAGCCAAGCGCGCCCTCGCCATGGCGCCGACTGTGGTCACTGCCCGCAAGTAAGCACACAGTTTGTAAGGCAAACTTAAAGTCTTACTTGAAGTTTGTCGTATAGCCGCTAGAATCCTGATCATTGTTTGATGGCAATCCGCCTGCGTACTCCGCAGGCGGATTTGTTTTCATGCCCACGGCAGAAAAGCCGCATCCAGATCAGGATTGTTCTGCATATGTCGACGTCGGCCCGCCTCGCTCTCATGTTCCTCGCCGCGCTGCTCAGCGCTTGCGCCAGCCGCACTCCACCGCCAGCTCCCGTGCGGGCTCCGGTGGTCTTTGCCCCCTCACAAACCTTTTCCCCTGCCGCCGAAGATGTGCTGTTCCGGGCATTGGGTTTGGTGGGGACGCCGTATCGCTGGGGCGGTAATACGCCGGATTCGGGTTTCGATTGCAGCGGCTTGATTGGTTACGTCTACCGCGATGCGGCGGGTATTTCCCTGCCACGTTCCACGCGGGAAATGATCGGCATGCGCGCCCCGGATGTGGGCAAGGAGGCGTTGCAGACAGGTGATTTGATTTTCTTCGCCACCAACGGCGGCTCCCAGGTCAGCCATGCCGGGATCTATGTGGGGGAGGGCCGTTTCGTCCATGCACCGGCCACCGGTGGCACGGTAAAGCTCGATAGCCTGTCCAAGGCTTACTGGCAGAGGGCTTACCTGGGCGCCAAGCGGGTGCTGCAGCCGGAGCATTTGGCGCGCAATCCCTGACCCTTCAACGTTTGCAATGCTAGAAAGCTTTTGTGGCGAGGGAGCTTGCTCCCGCTCGGTTGCGCAGCAACCGCCAGAAGCAGGGGCTGCTTCGCAGCCCAGCGGGAGCAAGCTCCCTCGCCACGGGTGTTCACCATGTCCTCGGACCAAACAGGGTTCTTTCACAAGTCTTGGGTGGTGGGTTATTTACCCGACGCCCGCCAAACCTTGTTCCCCACATCATCAGCCACCAGCAACCCACCCTGTTGATCGATCACCACGCCCACCGGCCGGCCCTGGGCTTTTTCGTCGGCGTTCAGGAAACCGGTGAGCACATCCACGGGTTGTCCCACGGGCTTGCCGCCAGTGAACGGTACAAAAATCACTTTATAACCACTGTGGGGCTTACGGTTCCAGGACCCGTGCTGCCCGATGAACGCCCCTTCGGTGAAGGGTGCAGGCAAGCGGCTGCCTTCGGCGAAGGTCAGGCCTAGCGATGCGGTGTGAGGGCCGACGGCGTAATCCGGGGCGATGGCCTTGGCCACCAGGGCCGGATTCTGCGGTTCGACCCGCACATCGACGTGCTGCCCATAGTAGCTGTAGGGCCAGCCATAGAACGCGCCGTCCTTGACCGAAGTGATGTAGTCCGGCACCAGGTCGCTGCCGATTTCATCCCGCTCGTTCACGGCCGTCCACAGGGCACCGCTGCGGGGTTCCCAGGCCAGGCCGTTGGGGTTGCGCAGGCCCGAGGCAAATATGCGGTGATTGCCACTGGCTCGGTCCACTTCCCAGATGGCGGCGCGACCTTCTTCGGCCTCCATGCCGTTTTCCGCGACGTTGCTGTTCGAACCGGTGGTGACGTACAGCGTGCTGCCGTCCCGGCTGGCGATGACGTTTTTGGTCCAGTGATGATTGAGCGTGCCGCCCGGCAAATCGACGACCTTGGTCGGTTGCGCCTTGATCTGCGTGTCACCGTCCTTATAGGGGAAGCGGATCAGCCGGTCGGTGTCGGCCACGTACAGGTCATTGCCCACCAGGGTCATGCCGAACGGCGAGTTGAGATTTTCCAGGAACACCGTGCGGGTTTCGGCGACGCCGTCATGATTGGCGTCGCGCAGCAGCGTGATGCGATTGGGGCTGGGCACGCCGGCACCGGCGCGGCCCATGACCTTTTTCATCACCCAGCCGCGGATGCCCTTGGAATCGTCCGGTTTGGGTGGGGCGTTGGTTTCGGCCACCAGCACATCGCCATTGGGCAACACATAGAGCCAGCGCGGATGGTCCAGCCCTTCGGCGAAGGCGACCACTTGCAGGCCTGGGGCCGGGGTGGGTTTGGCGCCGCTGGCCCAGCCGACGGCTTCGGCGATGTTGACGGTAGGCACCAGGGTCTTGTTCGGTTCAGGCAGCTTCGGCGCGGGACCGGTGCCGTCGGACACTTGCAGGGTGGACGACTCGCCACAAGCGACAAGCCCGGCGGCAAGGGCGACGATCAGGAGATGGGGTGGCTTGAGCATGCTGGCTTCCCTATGAATGCATGGAGTTATTCATAGAGAAGCGTAGACGCACGGATGGTTCAAACTGCACGCGAAACCCTGTGGGAGCGAGCTTGCTCGCGATGACGGCGTGACAGTCAAGATAGATGTTGCCAGGCGTACCGCTATCGCGAGCAAGCTCCCACAGTTCTTGAATGAGTCAGCCGTGGGCCTGTTTGAACAGCACGGCGATGCCGGGGTGATAGAAGCCGGCTTCATTGCGCAACTTGCGGTAGGCGTAAGGGAAATACCAGGCCACGGCGCAGGTGTTTTCCTTTTGCAGGTCGTCGATCATGTCCTGCAGTTCTTCGGGCGTGGCGCTCTGCTGGGCTTTTTGCGGCGAGACGAACAGGCAACCCAGCTTCAGGTCGCTGGCATAGCTGATGCGCTTGGCATCGCTGGCGGCTTCCTGCAGGGGCTGGGTCAGGTTCAGGTTGCTGACCTTGGGCCAGCGTTGGGTGGCCTGGATGAAGGCGCGCTCCTCGGTACTGGCGATAAACAGATCGGCGCTGACGTTGCGTTCGCCTTCTTCATTCTGCTTGCGGGTCGGGGCATCCTGCAGCGTGACCATCTCGGCCATCCAGGCTGCGGCCGACAGCAGGCCCAGGTTGGCCCGTTCATCGAACCAGTAAGGCGTGTCGTTATCGCCGCGCACGGCGTTGTAGCGGTCGATACAGTCAAACCAACGTTCCAGCACCGGACGCAGGAATTCCAGTTTTGGATTGCTGATGATCATGCCTTGCATACATTGCCCTCTTGTTCTTGTGATATCGGGTCGTGATGCCGCTTTGATATCACTTCCCTCAGCGTGACACAAGATTGACGTCATTCCATTGATCCCGGCCAATAAACAGCGCTGGACCCGTGGCGGCTTTAATTGACGCTCCACCCCCAACCCTCTAACCTTCGCCGCTTGTTTCAGGTGCTCTGTGGCCGTGGCCGACAGAGTGAAACAGGGAAGCCGGTGAGTGCATACGAACCCGGCGCTGCCCCCGCAACGGTAAATGAGTCAAGGTTGCCTACAGGCCACTGTGTCCATGGACATGGGAAGGCGCGCAGCCCGGCATCACGCCGCTCATGAGCCCGGAGACCGGCCTGATTCATCCAACGGCATCACGGTGGGCGATGCCAGGCTTGTTGCCGTCTTTTTTTGTGCCCGCCCGCCGTTATCCAAGCCCAACGGAGAGCTCCCCCATGATCGACACCCCGGATCGCGACGAACGCCACCTGGCGCGCATGCTGCGCAAGAAAGCCGTGATCGACGAGCGCATCGCCAATTCGCCGAACGAGTGTGGCCTGCTGCTGGTGCTGACCGGCAACGGCAAGGGCAAGAGCAGTTCGGCGTTCGGCATGCTCGCTCGGGCTATGGGGCACGGCATGCAGTGTGGTGTGGTGCAGTTCATCAAAGGGCGCAACAGCACGGGCGAAGAATTGTTTTTCCGCCGCTTCCCGGAGCAGGTGCGTTTTCATGTCATGGGCGAAGGCTTCACCTGGGAAACCCAGGACCGCCAGCGCGACATCGCCGCCGCCGAAGCGGCCTGGGCGGTATCGCGCCAGTTGCTCGGCGATCCTTCCGTTGGCCTGGTGGTGCTCGATGAACTCAATATCGCCCTCAAGCACGGTTACCTCGACCTCGATCAGGTCCTCAGCGATCTCCAGGCCCGCCCGCCAATGCAACACGTGGTGGTGACCGGTCGTGGCGCCAAGCCGGAAATGATCGAACTGGCCGACACCGTCACCGAGATGGGCATGGTCAAGCACGCGTTCCAGGCCGGCATCAAGGCGCAGAAAGGCGTCGAGCTGTGAGTGACACGTCCATGACGAGTCGCCATTGCCCGGCGGTGCTGATCGCCGCTCCGGCTTCGGGGCAAGGCAAGACCACCGTCACCGCCGCCCTGGCCCGTTTGCATCGCAACCAGGGGCGCAAGGTGCGCGTCTTCAAGTGTGGCCCGGACTTTCTCGATCCGATGATTCTCGAGCGGGCCAGCGGCGCGCCGGTCTATCAGTTGGACATGTGGATGGTCGGCGAGCAGGAAAGTCGTCGGTTGTTGTGGGAAGCCGCCGCCGAAGCAGACCTGATCCTGATCGAAGGGGTGATGGGGTTGTTCGACGGCACCCCGTCCAGCGCCGACCTGGCGCGACATTTTGGTGTACCGGTGCTGGCGGTGATCGATGGCACGGCCATGGCCCAGACCTTCGGCGCCCTGGCCCTGGGCCTGGCCCGGTATCAGCCGGACTTGCCGTTCGCCGGGGTCTTGGCCAACCGCGTTGGCACCTTGCGCCACGCGCAGTTGCTCGAAGGCAGCCTGACCGAAGGCCTGCGCTGGTACGGCGCGCTGTCCCGGGAAACCGGCATCGAGTTGCCCAGCCGCCACCTCGGGCTGGTCCAGGCCAGCGAGTTGAATGACCTCGACCTGCGCCTCGACGCGGCAGCAGAGGCCTTGGCCGGCAGTTGCGAAGTGGCGCTGCCGCCGGCGGTCGAGTTCGCCGCGCCTGAGGTGATCGACCCGCAGCCATGGCTCGACGGTGTGCGCATCGCCGTGGCCCGGGACGAAGCGTTTGCCTTCACCTATGGCGCGAGCCTCGATCTGCTGCGGGCCATGGGCGCGCAGTTGAGCTTCTTTTCGCCGATCCATGACACCGAACTGCCCGAGGCGGACAGCCTGTATCTGCCCGGCGGTTATCCAGAGCTGCACCACGTTGCGTTGGCCAGGAACACGCCGATGCTGGCGGCGATCCGTGCCCACCATGCAGCCGGCAAACCGTTGCTCGCCGAATGCGGCGGCATGTTGTATTTGCTGGACTCATTGACCGACGTTGAAGGTGTGTGCGCCGAACTACTAGGTTTGCTGGCGGGTGAGGCGCAGATGCAAAAGCGTCTGGCGGCCCTGGCGCTGCAATCGGTGGACTTGCCGGAAGGCATCTTGCGTGGGCATACCTATCATCATTCGCTGACCAGCACCGAACTTGAACCGATTGCCCGTGGCCATAGCCCCAACGGCGGGCGTGGAGCAGAAGCGGTGTTTCGGCAGGGGCGGATGACGGCTTCCTATGTTCATTTTTATTTTCCGTCGAATCCGAGGGCGATTGCCGCGCTGTTTGCGCCTGACCTTGAGGCCGCGAAAAGGCCATGACCGACAACGCTTTCTCCCAGGCTGAACGCGACGCAATCTACCGCGCCATCGCCGAGCGCCGTGACATGCGCCACTTCAGCGGTGGCACGGTTGAACCGGCCTTGCTGCGCCGGCTGCTGGAAGCCGCGCACCAGGCGCCCAGCGTCGGCCTGATGCAACCTTGGCGGTTTATCCGCATCAGTGACCGCGCCTTGCGCGGGAACATCCAGCAGTTGGTGGAAGAAGAACGCATCCGCACCGCCGAGGCCCTCGGCGAGCGCAGCGATGAATTCATGAAGCTCAAGGTCGAAGGTATCAACGACTGCGCCGAGGTGCTGGTGGCGGCGTTGATGGAGGATCGCGAGCGGCACATCTTCGGTCGCCGGACCTTGCCGGAAATGGACCTGGCCTCGCTGTCCTGCGCGATCCAGAACCTGTGGCTGGCGGCCCGCGCCGAAGGCTTGGGGATGGGCTGGGTGTCGTTGTTCGATCCCCAGGCCCTGGCCGATCTGCTGGGCCTGCCAGCGGGCGCCAAGCCGTTGGCGATACTCTGCCTGGGTCCGGTCGAGGCTTTTTACCCGGCGCCGATGCTCGCCCTGGAAGGCTGGGCGCAACCGCGTTCGCTGAATGAACTGCTCTATGAAAACCAGTGGGGCGTGCGCCCATGAGTGTGGCCTTGCTCACGGTCGCCGCGGTGGCGCTGGACGCGCTGCTGGGCGAGCCCCGGCGCGGGCATCCGCTGGTGGCGTTCGGCGGTTTTGCCTCGCGGATCGAACAACGTTTCAACTCCGGTGGGCGCGGCTGGCGCAGCCATGGGGTGACGGCGTGGATCATCGCCGTGGTGCCGTTGACCTTGCTCGCCACGGCCCTGTCTTGGGCGCCCATGGTTGGCTGGCTGGTGGAGATCCTCGCGCTGTACTGCGCCCTCGGCCTGCGCAGCCTCGGCGAACATGTCGAACCGGTGGCCCAGGCGCTGCGCAGTGGCGATCTGGACGAAGCGCGCCTGCGTGTCGGCTACCTGGTCAGCCGCGAAACCCGCGAGCTGGACGAAACCGCCGTGGCCCGTGCCGCCACCGAGTCGGTGCTGGAGAACGGCAGCGACGCGGTGTTCGCCGCGCTGTTCTGGTTCGCCGTGGCCGGCGCGCCCGGTGTGGTGTTGTACCGCCTGAGCAATACCCTCGATGCCATGTGGGGCTATCGCAACGAGCGTTTCGAGCGCTTCGGCTGGGCGGCGGCAAAGATTGACGATGTGCTCAACTACATTCCGGCGCGCCTGGTGGCGTTGACCTACGCGCTGCTCGGCAAGACCCGCCTGGCGCTCAAGTGCTGGCGCAGCCAGGGCCCGACCTGGGACAGCCCCAACGCCGGGCCGGTCATGGCCGCCGGTGCCGGTGCGCTGGGTGTGGAGTTGGGCGGGGCGGCGATTTATCACGGTGAACTGCACCAACGTCCGCCGCTCGGCGAAGGCGTGCCGGCGAGCGCGGATTCCATCGATCGCGGCTGGCAATTGGTCCAGCGCGGCGTATGGTTATGGCTGCTGATTCTCTGCCTGGGAGCTGAGTTTTATGCTTGAGCACGGTGGACGCCTGCGTAACGCAGCCCGGCAATACGGCATCGCCGAGGCTGACTGGCTGGATTTGTCCAGCGGCCTGGCGCCTTGGCCGTTCGAGGTTCCGGCGATTCCCCTGCGGGCCTGGGCGCGCCTGCCGGAAACCGATGACGGGCTGGAACAGGCCGCCTGCGACTACTACGGTGCGTTGGATGTGTTGCCGGTGGCCGGTTCGCAAATGGCCATCCAGCTGTTGCCGCGCCTGCGCCGGGCCGGCAAGGTCGGTGTCTTGTCGCCGTGTTACGCCGAGCACGCCGAAGCCTGGCGCCGCAGCGGCTACATCGTGCGCGAAGTGCTGGAGTCGGAGGTGGATTTCTTTCTCGACAGCCTCGACGTGCTGGTGGTGGTCAATCCGAACAATCCCACGGGCCTGAGCCTTGCACCCGAGCGCTTGCTGGACTGGCATGGGCGCCTGGCCCAGCGCGGTGGCTGGCTGGTGGTGGATGAAGCCTTCATGGACGTCACGCCGGCGCTGAGTCTGGCGGCGCACACCCATCTGGTCGGGTTGATCGTGCTGCGCTCGTTTGGCAAGTTCTTTGGCCTGGCCGGGGTTCGCCTGGGGTTTGTACTGGCCGAGCGCCGCTTGCTCAAGTTGCTCGCCGAACAGGTCGGGCCGTGGGTGGTCAGCGGGCCGACCCGGGTGCTGGGGCAGGCGTGCTTGCTGGACACTGATGCCCACGCCTACCAGCGCCAACGCTGCGAAGCCAACAGCCAACGCCTGGCGCTGGTGCTCGAACGCCACGGCTTCAAGCCGCAGGGCGGCTGCGGGTTGTTCCAATGGCTGGTCACCGAACACGCCCTGGGGCTTCATGATTTCATGGCCCATCGCGGCATTCTCCTGCGCTTGTTTACCAACACCAGCAGCCTGCGCTTCGGACTGCCAGCCGACGACAGCGAATTCCTGCGCCTCGAACAGGCCTTTGAGGCCTATGCCAAGGACACCCGATGACCACAGTGATGGTGCAGGGCACCACGTCCGATGCCGGCAAAAGTACCTTGGTCACGGCTTTATGCCGCTGGGTCCGCCGCCAGGGTGTCAGCGTGGTGCCGTTCAAGCCGCAGAACATGGCGCTCAACAGCGCCGTGACCGCTGACGGCGGCGAAATCGGTCGCGCTCAGGCGGTGCAGGCCCAGGCCGCCGGCCTCGAACCGCATACCGACATGAACCCGGTGCTGCTCAAGCCCAACAGCGACACGGGCGCCCAGGTGATCATCCACGGTCGCGCCGTGACCACCATGAATGCCGTGGCCTATCACGATTACAAAGCCATCGCGATGCAAGCGGTGCTGGCCTCCCACGCGCGCTTGAGCGCGGCCTATCCGGTAGTGATGGTGGAGGGCGCCGGTTCGCCAGCGGAGATCAACCTGCGAGCCGGTGACATTGCCAACATGGGCTTTGCCGAAGCGGTGGACTGCCCGGTGCTGCTGATCGCCGACATCAATCGCGGCGGGGTGTTCGCCCATCTCGTCGGCACCCTGGAATTGCTGTCGCCCAGTGAGCAGGCGCGGGTCAAGGGTTTCGTCATCAACCGTTTTCGCGGCGACATCGCCTTGTTGCAACCGGGTCTGGATTGGCTGGAGGCGCGCACTGGTAAACCGGTGGTGGGCGTGCTGCCCTACGTGATGGACCTGCACCTGGAAGCCGAGGACGGCCTCGACCAGCGCCAGGCCGACAAGGCCGAACAGCTGCTCAAGGTGGTGGTGCCGGTGCTGCCGCGCATCAGCAACCACACCGATTTCGATCCGTTGCGGTTGCACCCACAGGTCGACCTGCAATTCATCGGCCCGGGCCAGCCCATCCCGCCGGCCGACCTGATCATCCTGCCCGGTTCGAAAAGCGTGCGCAGCGACCTGGCCTACCTGCGTGCCAACGGCTGGGAAAGCGCGCTCCAACGGCACCTGCGCTATGGCGGCAAGCTGCTGGGCATTTGCGGCGGCTTGCAGATGCTCGGCCAGCAGGTCCACGACCCGCTGGGGCTGGAAGGCGCGGCGGGCTCCAGTGCCGGGTTGGGTTTGCTGGATCTCGAAACGACGCTGGAACATGAGAAACAATTGCGCAATGTCCGCGGGCGATTGGCCTTGGAAGAGGCTGAAGTCAGCGGCTATGAGATTCACGCCGGGGTGACCACCGGCCCGGCACTGGAACACGCGGCGGTGTACTTGGAAGACGGTCGTTGCGACGGCGCGCAAAGTCTCGATGGGCAGATTTTCGGCACCTACCTGCATGGGCTGTTCGAGTCTCCCCAGGCCTGCAGCGCGTTGTTGCGTTGGGCCGGGTTGCAGGATGTGCAGACGGTGGATTACCACGGCTTGCGCGAGCGGGACATCGAGCGGCTGGCGGATCTGGTGGAGCGGCATTTGGACACTGGGTTGTTGCGTGAACTCTGTGGGATTTGAGGCCGGCAGCAACACCGCCATCTGAAAGGTAAAAAACATCATGCTCCAACTCATCCTCGGCGGCGCCCGCTCCGGCAAAAGCCGCCTGGCGGAAAAACTCGCGGTCGAAACGGGCTTGCCAGTGACCTACATCGCCACCAGCCAACCCCTGGACGGCGAGATGAACGCACGGGTCGCCCAACACCGAGCCCGTCGCCCGGCCGAATGGGCGCTGGTGGAAGAACCCTTGGCCCTGGCCCGGGTGCTGCAAGAAAACGCCGCCCCCGGACAATGCCTGCTGGTGGATTGCCTGACCCTGTGGCTGACCAACCTGCTGATGCTCGAGGACCCCGAGCGGTTGAACACCGAGCGGGAAGCGCTGCTGGACTGCCTCGCCGCGCTGCCCGGGGAGATCATTTTTGTCAGCAACGAGACTGGCATGGGTGTCGTGCCCCTGGGCGAGTTGACTCGCCGTTATGTCGATGAAGCCGGTTGGCTGCATCAAGCCTTGGCCGAACGGTGTCAGCGCGTCGTGCTGACCGTCGCCGGCCTGCCCCTGACTCTCAAAGGTACTGCGTTATGAATCACCGCTGGTGGCTGGACCCGTGCAAGCCCCTCGATACCCAGGCCCTGGAACAGGCCACGGCCCGTCAGCAACAACTGACCAAACCGGCCGGCTCCCTCGGGCGGCTGGAGTCGGTGGCGGTGCAACTGGCGGGGCTGCAAGGGCAGGTCAAGCCGAGCCTGGATCACGTCTGGATCGCGATTTTTGCCGGCGATCATGGCGTGGTGGCGGAGGGCGTCTCAGCCTTTCCCCAGGAAGTGACGGGGCAGATGCTGCTCAACTTCGTCAGCGGCGGCGCGGCCATCAGCGTCCTGGCGCGGCAACTGGGCGCTTCGCTGGAAGTGGTGGACCTGGGCACCGTGACGCCTGCGCTGGACCTGCCCGGCGTGCGGCATCTGCGCGTCGGCCCTGGCACGGCGAATTTCCTCCACGGCCCGGCGATGACCGTGGCCCAAGGCGAGCAAGCCCTGCAAGCCGGCCGCGACAGTGTGCAGCGTGCCGTTGCGGCCGGGACGCACTTGTTCATCGGCGGCGAGATGGGCATCGGCAACACCACGGCGGCCAGCGCCCTGGCCTGCGCCTTGCTCGATTGCCCGGTGGCGCATCTGGTCGGCCCGGGCACCGGCCTGGACGCGGCGGGTGTCAGCCACAAGGCCCAAGTGATCGAACGGGCCCTGGCGCTGCACGCAGCCCTGCGCGACGACCCGTTGCAGACCCTGTTCAATCTCGGCGGTTTTGAAATCGCCGCGTTGGCCGGCGCGTACCTCGCCTGTGCCCAGCAAGGCGTCGCCGTGCTGGTGGACGGGTTCATCTGCAGTGTCGCGGCTCTGGTGGCGGTACGCGTCAATCCCGGATGCCGGCCATGGTTGCTGTTCGGCCATCGCGGCGCCGAGCCGGGCCATCGCCACGTGCTGGAAACCCTCGGCGCCGAACCGCTGCTGGACCTTGGCCTGCGCCTGGGCGAGGGCAGTGGCGCGGCGTTGGCGGTGCCACTGTTGCGCCTGGCCTGTGACTTGCACGGGCAGATGGCGACGTTTGCCGAAGCGGCCGTGGCGGATCGCCCGGCATGACCTTGCGCCTGGACCTGCTGCGCCACGGCGAAACCGAATTGGGTGGCGGCTTGCGCGGCAGCCTCGATGATGCCTTGACTGCCAAGGGCTGGGAACAAATGTACGCGGCAGTCATAGACGGCGGGCCCTGGGATCGGCTGGTCAGTTCGCCGTTGCAGCGTTGCGCCCGTTTCGCCGAACAACTCGGCGCCCGACTCGGCGTGCCGGTGCACTTGGACAAGGACCTGCAAGAGCTGCATTTCGGCGCTTGGGAAGGTCGTAGCGCAGCGGCGTTGATGGACGCCGACGCCGAAGCACTGGGCCAGTTCTGGGCCGATCCCTATGCCTTTACGCCCCCCGAAGGCGAGCCGGTGCTGGCGTTTTCCAGCCGCGTCCTGGCAGCGGTCAAACGCTTGCACGCGGCTTATGCCGGTCAGCGGGTCTTGCTGGTCAGCCACGGCGGCGTGATGCGCCTGCTGCTGGCCCAGGCCCGCGGCTTGCCAAGGGAGCAATTGCTCAACGTCGAAGTCGCCCATGGCGCACTGTTCTCCCTGACCGTGTCGGCAGGTCCAGTGCTCGAAGAGGCGGATTGACCATGTTGCCTTTCTGGATCGCCCTGCAATTTCTCAGCAGCCTGCCGGTGCGCCTGCCTGGCATGCCCGAGCCCGAACAACTGGGGCGTTCGCTGCTGTTCTATCCATTGGTGGGGCTGGTGTTCGGTGCTTTGCTGTGGCTGCTCAATGCACTGCTGCTGGGTGCACCGTCGCTACTCCACGCCGCGCTGTTGCTGACGGCCTGGGTGTTGCTCAGCGCAGGCCTGCACCTCGACGGCCTGGCCGACAGCGCCGACGCCTGGCTGGGCGGTTTTGGTGACCGCGAACGCACGCTGCTGATCATGAAGGATCCGCGCAGCGGACCCATTGCGGTGATCACCTTGGTGTTGGTGCTGCTGCTCAAGTTCGCCGCGCTGCTGGCGTTGATCGAGCAGGGGCAAGCGTTGGCCTTGATCATCGTGCCGGTGCTGGGGCGTGCGGCGTTGCTTGGCCTGTTTCTCAGCACACCTTACGTGCGCGCCGGCGGGTTGGGTCAAGCGCTTGCCGATCATCTGCCCCGGCGCGCGGGTGGATGGGTGTTGTTGGTGTGTGCGTTGGGCTGTGTGCTGGTGGCGGGGTGGCCCGGCGTTTGGGCATTGGCCGTTGCTTTCGCGGTGTTCGTTGGCTTGCGGCGGATGATGCTGCGCAGGCTCGGGGGCTGCACCGGGGATACAGCCGGGGCGTTGCTGGAGTTGCTTGAAATAGCGGTGTTGGTGGGGTTGGGGTGGGTCTGAGTTGACGGGAAACGCGATGGTGGGCCGTTTCGGGATTTGAGGGGTCAACCCTTTAACCCACTCACCCGAGCAAACTCCATCAATCCACCGTCATGCCCAAGCCCCAACTTGTCCATGGCGGTGCGTTTTTGTCGGCTGATAGTTTTTTCACTGCGATTGAGCTGGGCTGCAATCTGTCTGCCCGACATCCCGTGCACGAACAGCCTCACCACCTCCAGCTCCCGTTCGGAAAGGCTCACCCGGTTGGCGTCCGAGCGCGTGGCGGCCAAGGTTTGCCCTCGCAGAAGCTCAAGAAAAGCCGGGCATGCATACTGCCGCCCCTGAGTGACACCGAGGATGGCCTGTTTCAGTTCCATCAAAGGACTGCGTTTATCGAACAAGCCGTTCACGCCGGTATTGAGCAAGGCCTGCAACACGGACGGATTGCGTAGCATGGTGATCACGATCAGGGGGCAGGCGCGGTAGTGGCGTTTCAAATAGCCCATCAGGGCCAGGCCGTCCGGGAACTGCCCATCGGGCATCGAATAGTCGCAGATGACCAGGTCGCAGGGGGTGCGCTCCAAGTGCTGGAGCAGTTCATCGGCGTTGCGAGCCTTGGCAACCACTGAAAACCCAGCCCCCGCCAGGACCATTTCGATACCCGTCAGCACGACGGGGTGATCATCGGCAAGGATGATGCGTATAGGGTTGTCCGAAGAAGGCCTGTGCGACACTCGCGTATCGTCACAGGTGCTGAGGCCGAAAATGTCGCGGCATTCGGGCGTGTGGTTCAGATTCATTGCTGCCTCTACAGGGGTCAAGTACATCCCGACCGCTGCTGACAAGCCGTCGGAGCGCTCAGATCAAGCCTCGTTCGCGCGCGATTTTTCCCGCGAGATGACGCGAACTGACGCCGAATTTTCGGCGAATGTTGTTGAAGTGATAATTGACGTTGGCCTCGCTGCAATCAACGATGACGGCAATCTCCCAAGAAGATTTGCCTGCCTCGCTCCACTGCAGGAATTCCTTCTCCCGATTGGTGAGTCGGATCGCTTGAGCAGGTTTTTTTTCCGTGGAGTGGTAATGGTCCTGGTATGGCGCCGAACGTCCAGAAATCGCGGTGCTGTGATACATGACTGAAACTCCCATTCATCATCATTATTTGATGGCGTGGGGGTGGCGGAATCTTCCCACTTCTTGATGGCATGGTTCGCACAACCCGTCTTCAAGCCTGCAGGCAGGGCTGAAAGCACGGTTTCGTTTATAGCTTGATTCAAAGCACCTGAAACCTGTCAGACATTACAGGTGGGGGACTCTAATGAGTAATGGTTGAAAAGGCTGTCAGCCAAAGCGCCTGATTTTGTGGGATTTATTTCCGTCTGGTTGACGATTCCGTTTGTTCTGACCAAGCAAAAACCAGGAGAAAGCGAGGCTAGGGAACATGGCATAAGTGAAAATCGCCATTTAAATTTGCATTCAATCAACCCCGGGTATATACACGCACCATGCTTCCTTCCCAATGCTTGTGCATCAACCTGCGTCGCGCCGCGCGTGGCGTCAGCAGGTATTACGACGGCGCCCTCGACGGCTTCGGGATCAACGTTGCCCAGTATTCTTTGTTGAGTAACCTGGCGCGCCTGGACCAGCCGAGTATTTCTTCCCTGGCCGAAGCCATGGGCCTGGACCGCAGCACTCTGGGTCGTAATCTGCGTGTGCTGGAAGGTGAAGGGCTGGTGGCGCTGGCCGAGGGGGAAGACCTGCGTAACCGCATCGTCGTGCTCACTGAGACGGGGCAGGCCCGGTTGGCGGCGGCGTTGCCGGCCTGGGAAGCGGCGCAGCAGAAACTGATTGATAAGCTGGGCGCCGAAAAGCGTGCGACCTTGCTGGCCTTGCTGGATGAACTGGCGTGAAGCCGGTTCGTTCGATGATAAGTGGGTATATACCCGCGACCGGAGAACAAGAATGACATCGATGTGGCGTACCTGTGGTTGGGTCCTGGTGGGCAGCGCGCTGATCTTGGCGTTGTCCCTGGGCGTACGGCATGGCTTCGGCCTGTTCCTGGCGCCCATGAGTGCCGAGTTCGGCTGGGGCCGTGAGGTATTCGCCTTCGCCATTGCCTTGCAGAACCTGATCTGGGGCCTGGCGCAGCCGTTCACCGGCGCGCTGGCGGACCGCTTCGGTGCGGCGAAAGTGGTGCTGATCGGCGGTGTGCTGTATGCACTGGGCCTGGTGTTCATGGGCATGGCCGATTCGCCATGGTCCTTGTCGTTGAGCGCGGGTCTGTTGATTGGCATTGGCCTGTCGGGCACGTCGTTCTCGGTGATTCTGGGTGTGGTCGGGCGGGCCGTGCCGCCGGAAAAACGCAGCATGGGCATGGGTATCGCCAGTGCCGCCGGTTCCTTCGGCCAGTTCGCCATGCTGCCCGGTACGCTGGGGCTGATCGGCTGGCTCGGTTGGTCGGCGGCGTTGTTGGCGCTGGGGTTGCTGGTGGCGTTGATCGTGCCGCTGGTGAGCATGCTCAAGGACGCGCCGTTGCCGGTCGCCGGCCATGAGCAAACCCTGGGCGAAGCCTTGCGTGAGGCGTGCAGCCATTCGGGGTTCTGGCTGCTGGCGATTGGTTTTTTCGTTTGCGGTTTCCAGGTGGTGTTCATCGGCGTGCATTTGCCGGCGTATCTGGTGGACCAACATCTGCCAGCCAGCGTCGGCACCACCGTGCTGGCCCTGGTCGGGTTGTTCAATATCTTCGGCACCTACACGGCCGGCTGGCTGGGCGGGCGCATGTCCAAGCCACGCCTGCTGACCGGGTTGTACCTGGTGCGGGCGGTGGTGATCGGCTTGTTCCTGTGGCTGCCCGTGACCACCACCACGGCGTACCTGTTCGGCATGGCGATGGGCTTGCTGTGGCTGTCGACGGTACCGTTGACCAACGGCACGGTAGCGACCTTGTTTGGTGTACGAAATCTCTCGATGTTGGGTGGGATCGTGTTCCTGTTCCACCAATTGGGTTCGTTCCTCGGTGGTTGGTTGGGCGGGGTGGTGTACGACCGCACCGGCAGCTACGACTTGATCTGGCAGGTGTCGATCCTGCTCAGCCTGTTGGCGGCGGCGTTGAACTGGCCAGTACGTGAACGTCCGGTGGCGCGCCTGCAAGTCCAGGCAGGCGCAGCATGAGTCGCATCGGTCCGTGGTTGATCGCCGCCGGTGCCGGCCTGCTGCTGGCGTTCGCCTGGTGGGGCTGGCATCAGGGCGGATTGGCCTTGATGCAGTTGGGCATGAGCAACTGCTGACAATGGACGGCGTCGGACGCTGCGAGTAACGTCTTGGTCTGACGTGCTTTTAAGGAAAATCGACATGTTGATGCGCTGGTTTGCTGTTCCCACCCTGTTGCTGGCTGTGACCGGGCAAGTCTGGGCCGCTGGTTGCCCACCGTTGCTGGAGGGTTCGTTGCCCAAGCTACGGGCCAAGGAAACCATCGATCTGTGCCAGCGTTTCGCTGGCAAGCCGCTGGTGGTGGTCAACACTGCCAGCTTCTGTGGGTTCGCCCCGCAATTCAAAGGTCTTGAGGCGCTCAACCAGCGCTACAAGGACCAGGGGCTGCAAGTGCTGGGTGTGCCGTCCAATGACTTCAAGCAGGAGTCCAAGGACGGCGCTGAAACCGCCAAGGTCTGTTACGTCAATTACGGCGTGACCTTCACCATGACCGAACCACAACCGGTGCGCGGCGCTGACGCAATACCGTTGTTCAGGCACTTGGCCGAACAGTCCGGTGCGCCGAAGTGGAATTTCTACAAATACGTCGTGGACCGACAGGGCAAGGTCATCGCCAGTTTTTCCAGCCGGACCAAGCCCGATGATCCTGAGTTGATCAAGGCTGTAGAAGCTGCCATCGCTTCGAAACCCTGACCGCCAGCCGCGAAAAAGCCCCGGCTCTTTGCAGAGTGCGGGGCTTTTTTCGTTTCAGCGGCGAGGCGTTCAGCTTCGCCGTGCACCATCAGAAGCGGTAGGTTGCACCGACACCAAAACCGTTGGCGCTGTTTTCGTATTCAGCGTTGTAGGATTGGTTGAGAGCATTGCTGCCACTGACTTTGACTTTTTCTTCCTTGAGGTAGGAATACGCCACGTCAATGGTCAGGTCGTCGGTTGGGCTCCAGCCGGCACCGAGGCTGAAGATGGTCCGGTCGCCAGTAGGGATGCGTGGCGAGCGGTCGGCGTTGTTGGTGGGCGCCTGGTCGAAAGACAGGCCGGTACGCAGTACCCACTGTTTGTTCAACTGGTAGGAAGTCCCGATGGCGTAGGCCCAGGTGTCGTGCCAGTTTTGTTCTTCGGTGATGGTGCCGAGAGACGGGTTCAGTAAACCACCGCCGCTGCTGGTGCCTTCGTTTTCCACCGTGATTTCTTTCAGGCGGCTCCAACGAGTCCAAGTGCTACCGGCATAGACGGTCCAGGCATCATTGATTTGTTGAGTGACCGAAAAGTCCACCGACTCAGGCGTGGTGATGTCCAGCGAAGCGTCGTAGCGACCGTCGGTAAGCAGGAAGGCAGGCATCCCGGCGCCCGGGTTCACTTCAGTGTGGCCTTCAAGCTTGTACTTGACCTTGGAATGGTAGGTCAAGCCGACACGAGTGGTGTCGGTTGCCTGGACCAGCACGCCGACATTATAGCCGTAGCCAATGTCGTCACCCTTGATCTCTACGCCGGCCTCGGGCAGGCCCGGTACGCCCAACTGCGATTCCAGGGAGCCGGAAATACGGTTGATGGTCGGGCCGAAACCGATCGATACCTTGTCGTTGAAGGCATAGCTGACGGTTGGCTGGAAAGTGACGACTTTCACTTCGCTCTTGCTGCCGAAACTCCGACCCTGGAAGCCGTTTTCATAATCGGTGATCAAGCCAAACGGTGCGTAGACACCCAGGCCGAAAGCCCACTGATCATCGATAGGCTTGACGTAATAGCCCATCGGAACGCCGGTCAGCGGGACCATGTCACCCTTGTTGGTGCCGGACTGGGTGCCGCTGGCATCGTTGATATCGGTGGAGGCATCAATGGCGGCGAAGCCACCGGTGACTTGCTGGCGCTTGAGGCGCGACATGCCGGCAGGGTTGCCAAAAACGGTGCTGGCGTCATCGGCAATGGAAGAACGACCTGCGAAACCAGTGCCCATGCCACTGATGCTTTGTTCGTTCAAGGCAAAGCCACTGGCGAAAAGTTGGGTGGATGCCAAGGTGACGGCAAGGCCGAGGGTGGTTTTGAGCATGATTTTTTTCATTGTTAGAACTCCTGATGATCACCGGGGCGAAAATTACCAACATTTTCGTGCAAGCGCTATAGCCCGTATCGCTTGATTTAGAGGGGTTTTGTAGGACAATCCGACCAGATTCGCGACCGTTGCAGGAAGTTTCCAAATTTCCCATCAGCAAGCGACCTGATTCAGTGATGAAACACAGCTTCGCCAGGCGCAGGTGAAATCTCGCAGGCGCCCTTGGGGGTGGAAGGTTTGTCGCCAGATGCGGGCCATGCCAAGCAGGTCATCGGCTTCGGGAAGCGGAGTGTTCTGTTCCTCCACCAGCAGCCAGGCAATGGCAGTGGCATAGCGCAGGTTGACGGTCAATTCCAGGTGCGGACCGCTGAGAAAGGCGTGCTGGCTGGCCAGGCCGCGTACCAGGCTGGCACGTTCTGGGTCCAGCGCCAGGTAATGGTCCCAGAGTGCCTGGTGTCGGGGCTCGGTAATGCGATACAGGCCATGCCCGCGGCGATCATGCAGGGCTGAACCCAGGGCGGACTGGCTGGCGGCAATACCCAACAACAAGGATTCCGCCGTTGCACTGTGACGCTCAAGGTAGAGGAGCGTCGGGCGGATCACATATCGACACAGTTCGCTGGCAGCGATACCCATAAAACCCTCGAAGTGTGAAATGGGCGGAGCCTGAAGAGTGTGGGCTTGGCAGCGGTGGATCGGTCCAGGCCCCGCCGGAAGCGGATCATGCCGCTTGACTTGAAGTTTAGTGTCATATTTGCGTTGTAAAGGACTGTTTTTAAAACATCTTCAACGAACGGTTATAACTGTTATATCCCTTGGTACTTACGCCGTTTCGCTTAATCGAGGAATTCCGGGCAATAAAAAACCCCGCTTTTGGGGCGGGGCCTTTGGGGTTTCAGCCTTTCTGGCGTCTCAGGCAACCAGTGCCTGACGAGTACGCTCGATCACGGCCTGCAGCGGCTCGGCGCTGGAGTACTGATCGGGGTACAGGCGTTCGCTGTGACGGGCGATGCCGTGTTCGTTGACCAGGGTGAAGCTGAAGCAGCCTTTGCGAGCGGCCATGATCAGGCAGTTCATCGGGGCAAAAGCGTTGGTTAGGGTGCGGATAGCATCCTGTGCGTGGATTTGAGTGGACATGTTATGGGTGTTCCTGCAAATGACACGGTTAAGAACCGTGCAACGTTAAAACGTTCCAGTAACGTCGACCACCATTGGTCGAACGAAGAACCCGACTGGAACAAAGCAGCCAGTTTGAGCGCTATATGAAGTGCGCGCTTGGGCTGGCAGGTAGGTACTTAGGAGGGCAGGCAACACATCGAGGGCAAAGGTTCTGGGCCCGGGGTGAAGATCCTGATCAATTTTGCAGGTTGGTTCGGTCAGAGTAAGGAGCCTGGCAACACCCTTTGCATTCGATCAAAGGCTGTGTTGACGCAAGGTTTACCTGGAAACCATCGAGGGGGCCGGTCTCCTTTTTTCGGTGAGGCGTCCTTTGAAGGATGGCTGACCTTGGAGATGTGTTCGACCCGGAATTGACTTTCAGCTTGGTACTAACGCCGCGGATACTAACGGATCGAACTCGTGAAGGGAAGAGCGTTGGCTAAAAAATATTCAAATGGGCCATAAGAGAAAGGCCAAACCATGCTGTCTGTACCGGGGACAGGATGGACACGGCCCCCGTGGCGAGGGAGCTTGCTCCCGCTGGGTTGCGCAGCAGCCCCAAAAGCAGGGCCGCTTCGCGCCCCAGCGGGAGCAAGCTCCCTCGCCACCGACATAGCACAGGATCCCGAGGACTGCGGTGCATCCAAGCCACTGTTGCGCTGGGCAGGGCATCAAGGTTATCCCCAGGTTCTGCTGCCAAACATACAAAAAAAGCGCAGCGTTATAACCCATTCGGCTGTTACTTGTGCACACTCGCTGCACCACTTGTCACTGTACTGTCATGTCGAAACAATCCGGGGTGGGTGCCTGCATCCAAAATTTAAGTCAATGAAAAACATCGCTTTTTTTTACTGGTGAAAAAATCGTCAGTTTGAGCGCAGGCCCCGTTCCACAGGGCTTTGCGCGAGTTCAGGGGGGGTTGTCCACTGAGTTATCCACAGCTTCTGTGGATTGTCCCAAGCGCTTGCTCTAGCACGGGCGTGCCGGTTTTTTTCGGCTTTACCCGTACGAAAAAAGGAGTAGAGTGGCGCGCCTTCCGATCTATCCCACAGTGTTTTATGAAGTTTCGCTCCGTATCAAATCCTGTTACCTCCACACCCCCTGGTGTTACCCCACCCAAGCGTATTTCGATGCGGGTGGCTGAGTGGCTGCTCGATAGCCCACGACTGGGAGATAGCCCCAGCGTCAAGCACTTGGCCGGCCGGTTACTCAAGCAACCGGCCCGTGAAGGCGTGGTGGCCGCGCAAAGTCGCCTCGGACAATTGATGTGCCGTGAATGCGGCAACGCCCGGGATCGCCGTATCGGCCAGGACCTGCTGCGCCAAGCTGCGCGTGCCGGCGATGATCGAGCCCGCCGGGCCCTCGGTGAAATCGAAGGCTGAAAACGAAGACCGAGCTGGGCAACCCCCGGCCGCTTGGTTAACCTTCGGGCTTTATTTGATCGGCAGGAATTGTCATGGCTATGGATTTGACCAGCCTGTTGTTTGGCCTGGCGGGCGCTGCGGTGCCGTTGCTGGCACTGGCCTGGCACCTGCAACGCCAGGCCGCCGCGGCGCAGACCGAACTGGCCCTGCTGGAAGAGCGCCTGGCCACGGCCCACATGGCCCACGATGGCCTCAATGCCCAGCTTGATGCCTGCCGCGATGAGATCAGCGACCTGAGCCAGGCGAACGCCGCCAAGCAAGCCGAGCTTGCCGCAGCCTGTCGTGAAGTGGAGTTGTTGCAGATCGAGCGCGACAACGCCCGGGATGCGGCCCACGCCTGGAACCTTGAGCGCGCCAACAAGGAAGCGGAACTGCGGCGGCTCGATGCCCAGGCGGCGTCGTTGCATGCCGAACTGCGCGAGCAGCAGGAAAGCCATCAGCAACGTCTGGATGATCTGCAAGGTTCGCGCGACGAGTTGCGGGCACAGTTCGCCGAGCTCGCCGGAAAAATCTTCGATGAGCGTGAGCAGCGTTTCGCCGAAACCAGCCAACAGCGCCTGGGCCAGTTGCTCGATCCGCTGAAGGAGCGCATCCAGTCCTTCGAAAAACGTGTCGAAGAAAGTTATCAGGCCGAGGCCCGGGAACGTTTCTCCCTGGGCAAGGAGCTGGAGCGGCTGCAGCAGTTGAACCTGCGCCTGAGCGATGAAGCCACCAACCTCACCCGTGCCCTCAAAGGCCAGAAAACCCAGGGTAACTGGGGCGAGTTGATCCTGGAGCGGGTACTCGAACATGCCGGCCTGGAGAAGGGCCGTGAATATCAGACCCAAGTCAGCCTCAAGGGCCCGGACGGCGAGCGTTTCCAACCAGATGTGTTGATTTACCTGCCCGGCGACAAGCAAGTGGTGGTCGATTCCAAGGTCAGCCTCACGGCCTATCAGCAGTACGTGGCCGCCGAGGACGACGCCATTGGCCAACATGCCCTCAAGCAACATGTGGCGTCGTTGCGCGCCCACGTCAAAGGCTTGGCCGGCAAGGATTACAAACGCCTGGACGGTCTGCACAGCCTGGATTTCGTGTTGCTGTTCGTGCCGATCGAAGCGGCGTTTTCCGCCGCCCTGCAAGCCGAGCCGAACCTGTTCCAGGAAGCCTTCGATCGCAATATCGTGATTGTCAGCCCTACCACGCTGCTGGCGACATTGCGGGTGATCGACAGCTTGTGGAAGCAGGAACGCCAGAGCCAGAACGCTCGGGAAATCGCCGAGCGAGCGGGGTGGCTGTATGACAAGTTCGTGCTGTTCATCCAGGACCTGGACGAGATCGGCAGTCGCCTGCAGCAACTGGACAAGGCCTACAGCGCAGCGCGCAACAAGCTGACCGAAGGGCGCGGCAACCTGATCAGTCGCAGTGAACAGCTCAAGCTCCTCGGTGCCCGGGCGAGCAAGAGTTTGCCCGCCGATTTGCTCGAACGGGCGATGACCGATGCGGATGGGCTGCCTGAGTTGCCTGAAGAAACGGCAAAAACCCAGGATTAATGAAACCCTTAAGCTTGATGCAAACCCCTGTGGCGAGGGAGCTTGCTCCCGCTTGAGTGCGCAGCACTCACAAAAAGGGGCTGCTGCGCAGCCCAGCGGGAGCAAGCTCCCTCGCCACAGGGGCCACTTATATCCCCCGAGTTCCCTACAACGGCAAATGCCGACTCAACAACGCCCGCAGTGCCGCCGGCTTCACCGGTTTGGCCAGGTAATCCAGGCCCGCCGCATGCACCTGGGCAATCATTTCGGGCCGGCCGTCGGCGCTGATCACCACGCCCGGGATCGGTTCGCCCATGCGCGTGCGCAGCCAGGCCATCAGCTCGGTGCCGGTCTCGCCATCGTCCAGGTGAAAGTCCACCAAGGCCAGTTGCGGTCGTCCGCCCTGGGCAAGCCAGCGCTCGCATTCTTCCCGGTTGCGCGCGGTCCAGACCTGGCAACCCCAACGGGTCAGCAGGCTGTCCATGCCGATCAGGATGCTGTCTTCGTTATCGACACACAGCACCTGCGCGCCGCTGGGTAAGTGACCGTTGAGTTCGGCCACCGGGCTGGGGGCGACGGCCTGGGTGCTGGCCAGCGGTACGCTGACGCTGAATACACTGCCGCGCCCCGGCCAGGAACGCACGCGCAAGGTATGGCCGAGCACGCGGCACAAGCCGTCGGCGATCGCCAGGCCCAGGCCGAGGCCTTTTTCGGCGCGGGTCTGGTGGCTGTCCAGGCGTTTGAATTCTTCGAAGATGACCTGCTGTTTGTCTTCGGCGATGCCTGGTCCACGGTCCCAGACTTCCAGGCACAACTCCCCATTGCGCCGTCGCACGCCCAGCAGCACCGGCCCCTTGGCGTAGCGGAAGGCATTGGTCAGGAAGTTCTGCAAAACCCGGCGCAGCAACTTGATGTCACTGTCGACCCGTAACCGCGAACCGCGCACCCTGAATTTCAGGCCTTGTTCCTGGGCCAGCGCGGTGAACTCGGCGCCAAGGGTATCGAACAGTTCGTTGAGGACGAATGGCTTGCGCTCGGGGTTGATCTTGCCGTTTTCCAGGCGGGAGATGTCCAGCAGGTCGGTGATCAGGTCTTCGGCCGAACGCAGTGAGCTGTCCAGGTGATGCACCAGTTGTCGGGCTTCCTCCGGCAAGCCTTCGTGCTGGTGGGACAGCGCGGCGGAGAACAGCCGCGCGGCGTTGAGCGGTTGCATCAGGTCGTGGCTGACCGCCGCCAGGAACCGGGTCTTGGATTGATAGGCCGCTTCGGCGGTGCTCTTGGCTTCGGTCAGGGCCAGGTTCAGCTGTGACAATTCTCGGGTGCGTTCGGCCACCCGTTGCTCCAACCCCTCGTTGGCTTCGGTCAGCGCTTGTGCGGCCTCACGGAAGGCGGTGATGTCGGTGAAACTCATGACGAAACCGCCACCGGGCATCGGGTTGCCGATCAGCTCGATTACCCGACCGTTGGGAAACAGTCGTTCAGAGGTATGGGCGCGGCCCTGGCGCATCCAGTGCAGGCGTCGGGCAACGTGCACTTCGGCTTCGCCTGGGCCACAGAGGCCACGTTCGGCGTTGTAGCGGATGATATCGGCAATGGGCCGGCCAACGCTGATCAAGCCGTCCGGATACTTGAACAGTTCCAGGTAGCGACGATTCCAGGCCACCAGCCTGAGGGACTGGTCGACCACGCTGATGCCCTGGCTGATGTTCTCGATGGCGCCTTGCAACAGCGCGCGGTTGAACTGCAGCACTTCCGAGGCTTCGTCTGCGATCCGGACGACGTCTTCGAGCTGCATCTCCCGACCTTCAATGGCGGCCTTTACCACAGCCCTTGTCGAAGAGGCCCCGAGTACACCGGCCAGCAGGCGTTCGGTGTGGGCGATCCATTCGCTGTCGGCATTCTGGGTCGGGTTGAAGCCTTTGCCCTGGCGGTAGGCAAAGCGAATGAAACTCTGCCGCGCCCGTTCCTCGCCGACGAAGCGCGCGGCCAGCTGCAACAGGTCTTCGATGTGCACCGCCAGCATTGAGCGGGGGTTGGGGCGGGCGCTGATTTCCTGGCCGATGAAACGTCCGGCCTGCCAGTGTTCCGACACGCGTGTGCGCGACAGCACGGACACCCAGGCAAACAGCGTGAAGTTACCGGCCAGGGACAGGACCACCCCTTGAGTCAGAGGGGTAATCGGCAGGTTCAATGGATTGCCGTGCAACCAGGCCAGGCCGGGGAAGCTAGTGAGCGACCAACCAAGGCTGTGAGCGGCGATCGGCAACACCAGGGTGTAGAACCACAGGAAAATCCCCATGGCGAGGCCGGCGAACACACCGCGGCGGTTCGCCTGTTTCCAGTACAGCGCGCCGAGCATGGCCGGGGCCAGTTGGGTCACGGCGGCGAAGGCGATCTGGCCGATAGTCGCCAGGCTCGCCGTCGAACCCAGCAGCCGGTAGCTGACGTAGGCCAGCAGCAGGATCACGACGATGCTCACCCGCCGCACCGAGAGCATCCACTGGCGGAACACTTCGAAGGGCCGCTCGGCGTTGTTGCGGCGCAGCAGCCACGGTAACAACATGTCGTTGGAAACCATGGTGGACAACGCCACGCTGGCCACGATCACCATGCCGGTAGCCGCCGAGGCGCCGCCAATGAAGGCCAGCACCGCCAGGGCCGGGTGGGCCTGGGCCAGTGGCAGGCTGATGACGAACGAATCCGGCAGTACCGAACTGGGCAACATCATTTGCCCGGCGAGGGCGATGGGCACCACGAACAGCGCGGCCAGGGCCAGGTAGGCGGGGAATACCCACTTGGCCAGGCGCAAATCCTGGGGCTCGATGTTCTCCACCACGGTCACGTGAAACTGCCGCGGCAAACAGATGATCGCCATCATCGCCACCCCGGTCTGCACCACCATGGACGGCCAGTTGATGGTTTCTTTCCAGTATTGCTCCAGCCGTGGGGCGAGCATGGCCTGGTTGAACAGGTCGTCGAAGCCGTCGTACAGGCCGTATGTCACGAACGCGCCTACCGCCAGGAAGGCGAACAGCTTGACCAGGGATTCGAAGGCAATCGCCAGCACCATGCCACGGTGGTGTTCGGTAGCGTCCAGGTTGCGCGTACCGAATACGATGGTAAACAGCGCCAGGATCAGCGAGACGATCAGCGCGGTGTCCTGGGCGCGGGTGCCCATGGCATCGGCGCCGGCACCGATCAACAGGTTCACCCCGAGCACGATGCCCTTGAGCTGCAAGGCGATGTACGGCAACACGCCCACCAGGCAGATCAGTGCGACCACCACTGCCAGGGATTGGGACTTGCCGTAGCGAGCGGCGATGAAGTCGGCGATGGAGGTGATGTTCTCCTGTTTGCTGATCATCACCATTTTCTGCAGAACCCACGGCGCCAGCACCAGCAGCAGGATCGGCCCGAGGTAGATCGGCAGGAACGACCAAAGCTGCTCAGCAGCCTGGCCCACGGCGCCAAAGAACGTCCAACTGGTGCAGTACACCGCCAGCGACAGGCTGTAGACCCAGGCGCGCACCCGTGGCGGCAGCGGCGTGCTGCGCCGGTCGCCGTAGAAGGCGATGGCGAACATGATGGCCATATAGGCCAGGGCGACAACGGCGATCAGCCCGCTGGACAACGACATGGAAACTCCCCAACAAAGACACCGGGACTTGAGCCCGGCAGGACAGTCTCGCATGCCCGCTCGGGTTCGTCAGTGTCGACCAAGGTCGAGGCGTGGCGGGGTGTCGCGGGTTGCGGTAAACACGGGGCGATGAGGTGTTTGGACGGGCCTCATCGCGGGCAGGCTCGCTCCCACAAGGGACCTGGGGTGAATACAAATCCATGGTTCACCCAGATCAAATGAGCGAGCCTGCTCGCGAAGGCGGCCTTACTCACCCAACGCAATATCCACCAACCGATGCAACTCCTCGACCCCCAGCGGCGCGCTAGCAAAGAGGATGCGAAACACCGTCGGCGCCACGATCACATTGATCAGCCGTTCGACGCCTGGATTGGGCTCATCGGGATAGCGATCCAGAATGATCTGCAACTGACGGCTGATGATCCCCACGCAATACCCCGCAGTGGCGCAGGCCTGGATGTCGCGCATCATGTTGCGACCGGGCTCGGAACTCATTTCGTCCAGGTACTGTTCGGCCCAGGCGAGCAGGTCGCCGCGCAGGCTGCCGGTGTTGGCGGGGTCGCTGTCGGGGCGCAAACGAGCGATGGCGACGTCGGCCAGCAGCGCCGGCAGATCACCCCAGCGCCGGTAGATGGTGGACGGCGTCACGCCAGCGCGCGCAGCGATTTGCGGCACGGTCAGGGTCGCGCGGTCCTGCTCTTGCAGCAGGTCGCGGACCGCCGAATGAATCGACTCTTGGACCCGGGCGCTTCTACCGCCTGGGCGTAAACCTTCTTTAATCGCCATGCGTCAGACCTTAACACAAAGAATTTGCTTTAAGCGCATGCGGGTAGCACACTCCGCAAAAGCAAAAAATTAGCTTTTGCGAATACTCCTGTGGAGCGTGCCCATGTCCCGTCCAGCTTCGACCCGCGCCAGCCTGATATTCCTGGCGCTTACCTTGCTCGGTTTTCTCGCCGCGTCCAGTGCGCCGACGCCGTTGTACCACCTCTACCAGGAACAATTGCAATTTTCCCCGGCCGTCCTGACGCTGATTTTCGGTGTGTACGCCTTCAGTCTGCTGGCGGCTTTGCTGACGGTGGGTTCGTTGTCGGATTACTTGGGCCGCAAACCGGTGATTTTCGTGGCGCTGTTGCTCAATATGCTGGCGATGCTGCTGTTCATCAGCGCCGACAACGTTGCCTGGTTGATCAGTGCCCGATTGATCCAGGGATTTGCCACCGGCATGGCCACCAGCGTGCTGGGGGCTGCCTTGCTGGATTTCGACCGTCGCCAAGGCCCATTGATCACCAGTGTCGCACCGCTGTTGGGCATGGCGTGCGGGGCGCTCGGTTGCGGCCTTCTGGCGGAATTCGCGCCGCGGCCTTTGCAACTGACGTACTGGATCCTGCTCGGGTTGTTCCTGCTCCAGGCTGTTTATATCTGGCGCCTGGCGGAGAGCGTCAGTCCGCAGCCTGGCGCCTGGCAGTCACTGCGTCCGACCTTGCATGTGCCAATCCAGGCGCGGCGCGCCTTGTGGTTGATCCTGCCGCTGAACCTGGCGGCCTGGGCGGTGGGCGGCTTTTATCTGTCCCTGGCACCTTCGCTGGTGCGGGCCGCGACGGGATCGACGTCCAACCTGATTGGCGGCGCGCTGGTGGCGGTGTTGACGCTTACCGGCGCGCTGTCCATTTATACGCTGCGCAACCAGGGGGCAGACAAGATGCTGCGTCTGGCCGCCAGCCTGCTGGTGATTGGCCTGGCGCTGGTGTTGCTCGCGGTGCACGGCGCCAGCTTGCCGTTGTTCTTTGTCGGCACATGGGTCACTGGCAGTGGTTTCGGCGCCGGGTTCCTGGGGGCACTGCGCAGCATCATGCCGCTGGCCTTGCCCCACGAGCGGGCCGGCTTGATGTCGGCGTTCTATGTCCTCAGTTACCTGGCCTTCAGTCTTCCATCGCTGTTGGCCGGGAACCTGACACGGGTATTCGGGTTGATTCCGACCACCGATGGCTATGGCGCGGTGCTGATCGTGTTGTCGGCGGGCGCCTTGCTGGGGCTGCTGCGTCAATCTGTAAAACCATTGGGCGACGGGGTTCGACCTTGAAAGTGTTGAATGCAAGCGCCGCCTTGGCGGTTTTGCGCTAGCCTGGACGCCTCTGCATTTATTTTGGTCGATTGCTTTTGAAAATTATCCGCAGCAAATCCTTCACCGGGGACCGCGCCTGGGCGGCGCTGGATATCGCCAACATGAATGGCATCACCACGCGCCTGCACTGGACCGATCAACCGTATAAATGGCACGTCAATGACGGCGAGGAAGTCTTTGTGGTGCTCGATGGGCAAGTGCGGATGTGCTATCGGGAAGAGGGTGTCGAAAAGGAGACCTTGCTGGAGGCCGGGGACATTTTCTACGCCTCGGTGGGCACTGAACATGTGGCCAGGCCGTTGGGCGAAGCGAGAATCCTGGTGATCGAGACCGAGGGCAGTGTCTGATAGTTATCTGTGAAACCGATAACAGATAGAGAAATTACCCGTTATATAGATATTCGATCCGGCTCTAGCATGGCTCCACCCTCATCCGAGGACAGGAGTTCGCCATGACATGCTGCGTTGCAAAAAACCGCTTGCGTCCATTGAGCCATTTGCCCAGGCCGCTGGAGGCTGTTCGCCAATTCACGCCTAACTGGTTTGCCGTGGTGATGGGCACCGGTGTGCTGGCGTTGGCTTTGGCGCAATGGCCCGGAAACGTACCGGGCCTGCGCTTACTCGGTGAAGGGTTGTGGTTGTTCAACATCCTCTTGTTCGTGGTGTTCGCCGGCTTGTACACGGCCCGTTGGCTGTTGTTCTTCGACGAGGCGCGGCGGATCTTCGGCCACTCCACGGTTTCGATGTTCTTCGGCACCATTCCCATGGGGCTGGCGACCATCATCAACGGCTTTTTGGTATTCGGGCTGCCGCGCTGGGGCAACGGTGTGGTGCCGTTGGCCGAAGCGTTATGGTGGATCGACGTGGCCATGTCTCTGGCCTGTGGTGTGCTGATCCCATTCTTGATGTTCACCCGCCAGGAACACCGCATCGACCAGATGACCGCCGTGTGGCTCTTGCCGGTGGTGGCCGCCGAAGTCGCGGCGGCCAGTGGCGGGCTGATGGCGCCGCATCTGGCCGACGCTCATGGGCAACTGGTCATGCTGGTGACCAGCTACGTGCTCTGGGCCTTTTCCCTGCCGGTGGCGTTCAGCATCCTGACGATTTTGCTGTTGCGCATGGCGCTGCACAAACTGCCTCACGAAAACATGGCCGCCTCGAGCTGGCTGGCCCTCGGCCCGATCGGCACTGGCGCCCTGGGCATGTTGCTGTTGGGCAACGATGCCCCACTGATTTTTGCCGCCAATGGCCTGTCCGGCGTGGGCGAAATCGCCGCCGGGTTGGGCCTGATAGCCGGTATCACGCTGTGGGGGCTGGGGTTGTGGTGGATGTTGATGGCGCTGCTGATCACCGCGCGCTACTTGCGCGCAGGCATTCCCTTCAACCTCGGCTGGTGGGGCTTTACCTTTCCCCTGGGCGTGTACGCGTTGACCACGTTGAAGCTTTCGGAGCTGCTGAGCCTGGGTTTTTTCAGCGTGTTCGGGGCTGTGCTGGTGGCGATGCTGGTGGTGATGTGGCTGATCGTCGGACGGCGTACGGTGCAGGGCGCCTGGCACGGTGAGTTGTTTGTGTCGCCCTGCATTGCAGGGCTGGCGAAATAATCGCTAAAGACAGGTAATGTGTGGCCTGGATCGAAAAACGTTCATTCCAATAAGCGTCCACGCCACTGTAGGAACATGGAAGATGAGTCACCCTTCGCAGTTCACCTTGCTTCGCACGCGGCGTTTCCTGCCGTTCTTCATCACGCAGTCCTTGGGCGCGTTCAACGACAACATTTTCAAGCAGTCGCTGATCCTCGCCATCCTCTACAAATTGACCATCGAGGGGGACCGCTCGATTTGGGTCAACCTCTGCGCGCTGCTGTTTATCCTGCCGTTCTTTCTGTTCTCGGCGCTGGCGGGGCAGTTCGGGGAAAAATTCGCCAAGGACGCGTTGATTCGTCTGATCAAGCTCGGCGAAATCGTCATCATGGCGGTGGGTGCAGTAGGGTTTCTGTTCGATCACTTATCGCTGATGCTGGTGGCGTTATTCGCCATGGGCACGCATTCGGCGTTGTTCGGCCCGGTGAAGTACTCGATCCTGCCCCAGGCCTTGCGTGAGGAAGAGTTGGTCGGCGGCAATGGCCTGGTGGAAATGGGCACCTTCCTGGCGATCCTGGCCGGCACCATAGGCGCCGGGATCATGATGTCCTCGGCGCATTACGCACCCGTGGTGTCCACCGCGATCATCGGCGTTGCCGTGCTCGGTTACTTGGCCAGCCGCGGCATTCCGCGCGCGGCCGCGGCCTCGCCACAGATGCGCCTGAACTGGAACATCTTCAGCCAATCCTGGGCCACCCTGAAACTGGGGTTGGGGCAAACCCCGGCAGTGTCCCGTTCGATTGTCGGCAACTCCTGGTTCTGGTTCGTCGGTGCGATCTACCTGACGCAGATCCCCGCCTATGCCAAGGAGTGGATGCACGGTGACGAAACCGTGGTGACCTTGATCCTGACGGTGTTCTCGGTGGGGATCGCCTTGGGTTCGATGCTCTGCGAAAAGCTTTCCGGGCGCAAAGTCGAGATCGGCCTGGTGCCGTTCGGCTCGTTCGGGCTGACGGTGTTCGGCCTGCTGTTGTGGTGGCATTCCGGTGGAATCCCCGACAGCGTCGATGGCCATGGTTGGCTTGAAGTACTCGGTTTCGGTCACGCCTGGCTGGTATTGATCGACATCCTTGGCCTAGGGGTCTTCGGTGGTTTCTACATCGTGCCGCTGTACGCCTTGATCCAGTCGCGCACCGTCGAAAACGAACGGGCGCGAGTGATCGCTGCCAACAACATTCTCAACGCCTTGTTCATGGTGGTTTCGGCGATTGTCTCCATCGTCTTGCTGAGCCTGGCCAAGTTGTCGATCCCGCAGTTGTTCCTGGTGGTGTCGTTGCTGAACATCGGCGTCAACGCCTACATCTTCAAGATCGTCCCCGAGTTCAGCATGCGTTTCATGATCTGGCTGCTGAGCCATTCCATGTACCGCGTGGAGCACCGCAACCTGGAGGCGATACCGGATGAAGGGGCTGCGCTGTTGGTGTGCAACCACGTCTCCTTCGTCGATGCCTTGCTGATTGGCGGCGCGGTACGTCGGCCGATTCGCTTCGTGATGTACTACAAGATCTACAACCTGCCAGTGCTGAATTTCATCTTCCGCACCGCCGGGACGATCCCGATTGCCGGGCGCCAGGAAGACATTCACATCTACGAAAAAGCCTTCAAGCGAATCGCCCAATACCTGAAGGACGGCGAGCTGGTCTGCATCTTCCCTGAAGGAAAACTGACGGGCGACGGTGAGATCAATGAGTTCAAGAGTGGACTGACACGCATCCTCCAAGAGACCCCGGTGCCGGTGATTCCCTTGGCGCTGCAGGGGTTGTGGGGCAGCTTCTTCAGTCGCGACCCGGCCAAAGGACTGTTTCGTCGGTTCTGGTCGCGGGTGACGCTGGTGGCGGGTTCGGCGGTTGCGGTGGAAGTGGCTGAGCCGGCGAAGTTGCAGGCGTTGGTGGGGGAGTTGCGTGGGACTGTCCGATAGGTTGAAACCTGTGGGAACGAGCTTGCTCGCGATAGCGGTCTGCCAGTGACAGCAATATCAGAAGGCAAATTGCAATCGCGAGCAAGCTCGCTCCCGCAGGTCAATTCAGGCGCTGATCTTGAGCCCTACCAGCCCGACGATGATCAAGGCGACACTGGCCAACCGAACCAGCGCCATCGACTCACCGAACAGAATGATCCCGGCGATCACCGTGCCCACGGCACCGACCCCGGTCCAGATCGCATAGGCCGTGCCCAGCGGCAGTTCCTTCATTGCAAGGCCGAGCAGGCCGAGGCTGATCGCCATGGCGGCGATTGTCAGTGCAGTGGGGAGAGGGCGGCTGAAACCGTCGGTGTATTTCAGGCCGACAGCCCAGCCGACTTCGAACAGGCCGGCAAAAAACAGAATGATCCAGGACATCACACACCTCATCGATGGATGGGGTCGTCCCCGGATAACGAACGCTCTAGCGTTGCGGGGTCGTCCCCGCATTGGGCGCAAGAGTGCCCAATGCTGACGAGTCGGTCAAGATTCTCCTTCAGTCCGCCGCTTGACGGGCCTGTAGTTCACGGTCCTGTTTTTCGCTCATGCGCCGGAAGTACGTCGAGAGCAGGGCCCCGGAAATGTTGTGCCAGACGCTGAACAGCGCGCTGGGTACCGCCGCCAGTGGCGAAAAGTGCGCGCTGGCCAACGCCGCGCCCAGGCCGGAGTTCTGCATGCCGACTTCCAACGACAAGGTCTTGCGCTGAGCCAACGGCAGGCTGAACAAACGCCCGGTGAAATACCCCAGCAGATAACCGAAGCTGTTGTGCAGTATCACAATGGCCATGATCAGCAGGCCGGATTCGGCGATCTTCGCCTGACTGGCCGCTACCACCGCCGCCACAATGATCACGATGCTTACCACCGATATCAGCGGCAGCACGTCTATGGCATGACGAACCCGGGCACCCAGCAGGCGTTGGGCAATGATGCCCAGCGCGATCGGTACCAGTACGATTTGCAGGATCGACCAGAACAGCGCCGAGAACGACACCGGCAGCCAGGCCGAGGCCAGCAGCCAGATCAGCGCTGGGGTCAGCAGAGGGGCAAGCAGGGTGGTGATGGCGGAAATCGCCACGGCCAGGGCCAGGTCACCGCGCGCCAGCCAGGTCATGACATTGGACGACGTGCCGCTCGGGCAGCAACCCACCAGGATCACACCGACGGCGATCTCCGGCGGCAGGTTGAAAACTTGGCAGAGCAGCCATGCCGTGCCGGGCATGATCACGAATTGGGCAACCACCCCCAAGGCTACGCGGCCAGGATGGCGGGCCACTTCGGCGAAGTCTTCCAGCTTGAGCGCCAACCCCATGCCGAACATCACCAGGCCCAGCAGCGGCACGATGGCGATTTTCAGGCCGACAAACCACTGCGGTTGCAGGAATGCCAGTACCGCGAAAAACAGCACCCAGTAAGCGAAGGTATTGCCGACAAAGCGACTCAATGCAGCCAATGCGCGCATGACCTGATCCTTATTATTAAAAACACCACAAAACCCGATGTGGGAGCGGGCTTGCTCGCGAAAGCGGAGTGTCAGTCAACATCATCGTTGAATGTCAGTCAGTCTTCGCGAGCAAGCCCGCTCCCACACTAGAGATCAACAGCCTTTAGATCCCCTGCGGAATCTCTTCCCCACCCAAGGCTTCAACCAGCGCCGGCAGGAACTCGCCGAACGTCAACATCATCAGCGTGAAACTGGCGTCCAGTTGGCCAAGGGCTTCGTCGCCTCCGTCCTGTTCCGCCTGGTCCTGCAGCAGGTCTTCGAACTTCAGGCGCTTGACCACCATCTTGTCGTCGAGCACGAAGGACAGCTTGTCCTGCCACGCCAGGGACAGTTGCGTGACGACCTTGCCGGTGTTCAGGTGCAGCTGGATTTCGTCGCTGGTCAGGTCCTGGCGCTTGCAGCGCACGATGCCGCCGTCTTCGTGGGTGTCGCGCAGTTCGCATTCATCGAGCACGAAGAAATCGTCCGCGGCTTTCTGGGTCTTGACCCAGTCGGTCATGGTGGCGGTCGGGGCCATTTTTACCGTCAGTGGACGTACCGGCAGCGAGCCGATCACTTCGCGCAGGGTAGACAGCAGGTCTTCGGCGCGTTTCGGGCTGGCGGAGTTCACCAGGATCAGGCCCTGTTTCGGCGCGATGGCGGCGAAGGTGGACGAGCGACGGATGAACGCGCGCGGCAGGAACGCCTGGATGATTTCATCCTTGAGCTGGTCCCGTTCCTTTTTATAGACCTTGCGCATTTGCTCGGCTTCGATCTCTTCGACCTTTTCCTTCAAGGCATCGCGTACGACGCTGCCCGGCAGGATGCGTTCTTCCTTGCGCGCGGCGATCAGCAGGAAATCCTGGCTGACATGCACCAATGGCGCGTCTTCGCCTTTGCCAAACGGCGCGACGAAACCGTAAGTGGTCAACTCCTGGCTTGCACATGGACGCGCCAGTTTGGTGGCCAGTGCAGTTTCCAACGCCTCGGCATCAAAAGGCAGATCTTGGGTCAGGCGATAGATAAGCAGGTTTTTGAACCACATGGGGTGAGTCTCTCCTTTATACAAAGGGGGGCATTATTCTCTTCGCGGCGCCATAGGCCAACCCTTCGCTAAGCCTTTGGAAGGCCTGAAAAAATTAATTTAAAAAGTGCTTGCCAGCTTAAAGAGTGCTCCGTAGAATGCGCGCCACACCGAAAGCGAAGGGTGATTAGCTCAGCTGGGAGAGCGTCTGCCTTACAAGCAGAATGTCGGCGGTTCGATCCCGTCATCACCCACCATTCGTTCAACGTGTTACGCGCAGCGGTAGTTCAGTCGGTTAGAATACCGGCCTGTCACGCCGGGGGTCGCGGGTTCGAGTCCCGTCCGCTGCGCCATATTCGGTTACCTGGAACACTGAACGCCAGGTCACCACGGAAAGCCCGCTCACGCGGGCTTTTTGCTGTTTGCAGTTCCTGTGGTGTGCGTTGCTCATGTTTTTTTGCTGAATTTGCTAATTAAATCAGCACGTTAAGAAAAACTGTGAGAGAATGCGCCCCGCATCGAAAGTGAAGGGTGATTAGCTCAGCTGGGAGAGCGTCTGCCTTACAAGCAGAATGTCGGCGGTTCGATCCCGTCATCACCCACCAAACTTTCAGTGTTACGCGCAGCGGTAGTTCAGTCGGTTAGAATACCGGCCTGTCACGCCGGGGGTCGCGGGTTCGAGTCCCGTCCGCTGCGCCATATTCGGTTATCTGGAATGCTGAACGCCAGGTACCAACAAAAAGCCCGCTCATTGAGCGGGCTTTTTGCTGTCTGGCATTTGCCTGCCTCTATTGCTCGGCGTTACGGCTGTGACGGTAATCGCTGACCGCCTCATACACCGCTTTACGCAAGCGATTGATCCCACCAATAGGCCGATGCGCCTCAATGCCGAACCAAGGATTGAACGACTGATTATCACAAGCCAGGTTCAGCTTGGGCGTATCAAAATCCTGAGCCGGAACCTTGATCCGTGCCACGGTCTCGAACGGCGCATCACTTTCCTGCCATTCAATACTGGTGTCTTCGATCGGCATGTACTTGCTCGGATCCTGGCGCTGGATCTGCAAGACAAAACACGCCGGCACCCGGTCTGTGGATAACTGCTGGTTCAATGCGCTACGCAAGAAGTTCGGCAGGTCCTGGTTCTGGGCCGGCAAGGTGTAGCTTGGGCAACTGTCCGGATCCGGTGCGACGCGAAACTTGGCGTTGGCCTCACCGAACTTATAGGGCGATACCGAGAAATAAGTGGTCTGGGTCGGACTGGCCGGTGGCGGTGAGAGGGTCGCCAGGGCGATGAATAAATGCCGAATCTGCCAACTGCGCGGGTCGAGGCTCGGAAAAAAGGCCATCGCCTTTTTCCCGTCAGCCTGAGCCGCCACATTCTGACGATATTCGGCGACATCACTGACAAAGAAGTTCGGATGGTTGAACATCACGAAATCCTGCTCACCTTGTGATTGCCGATCAGCGAGCAGTTGCTTGCCCGGTACGTTCGTCAGCTTGATCGCCATCCCCCGTGCATCGCGCAGGCTGTCGAACTGCGGATAGGCATTGCCGTTGGACAGGCGAATCGTCGCCTGCCAGACCTTCCCCGGCTCGGCGAATACCCCTTGGCGCAACGGTGCCGGCAGGTCGCTCGGCACCTGGACTTCGGCCATGACACAGCCGTGGGCCTTGGCGTGGGCATCGCGCAGATAACGCGTGCTTTCGCGGTGCTGATCGACGATGCGAATAGCGGTCTGGATGATGTCCTGGGTCATGGCCGCTTCGCCGGGCGCCACCTGTTCCTTGTCCGGGACCGGCCCCTTGTGTTGCCAGGCAAACCAGGCTGTGGACAGTGCCCAGCCGAGCAGCCCGATGCCCAGCAGCCACAGGAGCGTCTTGCCCAAAAAGGCACCGAGGCGCAGCCAGAGCGTGATCAACATTGAAACTTCCTTTTACCTGTGGGGTTCATCATTACAGTTGCGACTCCAATGGCCCGCCCAGCACCTTTAAATACTCCAGCAAGGCCCAGCGTTCCTGTGGTTGCAGCAAGCGGCCAATGACGCCATTGCCTCGCTCGCCCGCGCGGAATTCATGGCCGCTGTTGTGGTTGCCGGTAATGCGGGTATCGAAGAGAAAACCGTTGGTAAAGGCTTCGGTGCGATAGCCCAGGTGGCGCGGGTCGTATTCGAAGTTGCCTTTATAGAACGTGGTCGCGCGCTCATCCTGGGGGGACAGCAGTTGATAGATCGTCGGCACCGAGCCGTTGTGCAGGAACGGTGGCGTGGCCCAGACACCCGCCAGTGGCCGGGCTTTGTAGGCGCGCATTTCACGTACGCCGATGGGCAAGCCGAAACCGTCCAGCGCCGGGCGCTCGGCGGGGGTGACGCCGGCGTCGCGGTAAGCGCGGTTTTCGACGAATGCCGTAACGTAGGCCAGGCCTTTGGCGACCGAGAGTTGACTCAGGTCCAGCGGTTCTGTTGGGCTCGGGTGCAGTTGCACTTCCAGCTTCGCCAGCTCGGCCGGATCCCACTGCAGGCTGGTCAGGTCGAAGCGGTGATCGGCGATGTTATTGGCAGTGCCCGGGTCGGTGCCGATCACCTGCACGGGCAGCATGTGCAATTGCTGGACCGGCCTGTCGGGCCCTTGGACCACCTTGGGTACATGGCAGCCGGCGCAGTTTTCGGTAAACAGTGCCCGGCCCTTGGCGGCCAGCGGTTTGTCGATTGGGCCCAGTAGCGCTTGCGGCCATACAGGCGGTTTGAGCAGTTGCAGGGTCTCTTCGATCTTGTTCAAGTCGCGCACACGCACGCTGGAGGGGTATCGCGCATCGCCCTGCAGCGGTTTGCCTTGGGCGTCGAAGAAATTCAGCGTGGCGCCGACCCCCAACGCCTCACCGACGTTGCGGGCCATCGGTTGCTGGGCCGATCCGTTCCACTGCACCCAGTCGAATGTCCATATGTCCCACAACTGCGGGTAATCCACGGGGGCGTTGGCCACCCGGTAGTTTTGCGGCGAAATGGCGTCGCCGAAGCTGGCATTGGCGATACGACCGAAGGCGTCGGTACGGCCAGGCCCTTCTTCGGTGGGGTAGAGGCCACGATGGGTGTCGTTCCAGGCCACCCGCAGGAACGTGTCCAGGGAGGCCTTGAAGGCCTTGCGCAATTCCTCGTGGCGGGCTTCGTAGTCCTTGCCCAGCACTTTGCGGGCGAAGCGCTCGAATTTCCAAGGGTTGTAGTAGGTAGACGCCAGACTGGCGACCAATGCTTGTCCGAAACTGCCACCGCGTAATGTAGGAACACTGGAGGGCAGCACGTGCTGAGCCGTGCCGCCGTCGATCCGTATTGCCTGGCCCTTGAAGCGCAATTCGCCGGTATGGCACGCCGCGCAAGTGATATCCAGGAACTGCTCGGTGCTGCCCGGGTTCTGGTGCCGCGCAAACCCTACCGGCAAGTTGCCAGGATTGGCCGACGAGGCTTTCTGCGCCGGATCGACCAGGAACCCAAAGCGCGCCAGGTACTCGGGCGATGCGAAGCGTTGTTGCGAAAACGGTAATTCGAGGGCGGTGAACCAGTCGTAGCGCAGGCCTTTGACCTGGGTGCCCTGGGGCGTGAAGTAATACGTCTGGCGCTCGGCGGCACTCCATTGGTCCAGGTAATTCACCTGTTCGACGGGCGTGTAGAACGGCAAGCGAGGATTGGCGACGTAATAAAGCACCACGGCCACGACAATGATCAGCAGCGCGAGGAGCAGCAAGAGGATGCGAGAGAGAAGGCGCACGGTAACGTCCTTGTTTTTTTGATAAGCCCTTATGCCTCAGTGCTGCGCGGCGGGCAAGTGGCCATTACCTCTGGCCTGTAGGGGAGCGGCAATTTGTCCCTGTACGTAACAGATGACAGATGCTTCATTCGTCCAGGCTTAAAAAGCGTTTGCGGACCTGAACTTATCATGACTTTGTGGCTCACATGCCGGTAGCCATTGGTCGTGGCCGCCTGATAAGCTCGCGGCTTTATTCGATTGCCCTTTAGGCGCATGAACAAGGAAATAGCATGAAACAGCATCGGTTGGCGGCGGCGGTGGCCCTGGTTGGCCTGGTACTCGCGGGTTGCGACTCGCAGACCAGCGTAGAGCTGAAGACCCCGGCGCAGAAAGCTTCCTACGGTATTGGCCTGAACATGGGCAAGAGCCTGGCTCAGGAAGGCATGGATGACCTGGACTCCAAAGCGGTCGCCCAGGGCATCGAAGATGCCGTCGGCAAGAAAGAACAGAAGCTGAAAGACGAAGAACTGGTCGAAGCCTTTGCCGCGCTGCAAAAACGTGCCGAAGAGCGCATGGCCAAGATGAGCGAAGAGTCGGCAGCCGCCGGCAAGAAATTCCTCGAAGAAAACGGCAAGAAAGCCGGTGTTACCACCACCGCTTCCGGCCTGCAGTACGAAGTGGTCAAGAAAGCCGACGGTCCACAGCCCAAGCCGACCGACGTAGTGACTGTTCACTACACCGGCAAGCTGACCAACGGCACTGTGTTCGACAGCTCCGTTGAACGTGGCAGCCCGATCGACCTGCCAGTCAGCGGCGTGATCCCGGGTTGGGTCGAAGGCCTGCAACTGATGCACGTCGGCGAGAAGTACAAGCTGTACATCCCGAGCGACCTGGCCTATGGCGCCCAGAGCCCGAGCCCGGCAATCCCGGCCAACTCGGTCCTGGTGTTCGACCTGGAACTGCTGGCGATCAAGGATCCGGCAAAAGAAGACGCAGCCAAGTAATCGCGTCTGCTATAACGCCAACGCCTCGCTCATGCGGGGCGTTGTCGCATCTGGGCTGCGGCAAAATGGCAAAAAAACCGAACGCACGATGCAGGGTATAGTCATAGGCATTACAGGCGCTGTGCTAGACGCAGTCAGCCGGTCAAGTCAATGAAATATTGGGTTTTTTTATGTGAGTAAAAAACGCCCGATCTAAGCCGGGCCCTTATGAAACGGGGGCTTCAGCGGTGAAATGCAGCTCTGTTCACAAGGTTATCCACAATTTGTGTGGATAACATTTCAGTCGGAGAAAAAATGAAGGCCCCGTGGAATTTTGCGCGATTTCTGCCCTTGGCAGGCCGCCTGCTGGCCCGCGGTCGATTGCCTACGTTGCTGTTCGCCGTCGCCAGCAAAGGTGCCCGGGAGGGCGGACGACTGGGCAAACTCAAGGAGGACCTGCATCTGTTGCAGGCCTTGTGCCTGGCCTACTGGCGGGGCGAATACCGCGCTGTCAGCGCCAAGTCGATGCTGTCGGTGGTGGCAGGGCTCATGTATTTCCTCAGCCCCTTGGATGCGATTCCAGATATCTTGCCGATGTTTGGCATGTTCGACGATATCGCCGTGCTGGCCTGGGTCATGAAAACCCTCGACGCTGAACTCGAGGCTTTCCGCGCCTGGCGTTATCGGCAGTCGCCCGAAAAGCTTGCCCAGGTCGAAAGGCTTCCCGATACCCCGGAACAACTTCAACTCCAAGGTCAGAAAAAAACCTGATTCGGTAGCACTTGCCCCAGAGAATTCATCGCCCCGCGACCTTAGCCGGTATTAGGATTACACTTCTAAGAAAAAAGGCTGTCTCGCTAAGTGTTGTTGTCCTACGGGGTAGACATGGATATTCAAATAATCACACGTGACGGAGAGCCCGAATACGCGGTTTTGCCGTGGGATCAGTACCAGTCGTTGTTGAAGGCAGCAGGCATCGATCAAGCTCCGCCGCGCGAAGCGACAGTCCGTCACGCGGCGGCACCGGGCCAGGTTCTCCCTGGCCTGGATCAATTACGCAGTTTACGCGAAGGGAAGGGCATCGCCATCGAGGCGCTGGCCCGCACGGTAGGTATCAGCCCGTCTTATCTGGCCTTGATCGAGAGCGGCGAGCGTCAGCCCGATGCCGCGATTCGGCGCAGTCTGGCCTGGGAGTTGACGGTGCCGGGTTGGAGGGAAGAATCGTGAGCGTACGCATCAGTCGGCAGCATTGGGATGGGTTGTTGGGTGAGTTGGACCAGGCGCGCCGCCAGCGGCATTTATTGACCTACCGCGCGTTGCTGGAGCGTCTGCAGCTGCCCAGCCCGGCCATGCAGACCTTGACTGCGGCCCTTGAACACCTGGCGGCGCTGGACGCCCGGGCGGAACAGCCGCTGCGCAGTTCATTGGTGATCAGCCAGGGTGCCAGTCGGTTGCCGCGCACGGGGTTTTTCGAATGTGTAGAACGCCTGGGGCGCTTTTCCGGGCCTTCCGATGGCGTGGCCGCTGCTTCCTGGCACGCTTCGGAAGTGGTCCGGGTATTTGAATACGAGTACCCCGAGTCGGCGGAGGCCTGAGTGCTCTGGCGATTCAAGGCGCGGGCCGGTTACTGGCTGGCGCGTCGGTTGTTTCACTGGTCCTGGTTCGTCCGTCAGCCGCGTGGCTGGGCCTGGCTCGAGGGGCAGTTCTCTCGCATGGCGAACTTGGGCGACGTCGGTGCGCAAAGCTTCTATGGGCATATCCTCACGTTTCGCGGCCAAGGGCTGGGCGCCCGGGAAGAAGGGATTCGCCTGTTGCGGCTGGCGGCATTGGCCGGTGATGGCAAGGCCGCCTACCAGGTTGGCGTGATCAGCCTGGCCGGCACAGCCAGCAAGGCGCCGGACCCGGTTGAAGCGGCGCGTTGGTGGACCTTGGCGGCGAAAGCCGGGCATCCGCTGGCCGAAATCAAGCTCAAATCACTTGAAGCTCGCGATCTCTAGGGTTATCCACTGGCGATTCGTTGTGCAGGTCAGACGAATTTAGCGAATCGCCCTACGGGCTCTGTCTCCTCCCCCTGACTTAATTCCCCAGTCATCCCCGGCAAAGTCTCGCGCTCCCTGAGTGCTGCGAGACGTCTGCCCATGTTCGATCGTTTTTTCCTGCCGGCCTTTGAGCGAGCCCTGTCCTGATGGATCAGGTGAGCCGAATCGAGCAGGAACTCGACAGCTTCAAAGACACCCTTTCGGTCTATCGCGAGCAACTCGAGCGCTGGTACAGCCGAGCGGCGGATCGAGCCAGTCACATGGCTGACTTGCCCTCGCTTATGGGCATGGAGCGGTTGATCCGCTTTGGCGACAGCACCACCGCTGTCAGCACCGGCGATGATGACTTCCTCTCCACGGTCGTCCAGTGTCCCAAGGGCGGGCCGATGACGATCGAAAGCAAGTTCGAATCGGTATACGACATCCCACTGGGCGACATTGTGGTGGACGTGGTGGATGTGGCCAGCGGCGAGGTCACGCCGGTCACCCTGGATGCCCACGGCCTGGGAACCTTCATGGGGGAGGCGGGCAAATCCTATCGTGTTCACGTTCAGGGAGAGGTGTCCGCCAAGCAAATCGCGAATCTGTTTTCTTCCTACGATGGCTTGACCACCAATCTGACGGACTGGTTGCGCGGTGAGTGGCAGGGCTTCAAGCCGCGATGGGCACAACAATCGTTGTCGACTTCGGCGGCGGCGGTGGGCAACGGGTTGCTCGCCGGCAGTTGGGCGGCGATTGAAAGTGTGTGGGACAGCATCAGTTTGCTCTCGGACATCCTCAAGGATCCCGGTCAGTTTGTTGAGCGGTTGGGCGAAAGCGCCAGGCAGTTGGAGGACCTGGCGAAAAAAACACCGCGGGTGATGGCCAAGCTGCAACTGTTGGCCAGCGACGAAGCGGCGCTGTGCCTGTTGGTGCGCACCGCCAGCCTCTGGTTGGATATGTTGCCGCCCAGTGAGGTTGCCGGCGAAACGGCCGAAGCCTTGTCGAGGGCGACGGTCCAGTTGTTGATCGACCTGTTGATTGGTGTTGTCCTGACCTTCACCGGGGCGGGTGCCGGTATCGCTTATCTGTCGATGCGCCTGGGGAATGTGGGCGCGCGCCTGCTGGGCGCCTTGCAGCGTTTCATCGGTGCGATCTTTGCAGTGGTCAACGGTTTCATGACCTACGTGGACCGCTACAAAACCGTGGCGGCACGCGGTATCGCGGCCGGCGTGAAAAAGGGCCGGATGCAACTGCGCTGGGATGCACAGCGCAACACCACGCTGAAAAAACACGAACCCCACGACGACGCCCCCGCCCAGTCGAAAAACCCCAACGGCGACAGCGCCGACACCGCGGCCCAGACCCAGACCAGCGGCTGCCCAGTGTCGATGGTCACCGGCGAAGAACTGCTGACCCTCGACGATGGCACCCTCGATGGCCGCTTGCCGTTTGTTTTCACCCGTTTGTACCGCACCAGCGCGGTGGACCTGGACGTCGGCCTCGGGCGCGGCTGGAGCCATGCCCTGGCCCATCGCTTGGAGCTTGAGAGCGAGCAGGTCACCTGGGTCGACCAGGAAAACCGCCGTACGACGTTTCCCCTGCCCAACGCCCAGCGTCCGGCCATCCACAACAGCCTGGCCCGCGCGGCGATCTACCTGGGGGCCGAGCCGGACGAACTGATCGTCGCCCAGCCCGGCGAAAACGCCCCGTTTCTGCACTTTCGCGACGGTCACCTGACCGCCCTCAGCGACCGCTACGACAACCGCCTGACGCTGCAGCGCAACATCCATGGCGACATCAGCCGCCTGGACAACGGCGCCGGGCGCGCCCTGCGCCTGCGTTACGAGCAGCGCCACCTGATCGCCGTCGACTACCAGAGCTTCCATCCCGCCATCACCCTCGACGAAGCCTGGCGGACCGAACAGACGCTGATGTC